>JABTUP010000059.1 GCA_015075325.1 Flavobacteriales bacterium | reverse complement strand
GAATTGATTTTGTAAGTAGTTATTTTTTTCAGTTTGTAGTTGCAAACTACAAACAGCAATGCAGAACTAACAACTTGATTTAGTGTTAATTTCGAATATTCGAACTCATAAATTGTAATTTACTCGTGTACGTTGCTAGGATACTGATTAAGCTCTTACCAGTAAAGGAGAGCAATTTTTAAGTGGTTTTAATGCTGCTTTAGGTAAATGACAATAATTTTATTACTAAATCAACAATCAAAAAACCTCCCGACTTTTTATTATCGAGAGGCTTGATGATTTTTTTGATGGTGGTTGGAATAGATTATTTCATTTCATCGGGGACTTTTAAATCAAAAAGTTCATATTCAAATGATGTTGCCAATAAATAACTTTTTTCTGGATTCAACTTAGAATAAATCACCCAATATTCTAAACCTATACAACCACTAAAATCTGTAATTGTCGCACAAGGCAAAAGAGTAATTCCATGTCTATTTTCTATATTTTGACCATTTACTTCATAACTATACTTTACATAATGATAAGAAATACCCGAATGACCATACTCAACTATATTTCCTTTTACAAAAGCTTTGTTCTCACTAATTTCTTCCCTGTCCCATTTCTTAATTATGTAGCTGCGAATAATAAAAAATGCTAATATGAGTAGTGCAAGTATTATTATTTTCTTTATAATATTAAAAGTTTTATCACTCATTCTATTATAGTTTGTCATTTCTATTTCTCTAATTCATTTTGTTTAATTATTGCATTAGGTATTAATATTCCTAATGAATTAAACTGTACTCCTAAAATAGCACCTGTTGAAAAATCACCTAAAGCAGAGCCTGTAAACACTATTCTGCTATGTGCTAAATTAAAGCCTAAACCAGAGACAGTCCCAATTCCTATTTCTGTTGAAAGAGATAATAATGGTCTAACACCAAAACCATTATAACCACCATTAAAAGTAAAACCACCACCACTTCCAACAACACTTGCTGTGAAAGCATTTTTAAATAAAAAGCTTGATGCAACACTTGTAACATTAATTTCTCCAAAACTACCAGTTAAACTATATTGTATTCCTATATTAGCTAAAGCATTACCAGCACCCCACATTACACTTCCTCTACTTAGATTTGTTGCAAACAATGAAGCAGTAGATGTATTTGTTAAAGTTAGACCAAAAATATTGGCCGCAGCCAAACCTGTTGAAGCAGCTAAAACACCCATTCCGAACTGTGCACCAGCTTGTCGGGCTGGACCATTTACTGTAAAATTATTAAAAATAGTCTTTTTATCATTAAGTGAAAATGGACTGTTTCTACCAGTTAATTTTCCTACAAGCTTTGAATCATTTGTTAGAAAATTAGAAATAACGGCATTATTATTATCTCGTATTTGTTCGCTTGTACTTCTTGGTTCAACAAAAACACTTGCGTAAGTATTATCGGATTGAATTTTAGTTGGGTCAATTCCTCCGTCCAATTCAAAAGTAGGTAGATTCGTTTCTCCTTTTGTAATATCTCCTTGAGAAAATTCAGCTTTTGCTCCTTTTGGCACTTGCACTTCCCCAGATTCTATGACATTATCACCTTCTAAACCAAGTGGGTCTATAGTTACAATTGGATTATTATTAAACGCAGCATAACTCGACTGCCACGGATAAGTACGAGGGTCAATATTCCACCTACGACCCAAACGGCTATCGTATTGCCAAAATTCTGCTGTATAACTACTTCCAGTTACTCCGTTAACCTCGTCATCCTTCTCCATACCATTAAAGCCATAACGGTAGTCTCCACTATTACCATTACGTCCAGGCATAACGCTA
>JABTUP010000058.1 GCA_015075325.1 Flavobacteriales bacterium | reverse complement strand
TGGGCAAGTTTAAGAAACGACACAACGGAATGACACAGACAAGAGAACCACCGACTTTTGACTCATCTTGAAAATTTATGACATTAACAGGACGATTAATCAAACTAAAAGTGGATACCAAAAACCACTTTAAAAAATGGGGCGAATCCGAAAAGCCTAACGAGTAGGAAACTTTAAAAGGAAATAAAAATGAAGAAAATTATCTTAACAATTACGTCAATTCTTACATTGACTATTTTGATTACAGGTTGTGCAACACTTTTTGCACCGAAAACTCATCCACTTGCAGTAAGTTCAGAGCCGCACGGTGCAGAAGTTTATGTAAATGGATTTAAAATGGGAACCACACCTGTTGAATTGAGTTTAAAGGCTGACAAATCCTACACAATTGAATTTAGGAAGGAAGGTTATGAATCTGTTACAAGAGTTGTCAATACAAAAGTTGGTGCCGGTTGGATAGTGTTGGACGTTTTAGGTGGATTTATTCCAGTAATTATAGATGCAGCGACAGGTGCTTGGAATAAATTAGACCAAGATGCAGTAAATGCTGCACTTATTGAACAAAACAAATAAAACCAGCCCATAACATTGTATATGCGATAATTGCGGGGTTTTGTGGTAAATCGAAATTTTATGCAGCAAAGTAACATTTGTACAAACCTGAAACGATAGTGCCTTGAAACCCCGCAACTACGCATATACTTGACCGTTAGCCGTCACCCTAAAAAGACAGACCGTGCAAAAAATATGACGACCGAAAGAAAAAAGAATTATATTTGCCAAATAATGTCAAGACAAACTTATGTCAACAATCTTTGGTAATAAAATCAGAACACTTCGAGAGGAGAAACAAATCCCTCAACGACAGTTAGCTGCTGCGTTAGAGATTGACACAGCAACATACTGTAAGATTGAAAAAGGAGACAGACGAGCGAAACGAGAACAAGTAACTATACTTGCGGACTTGCTTGAAGTTGACTCAAAAGAGTTAATACGTTTATGGTCGGCAGACAAGGTTTACGACATTATTGCCGAAGAAGAAGAAGCAACACAAATTTTAAATGTTGTTGCCGAAAGTATTGTTCAATATAAACGTAAATCAGCCAAAGTATGAAACCACTTGTAAAATACAGAGGAGGAAAGTCAAAAGAAATACCTCATTTGATTAAACACATTCCACAATATAGCGGACGATATATTGAACCGTTTTTTGGTGGTGGTGCTTTGTTCTTTCATTTAGAACCGAAAAGAGCAATCATAAATGACATTAATTCAAAACTCATATCATTTTACTTAGGCGTAAAAAACGACTTTGACACACTCAAAAAAGAATTATCGGAAATAGAGAGGGTTTACGCCATTAACCGCAGAAACTTTGAAGAACTAAAAAGTAAAACACCTGACAAGCGAGTTGAAGATGAAAACGAACCTCTGTATTATCAAATCAGAGATATGTTCAATGAACTAACTGAAAAAAAATACTCTGATGCTTTTCTTTATTTCTTCATAAATAAGACAGCATATTCAGGAATGATACGCTACAATGCAAAAGGAGAATTTAATGTGCCTTATGGACGATATGCAAACCTAAATACTTCACTGGTAACAAATTCTCACAGCAAATTACTTGCTAATACAGAAATTTATAATCTCGACTACTCCGAGGTTTTTAAAATGGCGACCAAAGACGACTTTATGTTTTTAGACCCGCCATATGATTGCGTTTTTTCTGATTATGGCAATGCTGAACACAAAGACGGATTCAATGAAAAGAACCATATAGAATTAGCGAACCAATATAAAAACCTAAAGTGCAAAGCACTTATGGTTATTGGTAGAACACCGCTAACAGAAAAATTATATGGAGACTACATTGTTGATGAATATGGCAAATCCTATGCAGTAAATATTAGAAACAGATTTAAGTCAGAAGCGAGCCACATTCTTATTTCTAACTATGGCAATGAAGG
>JABTUP010000057.1 GCA_015075325.1 Flavobacteriales bacterium | reverse complement strand
AGCAAAAAATGGAGTTGTAGAGAATACTTAGTTAAATAAATACATTGCTAAATTAAATAATTGTATCTTAGTGAAATCATCAAATTTAATTAGGCTATTAATTTTTTTAATACAAAATGGATAAGCAAATTATTGAAAAGAGTAAAATTATTGGGCGAGAAATTTCTGATAAAACAAATATTTTATTTGACTTTTTTAGAGAAATTGATTACTTTCTACAAGGAAGAAGAAGTAATTTGTTTATTTATGGTGCATTAACTGTTGTTGTTTTTGCTCCATTAGTAGATTACTTAATATTACCACGTAGACTATCATTAACTTTTGTGGCTACATGTTTATACTTATTATTTATTCTTGTTTCACTTTTTGCTTGGGCTGGAAAATTTAGAGATGAAAATAATAAATGGTCATTTAAAAGATTTATTGAGCGAATACAGTTGTCTTTTAAAATAATTATTGCAATACTAAATGCAATTAAACAAAAAGATAAAAATAGTCAATTGTTTTTTATTGGGGTTTGGATTTTTATGTCTGGTTTTATAATAAAAGCACTACAGAATATTTCTGAGATATTTAGAATACCTTTTCAAACTTTTTTTAGTGCTAAAATGGGTTTGCTTCGTACGTTTGAAAGCTATACTTCATTTGGATTTATTCTAATAATCATTGGAATTGTGATTTTTGTCTTTTTGCATTTCTCAAAGAAACTTAATTTATTAGAAGTGTTTTTCAATAAGGAAAAACCACATGTTATTCAATTAAGTATTCAAAATGGTTGTGTAGTAAATACAAAAAATAAGGAACAAATAAAGAATATAATAAGTTCAAATCCTGATTCAATATTTAGAGCCACATTAAATGCTATTAGTAATTGGAAACCTGAAGTTCAAGACCTTGAAAAAGATTATGAGAAGCATTTATCAGAACATTTTATTGAAAGTTTAATTATTAGCAAAAACCTTACATTTGACACACAACATCGAATTGAAACTGGAAAAGAAAAAGGAATTGTTGATTTTTGTATTAATGAATCGTTGTTTATTGAATTAAAAAGAAAAGTAAAGAGTAGTGAGTTACATAGAGCAAGTGGTCAAGTTCTTAAATATCAAAGAATCTTAGAAAGCAGTTCAACACCACTAATTCTTTTAATAGTTGACTCTGAATATGAATCTATAGAAAACAAATTGACAGAATTTATCAAAGATTACAATAATAGACACATTCAGAAAATACTCGCAGTCGTTGTTGAACCTAATTAGAAGTAATTTCTTCTGATAAAGAAATATTAAAGTTAATCGTCAAACCCTTTTGAAAAAAATTCTTCAAGAGTTATTTCAAAGTAATTACATATATTCTGTAATGTTGTAACCGAGAAATTGGATTTGCAACTCTCAATCCTTCCAATATTAATTCCTGTATCTGTTACAAATATTTCTTGGCTTACTCCTTTTTGTTTGCGTAACTCTTTAATACGTATAGAAATCTTACGTAGTAATTCCTTATTTACCTCTTGATGTTTAAGTTTTTCCATCGAAAAGGAAAAGTCATCTTTTTAAAAGAAAAAATTACATACTAGTTAGTATGTAAATTAATTTGTTTTCATTAAATTAGCAGCGAACCAATAAAATATATTTATGAAAACAATCAAAAGAATAGCATTGCTTGTATTAATTTCAAGTATAATTACAACATTTAGTTGTACAAAAGAAGGTAAACAAGGTGAACCAGGTCCAGCTGGAAAGAATGGTATTAATGGCACTAATGGAAATGCAAATGTAAAATCATCAACCCATACAGTTTATTCATGGGAATGGTCAACAAGTGGTAGTTCAAAATATGTAGATATAACATCTACATTAATTACTAGTGATATTCTTAATTCTGGTGCAGTTTTAATGTACATTAAATCGGGAGTCTCTTGGCAAGCACTTCCATTTACATTTCCTCAAGGAAGTACCTCAATTTTATATAAATATCTGTACGCATACAATCTTGTTCAAATTCAAATTACACAAGAAACAGGAGTTCCTTCAATAACTGGTAATCTTGAATTTAAATTAATTACCATTTCAAGTTCTGCAAGGTTATCAAATCCGCACATCGATTACAACAATTACTACGAAGTAAAGGGG
>JABTUP010000056.1 GCA_015075325.1 Flavobacteriales bacterium | reverse complement strand
ATGCATAGTGGTTTTCATTTGCACTTTAAATTCAGCCCAATCTCTTACTCACCGCCTTGAACTGAGACCATGCTTGTTGGCCTAATTTAGCTTTTTATGTTCCGTATGCTTGTTTTGCTTATTTGAGCAGAATGCCTTTCCATTTCTATGCTAGATCCATTATGCATAACGGGCTTGGGCTAAAAGCTGGTGGGCATTTAGAACTACTTCATTGTCCACCACTACAAAAGTAGATAAAAAGTACCAAACTTTATTAACCTACAAACGCCCACTTGCTTTTAGCCCATGTTACCAGTATGGGCGTTCTGTCGAAGTTTACATATTTCTATGTCAACGAATAAATAGTTGTTTTCTCCCTAGCAATGAATTTTGTAGATAGTAGATAATCAGAAGTTTTTAACAGAAAAAGTAAAGCTACTTATATTTCCAAAATGGGATATATTCAATGTGATTTGTTCTCTATTTTTTTTTGATTTCAATATTTCATCTAAGAGTTCACAGGAATTATTCTCTTTAAATTTAATATTATTGACTCCAACTATCGTATCACCTAAATTGAGTTTGTTTAAATTAGGCGATGTGTTCAATTCTTTTGAACCGATGAGAATATTATTTTTATTCAAGATAGGTGTAAATCCATAAGATAAAGGCTGTTTATTTTCATATTTACTTTCGGATATATACAATAAACTATTCTTAAAATCAAATATAATTGAATGGTAATTTTCATGAAAAAATCCTAACCCCACTAATGATTTTTTATTTTTTGATTGAGAAACTACTACATTAGAAGTTTTTAAATTGGTACTGTCAGAAAAGCTACAGTTGAAATATTTGGTGGTATCAACAATGTTTTTTCCAAATAAGCCAAATGATGAATAGCCTATTGATAAAGAACTTGGATTTTCTATAGTTACTTTAGGAGAAACGGATATTAAATCACTGTTCTTTCCTATATCAATCATGAATTTTTCTTTTATACCATTGATATAAAAATAAGCGTAAGGTATTCCACTTTTACTAGGAATTAATGGAATGACTTTGTATTCATGCGTTGAAATATTTTCGTTGTTGAAAACAGTAATACTATTATTATCAAAATTAATTTTCCAATTATTTAACTTAATTACATTCATACCCAAAATACCGTCTATTTTAAGGCAGGAAAATTGTGAATTGTTTTGGAAGTCATTTACAAGTACACCAACATTACTATAGTAAAATTTGCCTAAATAAATTTTGTCAATAACGCTAACTGAAAGCTTTTGCGATGTTCCATGAGCATCACTAACATTAACACTTCCTTGTTTTTTTAATCCAATATCATCTGCTAATTCTTTTGAAACAACAGTAGTCTGAGCACCCGTATCAAATACAAAGCGATAAACTTTTCCGTTAATTGTCATAGGAATAACGACAAGCCCGAAAGAATGGTCGTAAGTAAGCACATTCTGTCCATCAGGCGAATCTTCAAAATTCGCGTTTGAAAGAATGTTTACAGACTTTAAAGCACAAGAACTAATAAGAAAAATAGCTGAGATAATTATCGCCCAACAAATCTTCAACGCTATATTCGGCATAAACATTTACCACTCTAATTCAATAGTAATCTTTATTTTCGGACATTTTGCTCGTGCTGTTGAAGGTTCTGCAACTACAGAGTATCTGTTTAAGAATGCTTGAGATAAAACCTCACCATATTCCTTATAAACATCGCTTGAAACTCTGTCAATCAATTTTCTTTGAAATTCATCAGGAGAAAAATTTGCATATATATATCCTTTTAAGTCTCTAGCAATTGAACTTGCTTGTTTCTCTAAAGCTTCACCTTCTAGGTTTTGAATGCAAGCTATTTTTTCATTTACTGAATTTACGTCTAAACATGCCATGGTTTCCATTTTTTTAAGGTTTATACAATAATAATTGGTACAATTATAAGATAAAAAAACAAATTAACACTAAAATGTTAGTAACTTTTTTTGTTTTCATGCGTCTATTGTTAAATTTGGAAACTGATTTTAATTCATTTGAAAGACCAATTATGTGTGGTCAGTAAAAAGTCCACCAGGTAGTTTATTTGGAAACAAAAACTTATTGGTCAGCAGAAAAATTATCTATGGAAAACGGTCTTCACGCCTTACTGGTAACGGTTTGCAGCTACGAGAAGTTGGCGATTTCGGAGACGAAAACTGTCTGCCAGCACTGAATTTGATACGAAGCACAAAGCTTCATTTAACCACTGAACCGCCAATTTTTT
>JABTUP010000055.1 GCA_015075325.1 Flavobacteriales bacterium | reverse complement strand
TTTTATCTACTTTAGCCGCTTTAAAAAAATAAAAAACACATTGAAAAAAATAACATTACTTTTATTTCTCAACACTTTTGTTTGTTTTGTTGCGTTTGCCCAACACACCGTTACAGGTAAAATTATAGACGAAAACAACCAACCGTTGGAGTTTGTGGTAGTAACCATTACTCAAAATGACAGTACCATAAAAGAAGATGTTGCCAAAGATGGTGGCTTATTTGCCTTAAACTTACCTGCCGGAAATTTTAACTTACAAGTAATTTATTTTGGAAAAATTATTTTAAACCAACCTATTGCTGTAAGTACCAACACTAATTTGGGTGAATTAAAAGCAACTGTTGGTAGCCTTACGCTTGGCGAATTTGTATTGGAAGACACTAAAAATCTCATTGAACGCAAAGTAGATAGACTGGTGTTTAATGTGGAGAATACTGTAGCAGCCAGTGGTGGTGATGCCTTGGATTTGCTTAAAGTAACCCCACGAGTAAAAGTAGAAAACGATAAAATTGCCTTGGTTGGAAAAAGCGGTATGTCAGTAATGATTGATGACCGTATTGTGCAGCTTTCTGGCGAAGAATTGGTAAATTATTTAAAAAACATACCCTCCGACAATATTAAAAGCATAGAAGTAATTACCAATCCACCAGCAAAATACAGTGCAGAAGGAAATAGTGGGTTAATTAACGTCCAGCTTAAAAAAACCATTAACGACAGTTGGAGTGCAGACATTAGAATATCTTACCAACAAGCCACTTATGCCAGAGGTTCATTTGGTGGTAATTTTAATTACAGAAAAGATAAACTTTCGATATATACAGGAGTTAATTATTCTGATGGTTCTAACGCTTATGAAATAACCAAAAAAACGCATTATGCTAATTTTTTACAAAAAGAAAATTCCTATGGAAAAAACAACTTTAATCCAATGTTTGTGAAAATTGGAGTTGAATATCAAATTTCTAAAAAAATATCTTCAGGATTTTCATTAAATTCTTCCAAATTAATTTCATCCTCTTATCCTTCCAACACAAAAAGCAATTCAATAAATAACATTACTCAATTATCAGATTCAACTATAAAAACAAATTCAAAAGATAAAATAGATAACACGAATACCATTTTTAACTACCACTTCATTTATAACTTAGATACTTTAGATAGAAAATTGTCTTTAGATATAGATTATTTTAAGTTTAACAATCAAGCAAATAATTTTTTTGAATCAACAACCATTTTAAATAAAGGAGAAGTTTCATCAGGTTCTTTCGCTTCAGCAAACAATATTGGCAATCAGCAAATAGAAAATTATTCAGTTAATTTAGATATGGAACACCCTTTTAAATGGGCTACTTTTAATTATGGAGGGAGAATAACCACCACACAAACTGATAATGATTTAGCATTTTTTGATTTGGCAACAGGAACATCTATTTTGGATGTTAACCAAAGTAACACTTTTGAATTTACCGAAAATACACAAGCAATCTATTTTTCGGCACAAAAAGAATTAACCAAAAAATGGGAAGCAAAAGCAGGATTACGAGCTGAAAATACCAACACCATAGGAAAGTCTGTTACCATTAATCAAGCCAACAAAGTACAATATCTTCAATATTTTCCTACAGCTTACCTTTCATACATACCCAACGATAGCAATAGCTTTTCGTTAAATTATGGCAGAAGAATCAATCGCCCCTCATTTTTTCTATTAAACCCATTTCGATATGTGTATAATCAATATTCAACGTATGAAGGAAATCCTTTTTTATTGCCCTCTTTTTCGCATAACATAGAATTGGAATACATGTACAAAGATTTTTGGATAAGTAATGTCTATTTCTCCAAACTCGAAAATGGTTTTGAACAAGTTATGCTTATTAGCGATTCTAATATCATTCAAAGAACTATTCCTATAAATTTTATCGAAAACAGCATTATTGGATTAAATGAAATCATTACTGTAAAACCATTTAAACGATTAAAAACTAACCTTTCGGTTGATGTATATTATAGCTACTCCGCATCCAACACTAATTTTGCATTAAACCGATTAAGCGGTTGGAATGGAATGTTCAATTTATCAAATGATTTTATACTAAACAAAAATAAAACCATATTATTTAACATTTCTTATTTCTACGCTACTAAAGGAGTTAGCAACTTAGACAGAAATAATGCTTTCGACCAATTAGATGTGGCTTTAAAACTGTTGTTTTGGAAAGAAAAATTAAAAATAACTTTTGCAGGAAATGATTTGTTTAGTAGCAATCGGCAAGAGTACATTTCTACAACCAATGGCATCAAAAATTCATTTGTAAATTACCAGGATTATCGAACTTTTAGAATAACACTTTCTTACAACTTTGGAGGAACACCAAAAACCAACGAACAACGAGAAAATAAAAATAGTGAAGAATTGAACAGAACCAATTAAACAGATTAAACAACTCGGTATTTTGTAGTGTACAATGCAGAAGAAAAGTTTTTT
>JABTUP010000054.1 GCA_015075325.1 Flavobacteriales bacterium | reverse complement strand
AGCCCAGTAGAAGTCTCCGCTTACTACATCTTTGGGGCGGAAGAAAACGAAGTAACCACGCTCGCTTCTCGATACGCCCTCATTCTTCGGGCTACTCGAAGTGACAGGGTGGGGGGTGTTTTCTTCGGAGCTACTCGAAGTAACACCTAAATATTTATCTAACATTTCTTTTGTTGCCATAAAACTGCGTTGGATACGCTCGGCATAGTTGATGGAGTCGGTTATTTCTTTGTGTTTTATTTCAACAATTTCTTTTTGCTGTCTAATTTCTTTAGTTGCTTTGTTTACCTCTTCGGTAAGCACTTTGGCTCTGGCTCGTAGTTTTCTGCCATTCCACCAAACAATAAACACAATAGATGCAATAATGAATAAAACATAAATGGTGTACATCCACCACGTAAGCCACCAAGGGGGGCGTATGGTAAAAGTATATTCCAACGGTTCGCTCCAGTAGCCTTCGCTGTTCATGGCTTTTACTTTAAAGGTATAAGTGCCGTGTGGTAAGTTGCCGTAAGGTGCTTCGGTACGACTGGTAATGGCACTCCAGTTTTCGTCTATGCCTACTAATTGGTATTGGTATTTTACTTTTTTTGGCTGATTCATGGTTATGCCAATAAATTTAAAGGTAAGGTAGTTGTTGTTGTATGCCAAACTTAGGTTTTCGGGCAGGTTGTACCAACGGGTTAGCCCATCAAACTCAAAATTGCCCACTTGTACTCCGTTACCTAAAGTAAACGAAGTATCTAAAGCTCCTGCATCGCTTTTCTTACCTTGACCCTTGCCCCACGGCTCTTGTAAATTTACCCACTCTAAATTTTCGTTAAACAAAGCAATACTTGTTAGTTGTATGTTTGGCACAATGGTATCGGGTTTATTGCCACCCACCGGTGGGTGGTAAGCCGTTAGCCTATCGTTGGCTCCTACCCATATTGTACCATCTTTGGCTTCACAAATAGTTTTGCCACTGTTTATACCAATACCTAAAAAACCATCTTCGTAGCTGTACGTTTTAAAATAGACATCTTCATTATTATCAGATAAATGCTTGCTTTTGTCATTTATTTCAACTAACTTTGCCACCGATAGTTTGCTCAACCCAAAACGAGTACCAAACCATAAGTTACCGCTTTTATCCTGAAGCATACTAAAAACATAATTATTTGATAAGCCTTCTTTTTCGGTAAAATGGGTAAAAGATTTTCCATCGTATTTCGAGACACCTCCGCCATCAGTGCCGAACCACAGGTTTCCGCTTTGGTCTTGTAGCATGCATCTAATTACACCGTGCTTTAATCCTTGCAGTTTGCTAAAGGAGCTAAAGTTTTGTGGGTTTTGGTCTTTTATATAAGCATCTTTGGCTAGGGTAATTTCGGGTATTCCTGCTACAAAAGGGCTATCAATAGCAGGTACTGTTTTTGGTAAGGCAAAGGTGTCACTTCGACCATGCTCAGTGTAAACTTGCCCGGGTGTGCAAACGCTTGGTGTACCTGCTTGGTGTATGTTGGTGTTTATTGCAATGTGTATGTTAGTGTTTGTAGGCACAACCGTTGGTTTGCCAACAGGTATTTTAGTGAGTTTGCTTTCATCTACAGGTATTACCACCGGTTCGCTTACGCTGTCTTTGGGTACAACATAACCTTTAGCTTCGGTTGATTTTGGTGCAAATGTATTTTTTGGGGGTTGCTCTTGCTGCCGGTTGCAGGCAGCTAAAAATAGCATTACGAGTATTGGGTATAGATTTTTCATGTTATAATTATTTTTGCATCATTGCCCATAGTTTAAAACGTGGGTTATGGTGTGTTTATGGTTTTTTATTATTTTTAGTGTTTATATTTTTACTCCAAATAATACTTTAGGTGAAATTATCAATAATCTCAAAAAAGTTCTCATTGTTTATTACTTTAAATTCTGTTTCACCGTAAATATTGGTAAACCCTTTGGTTAGTTTGGCCATTTTTGCCGAGTTCCATTTTATTTCAAAAGCCCGTATCTGACCGTTTTTTTCAATAATCAAGTCAATTTCACGTTGGTCGGTATTTCGCCAAAAATAAAAATTGGCATACACCTGGTTATATTCATTTTGTTTCCGCAATTCATTTACCACGTAATTTTCGAAAAGAAGACCTGCGTCATTTCTAATTTCAATCGGTCTGAAATCGTTAATGAGTGCATTGCGTATTCCCAAATCGTTAAAATAAATTTTTTTCGATTTTTTTAATTCCGTTCGTTGATTGGTATGATATCCGGGAAGCTTGTAAATTACAAAAGCTTGTTCTAACATTTCAATATAACTTTCTACAGTTTGATTGTCAATTTTCAACGAATTTGATAGCTCATTGAAATTTACTTCACTTCCTATTTGAAAAGCCAGTAATTTCAATAGTTCAAGCATTTTTTCAGGCTTTTTAATTCCTTTAAACAGGAAAATATCTTTGTACAAATAACTGTCCGATAAAAAACGTAAAAGTCGTTCTGCATCGTTTGGTGAAGTAACAATTTCGGGATAATAACCATACACCAATCGCTGCGGTAATTCACGTATTTCTTGCAACAGATTGGTATGTTTTACCATTTCAGTAAACGAAATGGGAAATAATTTATACTCAAATTTTCTGCCTGTAAGCGGTTCGTTCAACGTGTTTCGCAATTCAAACGCACTTGATCCGCTGGCAATCACCTGAATATCCTTGTTATAATCGGCAAAGAGTTTTAAAACGGAACCAATATCTTCAATTTTTTGAGCTTCATCTATTACCACAATTTTATTATTAGCAGTTAACTGCTTTAATCGTTCACTGTTGGCATTTTTTAATATTTGACGAACATCTGAATTTTCCCCATCCAACCAAAGCGTATCGATTGTATTACACGTAGGCAATATTTTAATTAGCGTACTTTTCCCGACCTGCCTTGCACCAAGAATTACAATAATTTTACCTTTAAAAAAGTCGTTTTCTATTATTTGCTCTATTTGTCGATGTATAGCCATAACCTGAATTTCTTGAGTCCAATCGCAAATATACTACTTTATTTTAGGATTAAATCAAAATATTCAGACCTTTTTAATTGATTCCATTCATTAGTATTCCCACGAAAATCAATTACCTAGTAGGTGAAGTTGTCCCGGTTTAACTAACAAAATAAGGTTAAACCTGCACCCCAATCACACACACACATCGTTAAAATTTAAGAGTTTGCATAAAATGTTCTCGATACAGTTTAATTCCGTTATAATTTTGTAAAACCAACTCGAATCGACACTTTTTTTATTAAAAATTCTTTCAAATGCACAAGGAGTTAAAGAAATTATTTCAAAGCTTTTCTAGCTTCTTTTCCTTTTTCTGTTGCTTTCACATTTCGTTCAATAACATGTCCAGGTCTGCTCCATTTTTCTTCTTCTGCAACAACTGGTGGTTGGTCTTTTCTAATTTTTACTTTTCCAGTATTGTCTTTTTGTTTTTCAACAGGAGTTAATCCT
>JABTUP010000053.1 GCA_015075325.1 Flavobacteriales bacterium | reverse complement strand
CTTTTTAGAAAAAGCTACTTGGACATTGGGTATTGCTTTAGTAGTGTTGAGTATTGCTTCGGCTGCTGTTAACCCTGCAGGAGGTAATGTTGACGAAGAAACAACTACTCAATCGAAAATTCAAGAACAAATTGACGAAAAAGCATTGCCTGTACAAAATGCTCCTCAAAATGCTAGTGGTGCTCCACTTCCTGCTGAAGGACAACCTACACCTGCTGAAGAAGGTAAATAAAAACATTTTTATACTATAGAAAAAGCCCAGCTAAATTTAGTTGGGCTTTTTTGTTTGTGGAATTTGTTATATTTGGAAAAGTATAGTGCTGACAAAGTGCATATGCTTCATATCCGCTCGTTAGCAGCTATTTTTGGACAGATGAAAATATATTCAAAGAATGATTTAATGAAACTCGCTATTGAAGAACATCTAAAATGTTCGGAATTTCCTCGCGTTGGTGCTGTAATAGCAAAAAATGGAATATTACTTTCGACAGGTTATCGGGGAGAAATACAAGGTGTGCATGCTGAAAGAGTTGCTATTGAAAAACTGAGCCCTACGGATTTATATGATTCATCAATTTATACAACCTTAGAACCTTGCGTAACAATTCAACAAGAACAAAATAAAGAATGTTGTGCAGATTTAATCATTAAATCAGGTATTAGAGAGGCTGTAATTGGAGTACTTGACCCGAACGGAACAATATACTCACAGGGTTATAGGGCATTATTACAAAATAAAATTAGTGTTAGTTTTTTCAACCGAAAGTTGCGAATGGCAGTTGAAGAAGAGACTTTTGAGTTTGGAGACCTTCATAAATTAATTGGGCCTGGAAAAAGACGAATTCCTGTTATTCATAGCGGTACTGATTTGGAAGTGCAATTTTCTCAAAGCGATACAAGAACAATAAAAATAAAGTGGTCTACACTTCAATCTTCACACAGAATTGTAGACTTACACAGTGAAAACGGAGCTGTTAGAGTAGCATCAGGAGCGACAAATTTCTCAGACATAACAGACCCAATGGTCTTTAGATTTCCTAGTCATGTAGCAAGACTTAGTGAAGGCATGATTGCCGTTGTCAAACCAAGAAATGCGACATTTTGTATAATTGTTAAACTACTCACTATTTATGAAAATGATATATTATTTCAGTGGGAAATGAGAAACGATGAATAAAACGGCTGCTACCAAACGTAAATAAACAAACTAAACCTTCCTTTTCAACTCAAAGTGTTTACCTAAATATACTCGGCGTACTTGTTCGTCGTTGGCAAGTTCTTCGGCAGTTCCTGCTTTTAAAATGCTGCCACTCGCAGGCGTAAGTTTAGCTTAACCCGTTCCGTTTATATTTCAAATTAATTTTTCATTTTGTTTATGGTATATTTTATTCAATAAAATACCTTGTGAATGATTGAAATTTTAGACATAAATTGGGTAATAAATAAACAAAACATTACTAATCGATTTTTAATTAACTTTGGCTCTTATTTTTAAAATTTTATGTACGGAATAAAAGATTACGTAAGCAGAGCAAAGAAATTTGTAAACAATAAATCGAATATTGGCCCACGCAAATTGGCCACTTTAATGATTTACGCTACCGATTTATGTGATTCGCGTTGCAAACATTGTAACATTTGGGCAAAACGTCCGGTTAAATACCTTTCATTCGAAAAAATTAAAGAAATTATGAAAAGCAAAGCCATATCAAAAGATACGGCTATTGGTTTGGAAGGTGGCGAGTTTTTGTTGCACCCAGAAGCATTACAAATTATGGAATGGTTCTCGAAAAATCACCCAAATTTCGATTTGTTATCGAATTGTTTAAAACCCGATGGATTAATTGAAGCAGTAAAAAAATTCCCTCCAAAACGACTATACATTTCATTAGATGGAGATAAAGATGCTTATTTACACATGCGTGGAAAAGATGGTTACGAAAAAGTAATACGAGTAATTCAAGAATTAAAAGATATCGTGCCTATTTCAACCATGTTCACCTTGTCGCCATACAACAATTTTAACGACATGCGACATGTTGCTGAAGTATGTAAACGCGAAGGAGTTGATATGCGTGTGGGAGTTTACAACGACATGAGTTTTTTTGATACCGATGATAAAGCACACGAAACTGGTATTGCAACAAAAACTGCCGAAAAACAAGTTCCTAATTACGTTGATAAAGATTCAGAAACTGAAGTTATTGTAGAAACACACAAAGCACTTTCTACTGAATTAAAAGATGATAATTTTAAAGAGAAAATACCCGCAATTATTAAGGAATTTAAAGAAAATTACGACTTTTTAGTGTTGTACGACGAGTGGCGTAAAGGCGATTTAAAAATGAGTTGCAACAGTATTATCGACTCGTTATGTGTGTTGCCAAATGGAGATGTTCCTCTTTGTCAAAACTTAGATGTTAAAATTGGCAACCTATTTAATAATTCGTTAGATGAAATTATTAATAGCGAAGAAACCAAGAAAACACAAAAACACTACCAGCACAACTGTAATGGTTGTTGGGTAAATTTCCATCGAAAATACGATGTAGTTCTTCACCGTATGTTCGAAAAATATTTTGGAAAAGCTATCACCGAAAAAATGTTTGGTCGTTACCAATGGGAAGCCGACCGCAAAAAAACATACGCACAATACATGAAAGAAACCGAAGCTAAGTATGCTTAATTATCGAGTTTTTTACTTATAAATTAAATAGCGGGTTATTCCCGCTATTTTTATTTTCTATAATTTTTTTATCTAAAAAACAACATATATAAAAAATTAGATATAACTTTGTATCGAAATATATGAATAAGTGTATATGATAGAATTAAAAAAATTAGAAAACGCCTCAGAAATGCTAAAAGCAATAGCTCATCCTATGCGAATAGCAATAGTTGACATGTTGTCGGACGGTAAAAAATTATCGGTAACCGAAATACATGAAGCATTAAAAATTGAGCAAGCTGTGGCATCGCACCATTTAAGCATTTTAAAAAACAAAGGAGTTTTGTCGCACGAACGAATGGGTAAAAATTGTTATTACACATTAAAACACCCACGCTTGTCGCAAATTATTATTTGTATCGATAAATGTCAGAACGAAATTTAACATGTTAGCAATAATAGGTTACATATTGGCAATTTTTGTAGGGCTTTCCATCGGAATAATTGGAGCTGGAGGTTCTATTTTGGCTTTGCCAATTTTGGTTTACCTGTTTGGAATAGAAGCAGCCGAAACAGCCCCTGCCTATTCACTTTTTATTGTGGCAGTATCTAGTTTGTTTGGTTCTTACATGAAAAACAAACAAGGTTTAATAAACTTTAAATTGGTTTGGTCGTTTGGAATTCCAACTGTAATTGCCATTTTCGTTACCCGCTATTTTGTAGTGCCAGCAATACCAAACGAAGTATTTATTATTGAGCAATTTGTGGTAACAAAACGATTATTGGTGATGGGTATGTTTTCAGTATTAATGATTATTGCTTCCTTTTATATGATGCAACAAAACAAATCAGAGAAGCCCGTAAAAGTAAATGCATTATTAAATTATAGTGGTGGTTTTGCCACAGGTTTTTTAACTGGTTTTGTAGGTGCTGGAGGTGGTTTTATGCTCGTTCCAGCATTAATAAAAATTGGAAACTTAGGCGTAAAGGCAGCAGTTGCTACATCAATGCTAATTATAGCCATTAATACTTCTGTGGGTTTTACCGCTAGTATTTCACATGTAACAATAGATTGGATGCTGTTGCTCACCTTTTCGGGATTGGCAGTTTCAGGAATTTTTATTGGAAACAGTTTATCAAAAAAAGTAAATGCCACTCAGCTAAAAAAAGGTTTTGGTTGGTTTATTCTACTTACAGGATTATTCATATTAATAAACGAATTATTTTTAAAACAATAAGATATGTACATAGAACAATTATATACAGGATGTTTAGC
>JABTUP010000052.1 GCA_015075325.1 Flavobacteriales bacterium | reverse complement strand
ATGCCCAGTTTTTTCTGTCCTACAAGTCCGATATACAAATGTAAACTGATGAATTTGTCGTTGGTAAATGTTCAAACTTTATTTTGTGTAACTCTTTTTCGTCTTGTTGGACTGTCACGGGAATTTTGATTTCAATTTTTCCCGTCTGTCCAGGTTGTCTGCCTTGTAAAACGAGGTCTTTTTGAACAGTATATTCAACGCAGTTTTTGTCAAGGTAAACGAAAGAAACTGTTAAGTTCTTTGGCACGGGTGGAATACCGTGGTCAATGTAGAAATAGAAATTATTCTTTAAATTAAATCTTGTTTTGTCAAAATACCTTTCTACGACTGAACCTTTTTTTAAACCGAAGTGAATTCGTTCATCTACTTTTAGAAATGTCCGTTTGAGTTTTTTCATTTTACTTGAATTTAATTGCTAAGTCATTTTTTGATGACCCATACATTACTCCGTCAAAGTCCAACTTGTCTTTGCCTGCTTTCTTAATAAGTTTGTCAATTTTTTGCTGATGTGTCGGGCAAGAACCTAACATAATTTGTTGTCCTACACCAGAGATATTGTATTTACCGGCAATGTCGTAGTTTGCTAACGGCTCACATTGCACAAAAACCAGTTTCCCTTCGTTTTTCTTTACTCTTGCAATTGCATTGTCTTTGGATTTGTCCTTCCAAGTAATTGCCATATCACGAGGCGAGCCATTAACCGTAACAATTGCATCATAAATTTTACCTTGATTGGCTGCTTCAGCGTTTGCATTTTTAATGCTTTCAATACATACCTGCTCTGGGCTTAAGCAATTATAATTTTGAATATGATTTTCAAAAGTAAAAGCTGTTTCATAATCATTAACTGGCTCGCTCCAAAGGAAAACCAATTTGTTATTTAGTTTGCTTACTCGTGCCAATGAGTAGTCAGTTTGCGTTTGGCGAAATGATAATGTTACAAGCGTTGTTGTAACAATTACAAGTCCTAATATTATTTTTTTCATTTTGTTTTTTTGTAAAGTTAAATTAAAAATTTGTCTGCCGATGTTTTATGACTGTCGGAAAAGTCAGCACTTTGTTATCAGTCGTGAATGACTGTCAAGAACTGTCAAACCGAATTGTCGGTGCTCGTGTCTGTCGGTGTCCGCTATGTCGTTTCATAAAATTGGGCATAACGGTTGGCAGCTACAAGAAGTTGGCGATTTCGGAGACGAAAACTGTCTGCCAGCACAAAACTTGGTACGAAGTACAAAGCTTCATTTAACCACTGAACCGCCAATTTCTTGTAGGTGCTGTGTGTGCCCTGCATGAGCAAAGCACACCTATCCGAAGCTTTATAAAAACATCAAATATGCAAATAAAAGATGAAAAAGCAAAAGATAGGGAGTTTAATTTTTTCTAGAGGGTGAAAGTCCCTTGCGTGCGGGACTAACAATCCGAAACGCTAGCAAGTTGCAAGGTGGTTAACTGTGAAGTTAGCACTGAAGGAAGCAAGACTGCAAAAGTTAGTACCGACGAACAGGAAGTACATAAGAGGCTATTAAAAGGGGATAAGCAAGCACACCTTTGCAACGTCCGAAGCGAACAAAAACCTTTACTAGTAGATGTACCGGGCATTAACAGAAAGAAAAGGCTCTTACCAGGGGAGGTCTTCGCAGTTACGAGTTAACAGAGCGAAGAAGTCAGCAGATGTCGTAGTACTTAGCAGCAACGAGCCCCGACAAAGGCGGGGAGGACTCACAAGCAAAGGAAGGACTAAACGTAAAATGGTTCTTAATTCGCAGCGGAATATCCAAAAGATATAGCCCTGAGAAAGCGGAACAGCGTAAAACAAACAAGAATGATAGAACAAGTATTACAACCTTACAACCTACAAAAAGCCCTAAAGCAAGTAATTGTCAACAAAGGGAGTGCAGGAGTAGATAGGATGCAAATCTCTCAACTAACCGAACATATACGGAAAAGGAAAGACGAGCTGTTCCAATCCATAAGAGCATGTAACTACTTGCCTCAACCCATTCTTGGAGTAGAAATACCCAAAGGAAACGGGAAGACACGTCTATTAGGTGTGCCTACTGTAACCGACAGGTTGTTACAACAAGCGGTATCACAAGTGTTAATGCCGAAATACGAGTATGAATTTAGCGAAAATAGCTACGGATTTAGACCCAATAAAAACGCCCGACAAGCAGTCGGCAAAGCGTTAGGTTACATCCATGAGGGATATACCCACATAGTAGATATAGACCTAAAAACATTCTTTGATGAAGTTGACCATTGCCTGATGCTTAACCTACTGTACCAAAAAGTAAAATGCCCGACAACCCTACGCTTAATACGAAAGTGGTTAAAAGCCCCCATACAAATAAATGGCAAATTACAAAGGAGAAACAAAGGCGTACCACAAGGGTCGCCTATAAGTCCGTTGTTATCCAATATTTTACTCAACGAGTTAGATAAAGAGCTAACAAGGCGAAAGCTTCGATTTGTAAGGTACGCAGACGACTTTAGCATTTATACGAAGTATAAAAGCCAAGCCACAGCCACCCTAAAAGCCATAGAACAGGTATTGAAAACAAAACTAAAACTCACTATAAATAAAGAGAAAAGTGGCGTAAGAAGACCTGTGCAATTTGAGCTATTGGGATTTGGATTTGAACCCACGTATAAGAAAGGCGACAGAGGCAAATACCAAGTAGTAGCCAGTAAGAAAGCATGGCAACGACTAAAACAACGCCTAAAAACCATTACACGGAAAACCACACCTATGAGTTTTGAGGAGCGAATAACCAAGATAAACGAAGTTCAGCGAGGGTGGTTAAACTACTTTAGAGGAACAAGTATAAAAGGGAAGCTCAAAGAACTCGATGGATGGTTACGCAATCGACTGCGATATTGTATATGGCATCATTGGAAGAAACCCGAAAGGAAGAGGAAAAACCTTATACGATTAGGAGTTGACCAAGACCATGCCTACGCATGGAGCAGAACACGCAAAGGAGGATGGGCAGTTGCACAAAGTCCGATATTGGGAACAACCATCACTATAAAAAGGCTAAAACAACGAGGGTACATGGGCTTATTAGAACTCTACTCACAATTAACGCCATCATTTTACGAACCGCTAAGTACGAGACCCGTACGCTTAGTGGTGTGAGAGGTGCACTCCGTCAGAACTCCTGACGGAGCCATCTACTCGATTACCGGCTGGCGTTCTGTCACTCTTCAATTCTAAATAGTTTGTCGTACTGTGATAATTTTACTGCAAAATATTCTTCTTTGTTTATCTCAAGTGGTAGTTTGTCTTTCAGAATTGAAGCAACAAATTGAATATTGTTTCTATTAACGAAGTCTGCAATTTTAACTAGCTGCTTGTCGTCCATTAACTCCTTTTTGTCATTTAGTAAAAAATGAAGGCAAGGTATATTTTCTTCATCTGCAAACAATGTGTATGCAAGGTCAAAACAAGAAATTTCGCCTTGCTTTTTACCTGAACTCATATTTGCATTAAACGCACTAAACTTATATAGTCTTTGTCCTTTTCTATTGGTTATGATGTCATACTTAATAGCATATTGTTCACCATATAACTCATTAGAGATTGAAGCAAAATGAACGTTGAATTTATTAAGTTGAGTTTTTACAATTTGCTCAAAGCTATCACTGAAAAGTTCGTTGTCTATTTCATTCAATTGCTTATTGTAATCTTTTAAATTATTATCGACTTCATTTAGTTGTTCAATTATACTCTCATACTCACCCTTTTTTCTATATTTTTCAGTCAGTTCGGCAATAATTCTTTCAAGTTCTTCAAAAGAATCACTTTTAGAAATAAGAGAGGATAAGTTTTTTTCCTCGTCAAGTAGTCTCTTGAGAGCATTATTGTTCTCTTGAATTGCTTTTTCAATTGATGGAAGTTCTTTTGTAATGAATTTTACTTTTTCACCAATCATTTGATTGTGAAATGAGACGAGGTCAGTAAAGGTTTTTTGAATTGAAGTTATTTTGGAGGTAGCCTGTTCATAAATTATTTCTAATTGTCGTAAATCAATTTCAGACTTACTAGATTGAAGCTCAGCTTCTGCTTCCTTAATGAGGTCTTTTCTAATATTTAACTTGCCAATTGTTGAACTTGTTTTGTTGATTTCATACTTA
>JABTUP010000051.1 GCA_015075325.1 Flavobacteriales bacterium | reverse complement strand
ACTTACTTCTTCACCCTCGTATAAAGTACCACTTTTGTTTCAAAAAAGTCTTCGGTAAAATAGTTCGACAACGGGAAAATTTCTACTTTCTTACCACTCTCCTCAATTTCTTCGGTTAAATCGCCACCTTTTAAAAACAGAATTCCATTTTTTAATGAGTTTTCTCCTTCAGGTAATAATTTTCCTTTTACCCAAGGAATAAATTTGGCCATTCGGGCAACAGCCCTCGTAACAACAAAATCAAATTGACCTTTTACTTCTTCTGCCCTGCAATTGAGTGCTTTTACATTTTTTAAATCTAAGGCTTTAGCAATTTCGCTAACTACTTTAATTTTTTTGCCAATAGAATCAACCAAAACAAATTGGCAATTAGGAAATAATATCGCCAACGGAATACCCGGAAATCCACCACCCGTTCCAACATCTAAAATGCTTGTGCCATCTTTAAACGAAACAACTTTTGCAATACCTAATGAATGAAGAACATGACGTAAATAGAGTTCATCGATATCTTGTCGAGATACTACATTGATTTGCTCGTTCCAAAGTTTGTAAAGCGATTCCAATTTCTTGAATTGCTCCAACTGTTCTTCAGTTAAATCTGGAAAGTATTTGGTTATTATATTCAATGTATAAGGTTTAAAATATTTTTGCAAAGACTCAAAGTTCGCGAAGTTTTTAATTGTTTTTTTTACTCCCTCCCTTCGGGAGGGCTGGGGTGGGCTTTAGAAAGTACCTCTTTTACCCAACATTAAGGCATAAAGTTGCTCTCTAGCTCTAAACAACTGAGCTTTAACTGTTCCTATTGGTAATTCGGTTTCTTCAGCTATTTCTTCGTACGAATACTCTCTAAAATAACGTAACACCACAAGGTTTTTGTATCGAGGTTTGAGTTGGTCTACAATTTCTCTTAAAATTCTTATTTTCTGTTTTCTAATAATGCGTTCTTCAGGATTAAGCATTTCATCTCTAACATCCATGGTTAATTCTCCGTCGCCAGTATCAAATTCTTTGTCTAACGAAAAGGTGTTCATTCGTTTTTTTCTGATAAAATCGATACAGTTATTCGTTGCAATTCTAAACAACCAGGTGCTAAAAGCATAATTAGGAGTATATTGATGCAAACGATTAAAAGCTTTTCCAAATGCTTCAATGGTTAAATCATCTGCATCATCAGTGTTTTTTACCATTTTCATCATCATAAAGAAAATAGAATCTCTATATTTAGATAATAGCTCGGCATAGGCTCGCTCATCTTGATAGTCGCGGGCTTTAATAACCAACTCAAAATCAATTTGTGCCTTAGGCGATAAATTACTTGAACCTGATTCTAACTCCATTTGCTATTCTTTTTTACAAAGTTTGAAATTAATAATATTGGTTGAAAAAACAGATAAAACATTTCGAAAAATGGTGCTAACAACAGTAAATCTTTTCCTTCCAATTTATCAATTGATTTTTTAAATATAAGCATTTGAATTAGATATCTGATTACCAACGCACCTAAAATTAGATAAATAGAGGTTTGCATTACGACCAATAAAACAAATGAACAGATAAACAACAATAGTGAAAATGGATAAATTCCTAAAATCAATTTGTGTTTGAATTGATAATATTTTCCCGTACTCAAATGGCGTTTTTTCTGCTTTAACCATGATGAAAAAGTAGCTTTTGGTAACGAAACAGTATGGGCTTCTTTCTCAAAAACTATTTCAATATTGGTTTTATTGGCAACTTCATTGATAAACAAATCATCATCGCCCGACAAAATGTGTTGATGGTTAGAAAATCCTCTGTTCTTAAAAAACAATTCTTTTTTATATGCCAAATTTCTGCCAACTCCCATGTAAGGCATTTTACATAACGCAAACGAAAAATACTGCATGGCGGTAAAAAGGGTTTCGAAACGTATCAATTTATTCAACATTCCAGATTGTTTTTGATATGCTCCAAAGCCAAGTACAATGGATTTATTTACCGGATAATTACTCATCAATTTTATCCATTGATTGGAAGTTGGTCTGCAATCGGCATCAGTTAATAAAATATTTTCGTACTGAGCTGCCTTTATTCCAAGAGTTAAAGCAAATTTTTTGCTTCCATAAAAACGGTCGTTATCGGGTACGGTAACTACTTTTAAATTAGGAAATTGTAACGAATACGCTTTTAAAACATCAACGGTATCGTCAATCGAATGGTCGTTTACCACAATAACTTCAAAGGTTGGGTAATCTTGGGCAAGAAATTCAGGTAAAAAATTCAATAAATTATCACGCTCATTTTTAGCACAAATAACAACCGAAACGGGTTCGAACGAATGAACTTGATTTTCTTTTCTTTTATAAAATGCAAATCGAGAGAAAATTCCCAAATAGTAAATCAATTGAACAACAAAAACAATCAAAAACAACAATACCACATAATCAGTCCAGTTGTTAAACTCTAGGAAAATAAACTGATTAGCAAAATTATTGGTCATTGATTTTAATTATTTTGATACTAACTCAAAAGTACAATCTTACTTCTGCCTAAATAATTATCTTTGACCAAGTTTTAAACACACTTAGTTAATAACGTAAAAGGAGAAAGGCAATAGGCGAAAGGAGATAGTATTAAGGCGAAAGGCAGTAGTCGAACTGACGCCTAAAGCCTATCGCCTAATTACTAAAAACTAAAATATGAAATTCAAATTAGAGAAAAAAGACCCTCAATCGAAAGCAAGAGCTGGAACTATTTTTACCGATCATGGTGAGATAAAGACTCCTATTTTTATGCCTGTTGGTACTGCTGGAACCGTAAAAGGAGTTCACCAAAACGAACTAAAAGAAGATATAAAAGCACAAATTATTCTTGGAAATACTTATCATTTGTATTTACGTCCCAAATTAGATGTTTTGCAACAAGCCGGTGGTTTACACAAATTTATTAATTGGGATAAACCTATTTTAACTGATAGTGGTGGTTATCAAGTGTATTCGTTATCTGGAAGAAGAAAAATAAAAGAAGAAGGAGCAACTTTTTCATCTCATATTGATGGCTCAAAGCATTTGTTTACTCCAGAAGGCGTAATGGATATTCAGCGTATTATTGGTGCCGATATTATTATGGCGTTCGACGAATGTACTCCATATCCGTGCGATTACAAATACGCTAAAAACTCTATGCACATGACACACCGTTGGTTAAAGCGATGTTGCGAGAGGTTCGATAGCACTGAGCCATTGTATGGCTATTCACAAACCTTATTCCCAATTGTGCAAGGAAGCACCTATAAAGATTTAAGGGTGCAAAGTGCCGAAAAAATTGCTTCGTTTAATCGTGAAGGAAATGCCATTGGAGGGCTTTCGGTGGGAGAACCAGATGACGAAATGTACGAAATGTGTGAGATTGTAACCAACATTTTACCCGAAGACAAACCACGTTATTTAATGGGCGTTGGAACACCAATAAATTTATTGGAAAACATTGCCTTGGGTATTGATATGTTTGATTGTGTTATGCCCACACGTAACGCTCGAAACGGCATGTTGTTTACCAGCCGAGGAATGATTAACATTAAAAACAAAAAATGGGAAAGTGATTTTTCGCCCATCGACCCCGACGGAACAAGTTATGTGGATAGTTTTTATTCTAAAGCTTATTTACGCCACTTAATTATTTCGAAAGAAATTTTAGGGGCACAAATTGCCACCATACACAATTTAGCTTTTTATTTGTGGTTAGTAACCGAAGCTCGCGAACAAATTTTAGCAGGAACTTTTTACAATTGGAAAACTAAAATGGTAAAACAATTGGCTCAAAGACTGTGATAATTTGAAAATGTGGAGATTCGAAAATTTGAAAATGATAAACTAACACAAAACACAAAACACAAAACACAAAAATTTGTTAAAAAAACTCGACATCTATATTATTAAAAAGTTTTTAGGGACTTTCTTCTTTTCTCTACTATTGATTATACCTGTAGTAGTAGTTTTTGATTTGTCGGAGAAAATGCGCGATTTTATTGAACGAAAAGCTCCAATTCAGGCAATTATAGTTGATTATTACTTCAATTTTGTTCCTTATTTGGTTAATCAATTTAGTCCATTATTTGTATTTATTGCCGTAATCTTTTTTACTTCAAAAATGGCTAGCAATTTCGAAATTGTTGCTATTCTTTCGAGTGGTGTAAGTTTTAAAAGGTTGCTTCGTCCTTATTTGTTGTCGGCAGTTGTGTTAGCTGTGTTATCATTTTATCTCAACAATTTTTTAATACCCGATGCCAATAAAGTTCGTTTGGCTTTCGAAGAGGTGTATTACCGAAACAAGTTAAGAAATGATGCTCACCACATTCACCTGCAAATTAATCCAACAACCTATATTTACATGACCAACTACAATGTAGATTTAAACATGGGGATTAATTTTTCTATCGAAACCTTTGAAAATGGAGCGTTAAAATACAAACTGTTGAGCGACAATGTGCGTTGGGATAGTATTAAAAACACTTGGGAAATTTCAAATTATGTAGAACGCCGAATTAACGGTATTAACGAAACCATATCAACAGGTTATAAAAAAGACACGATTTTAAATTTTTCGCCCGACGAATTCAAGCGAAGAGATAATTTTATTGAAACCAAAAACTATTTTGAGTTAAACCAATTAATACAAGAAGAAAAATTTAAAGGTTCGAGTTATGTAATAGAATGTGAAATTGAAAAACAAGAACGTGCGGCTTATCCTTTTGCAACTTTTGTACTCACCATTATTGGTGTTTCGCTTTCAAGCCGAAAAGTACGTGGTGGTATTGGTTTACACATTGGTTTGGGTTTACTCATTAGTTTCTCGTATATTCTGTTTATGCAAGTTTCTTATACTTTTGCTAAAAACTCTGGGGTTCCTGCCATTATTGCCGTTTGGATGCCCAATATTTTGTACAGTATTTTAGCGATGTATTTGTTAAAGAAAGCTCCGAAGTAGAAGAGCCTCCCCAGCCCCTCCAAAGGCAATGTCAGTAAGTTAAGAATATAATTGTTTGATTTTAAATTTATTTTCTGAACTTAATAACTCACCCCCGACTATCTTCGATAGCCACCCCC
>JABTUP010000050.1 GCA_015075325.1 Flavobacteriales bacterium | reverse complement strand
GGTAAATTCGGAACCTTTTCATCTGCTAGCAAAAAACACCCCATTAAAAATTATTGAGAAACATCGGAATTTATTTGTTATTGAAGCATTATTGTTTGGTCAGGCAGGATTTTTAGTTGATGAAAAAGATGATGAATATTCTCGACGATTAAAAAAAGAATATCATTTTTTACAATCAAAATTTAAGCTAATACCTTTAGATAAGAGTTTATGGAAGTTTTTAAGATTACGACCAGCAAATTTTCCAACCTTACGAATTGCCCAATTAGCTCATTTACTTTCCAATGAACCAAGAATTTTTTCGAAAGTTCTAGAAATTGATTCTGTTAATGAACTTCAACAACTGTTCTCGTTAACAGCTTCAAGTTATTGGAACAATCACTATCAATTTGGAGTGGAGCAAAAGGTGACTTCGCAAAAGCGAACAGGAAAATTAATGATTGACAGTTTGATTGTAAATGTGGTTGTGCCAATGTTGTTTGTTTATGCCACAACAACTCAAAATGAAGAATTGAAAAGTAAAGCCATTCAATTTTTAGAAAAATTAACTAGCGAAAAAAACACGATTTTGCTTAACTTTGAAAAATTAGGAATTAAATCAAAAAACGCTTTGCAATCTCAAGCATTAATTGAATTAAAAACAAATTATTGTTCTCAAAAAAAATGTTTAACTTGCAGCATTGGAAATAACCTTCTCAAAACTTTGTGAACATTACGTTGAATAGAATTTCACAATAAATAATGAATTTTTTAGTAAAAAAATTCCTCAACTTTTACATTTAGTGCATTAGCAATTTTAAGTAAGGTACTTACTTTCATTTCCTGTTTTCCTTTAAGGTATTTTCTCAGGTTTTCTACATCCAAGTCGGCATCGTGAGCTACATCTCGTTGTTTTAATCCTTTTTCTTTTATTAAAAGCTGAATTTTAACGCCAAGATTAATAATTTCTTGTGGCATTTCTGATTTCCGAACTCGCTTTTTCATGGAGGAAATTTACATTCAACTGATTGGCTTTATATAATTGTAAACAATTGGTTGTTTACAATTGATTTATTATTTATATTTGTTTGTACTAAAAAAACAAGCTCATGAAAAAAATTGCAATTATTATAACAGTCTTGATAGCTATGAATCTATCAAAAACTCAAGCACAAACAGTTAATATGTTGCCTGATACTGGAAACGTAGGGGTTGGAACTACATCGCCAAGTACTAAACTGGAAGTTGTAGGAAATACAAAACTTGATGGGCGATTAGAAATTATCAATGAAGTGACTGTAAAAGACAGTTTACAAGTTGATAAAAAACTAACCGTTGACCAAGATGTATTAATAAAAGGACAATCCGTATTTATAGGCGATGGAAAATTTAAAAGTGATTTACGAGTTCTAGGAACTGCAAGGATGAAAGAAAAATTAGTTGTTGACAGTACAGCAAACTTTAAAGATAAAATTGTAGTTGATGGGTTAGGTAAATTTAATGGCGATTTAAAGCTTAATGGTGATTTTATTTTTGGTGATAATAAACGGATAAAATACTTTCCACCATCAGGAGGAAATCCAGAAGTAATTACTTTTGGTGGAAATCCACCTACGTTACCAGAAGATGGTTTTTGTGTATTTCCATTACCTACAACGACAACCATAAACCAATTTCAAGGTATGATACAAGCTTATGGTGATTATGGAAGTTTTACTAATGTGATGTCAATGGGTTTTGATGGTGCAAATGGAATTATAGATATGGCAGGAAAAAACAGTTTAGGAAGCTCGAGATTGCTTATAAATTATTATTGTGGAAAGGATATTTTTATGAATACAGGAGCTAATGGAGGAAATGTAACAATGACTTCTTCTGAACTTGGTAAAGTAGGAATAGGTTTAGATAATCCATTAACCAAGCTTGATGTAAAAGGAGATTTAATGGTTAGAATAAATCCTACTCAAAACACAAAAGCTCTAAGTATTTTTGATGAAGTTTCAAATAATGATGTGTTCAAGGTAATGAGTACAGGACATATATATGCTACAGAGGTAACGGTAAAACTTACCCCATTTCCAGATTATGTTTTTGCAAAAGATTACAACCTATCTACTATTACTGAATTAGGAGATTACATTAATAAGAATAATCGTTTACCTAATATGCCTACAGCTACAGAAGTAGAAAAAAATGGAATAGGCGTTGGAGAATTACAAACTAAACTGGTTGAAAAAATAGAAGAATTAACTCTTTATATTTTAGAACTTAACAAAAGAATTAAAGAGTTGGAAAAGAAATAAAAATATATTTCCCAACTATTTTTAGAAGAATTAAACTCATGATAACATTATGAAATTAAAACATCTTATAATAACAATAGTGTTGTTTGTTGTTACCACAAACAAAGTATTTTCTCTTGTATCTTATGGAGGGTATTCAATAATACCATTTACTGTGGGACCTACATTCTGTGGTGTAACACAAAATGTAGCTGTTACATTTAATACAACAATAGAAGTTGGGATGAAAAAATATAGAGTAATTCGAAGTTTATCATCAACAAATCATAGCGGTTCTGTTATTAATTCTTCTGGCGGTGGGGGTGGTTGGATAAATGCATGCGGAACCTGCACAAATAAATCGTATACAATTATCGATTCAGATGTTTTACCACCAGGCGTCTATCATTATTGGGTTCAAGCTCTATCTGGTGGTTGGTTTGGTGGGTATAGTTGGCATTATTTAGGAAAATATACTGTTCCTATACCCGAAAGTGTTGATTGGACTAGTCAAGTTGCTGCCTGGGTTAATACTGGTACAACCCCAGCTGTTTCATCTGCTTACACTTGGCATGAAGAAACAAAAATAAAGCAAGGGGTTCAAATTAGCCTATTAGCAAATGATATAGCTGATATTTATGTAGAACACACTAATAATATTATAGAGTTTAATACTTTTTTTACTGAATTTTTTATTGATTTAAGAGTTAATATTGATAATCAAGGCTGGGTCACTTTATATAATGGTAGTGCGAAACGATCTTTTGTCTGGCAAAATTCAGCTGCTTATTTATCTCTGGGAGACCATGTTATGCGTGTAAGTTGGGTGCATACGCCTAGTGCACAAATATATTCGAGAACATATAATATTCATGTTGTACCCAAGTCGTCTAAATTTTTTAAAGATAATTATTGTAATACTTTACGACTATGGGAGGGAAACATCACAAATGATGCTGTACCAATTGTAATATCAGAAGGTTTTGATGCTTATAATACCACTCCAAGTCAATTTATTGCTTCAGCTGGAAATCAATTAATGAACTGCCTAAAAAATGCAGGATTTAAAGTTTACATATTAAATTACAGCTTAAATTCTCAAGATATGAGAAATAATGCAGCTGTTTATTCAGCGGCAATAAATTATGTTTCGGCAATAAATGGAAACAAACCAGTTGTTGCAGGTGGTATAAGTATGGGTGGAGTTATAGCACGTTATGCAGTGGCTAAAGCAGAACAGAATGGTAGCCCATTATCAATTTCTACTTTCGTTACTATAGATTCTCCTCAACAAGGAGCTGTTGTCTCAAACACCTTACAAGATTATTTAAAAAGTAATTCTGCTACTCCTTATATGCAGCATGGGTTAAATAATCCAGCAGCCAAACAATTATTAACTTATAACACGTACGTAGGAAACGGAAGTATTAAAACAGCATTTTACAACGAACTGAATAGCTTAAATGGAGATGGTTATCCACATAATGTAGAAAGTGTAGGGGTAACTTTTAGTACTACCTCTCCAAACCCTTTTTCTGGTAAGTGGTTAGAGATTAGAGTTAGTGGTTTAGCAGGTATATTTGATTTTTTTAATGATAAGGTAAATTATGATTATGATGGTTATTTGAGTACAGAGGAGCAACAAGCAGGGTCATATTTACCAAGACTAACAGGAAGTGTTGCAAAATATAGACCTGGTCCATGGTCATACTTTGGGATGACACGTATAAACACCCAACTTTTATTCCTCACAACAGTTCATTAGATATAATAAGTGGTCAATCGAAATTTGATGTTACAATTCAACCTAATGTTACAGGGTTTCATGATGAAGTTCCTTTAGAGATTATAGACCCATTGATTGATGCCCTTGTTAGAAATAATGTATATGTACAAAATAAAAACATTACCACTAATAAATATTATATAGGTAAAAATATAATAGCTGGAAATAACGTAACAAATACTTTATCTGTTGGAGACGTTACTATAAATAATAATGTCGATGTTACTTTTCATGCCACCCAATCTATTGATTTAAAACCAGGCATCCAAATTCAATCTGGTGCAGATTTTCGTGCGTTTATTTCACCTGTTTCATGTAATACCCCACAAGCACAACAATACAGATTAACAGATAATTCAGTCGGTAATAATGACGTTGATACCAATACAGTAGATTTTTTTATAGAAACTATCTACGACAATAAAGATTATTTATCATTAAATAATGAGATAGCACTAAACATTTATCCCAACCCAACAAACAACACCATATTTTTAAGCTATCAATTAAATGAACAACAACAAGTTGTTATTTCTGTTATGGATATTAAGGGACAGCAATTACAAAAAATAACTACCTCTAAACAACAAGGGGTAAATACTGATGAAATTGATTTAAAAGACTATCCAAAAGGGATTTATTTTATCCAGTTTTTATCAAAAAATAATTATATTACTAAGCAAATAGTTAAATTGTAAATGAATAGAGCGGTCTTGATAATATTCTTTTTGTGTTGGAGTAATATCAGTTTTTCTCAAGCTAATGATTCACTAAAGATTAAAAAATATAGCATAACTACTTCTATTTTGGATTATGTATCAGAATTTCGTACATTTAACGAAATAACCTATAATATTGAATTTTCTTTACCAATCAAAAATAGGTATTTTGTCCACGTTAATGTTGGATATTTGAAGTCAACTGAAACTAATAAAGTTTTTTTTAATGCCTTTCCAAATCCCATAGACAAAACACAAGGTTATCGTTTCCAGTTAGAAGGTCGTCATTATTTAAACAAACACAAACTTTTTGAACCTTCGTTAGTGTTGTTTTGGTTAGGACTTTTCCAATACAAATCGTTAGTACAAAATAATACGGGTTACTACATAGCTTTTCAAAGTAAATACCAGTTTACTGAAACCGATCGAGAAGAAACAGTAGTTGATTATATTCAAGAACAACCATATTTTCAAACTTTTTATAAACAAAATAATTATACTGTTGATAGAAATATGCTTGGTAGCTATTTTAAATTTGGCTATAATGCCATAAAAAAAAGTGGTTTTACGGTTGACTATGCTGTTGGCATTGGTGCTGTTTATATTTCGAGTTCTTCTGAAAATAAATTAGGAAATAGCAATGATGGCGATTTTCCTTACGACAAATCATTTGATGATGGAAGTCGTTTGCACTTTGACTTGGCTTATTCCTTTAAAATAGGTTGGAGTTTTTAGAGGTAAAGCTATTTTAAAAAGCTTTGCTATTTCTATCAAAAAATGAATTCATAACCAAACAAATAGTAAAATTGTAAGATTAATAGAGTTGTCCTAATATTCTTTTTGTATTGTTGCTTATTCATTTAAAA
>JABTUP010000005.1 GCA_015075325.1 Flavobacteriales bacterium | reverse complement strand
GATATTTTTTACTTCTCGAAGACCAATTACAATTGGAGGAGGAACGGATCCTAATATTGGTGATTTTTATGAAGACATTTATTATTCTAAAAAAGAAAATGGCAATTGGACAAATGCTGTTAATCTAGGAAACCCAGTTAATAGTGAATTCCATGATGCTACAGTTGGATTATCATTAGATGGACAAAAATTGTTTTTGTATCGTGATAATAAAAAAGGTGACGGAAATATCTATGTTTCCGAAAAGAAAGGAGATAAATGGACAGAGCCAATAGAATTGCCTGAACCAATAAATTCTAAATATCAAGAGACTTCTGCATGTTATTCTTTTGATGGAAACACCATTTATTTTGTGAGCGACAGACCGGATGGGAAAGGTGGAAAAGATATTTATAAGGCAACAAAAGATGATAAAGGTGTTTGGGGGAATGCAGAAAATTTAGGGATATCAATAAATACTCCAGATGATGAGGATGCAGTTTTTCTCCATCCAGATGGAAAAACTTTGTATTTTAGTTCTAAGGCACATGGCAGCATGGGTGGTTTTGATGTTTATAAAAGTGTGTATGAAAAAGGTAAGTGGAGTAAACCACAAAATCTTGGATTTCCTGTAAATACATCTGATGATGATGTATGTTTTGTAATAACAGCTAGTGGTGATTATGGCTATTATACTTCGATAAGACCAGATGGAAAAGGTAAAAGAGATATTTATAAAGTAACCTTCTTAGATGAATTAAATAAACCAAAATTAACATTACTAAAAGGTGCTATAACTGATAAGAAAACAGGTCAACCACTTCAAGCAACTATTGAAATTTATGATAATGACAATAATAAATTAATTGGTGTTTTTGAATCAAACAGTACTACAGGTAAGTATATGGTTTCTCTTCCTGCTGGTGTTAACTATGGAATTAGCGTAAAATCACCAGGATATTTATTCTACTCAGAAAATTTTGTGATTGATAAAGATGCTGCTTTTAAAGAAGTGGTTAAAGACATTGGTTTAGATAAACTAGAAGTGGGTAAAAAAGTGGTGTTAAAGAACATTTTCTACGATTACAATAAAGCAACTTTAAGAACCTCATCAAATAACGAATTAGGTAAAGTAGTCGAATTATTAAATAGTAATCCGAAAATAAAAATTGAGATTTCTGCACATACCGATTCTAGAGGAGGAGATGCTTATAACGAGAAGTTATCTCAAGAAAGAGCTCAGTCTTGTATGGATTTTTTAACAGCTAAAGGGATTGATAAATCAAGATTGATAGCAAAAGGATATGGTAAAAAACAATTACTAATTTCTGATAAAGAAATTGAGAAACTGGCTACAGAAGAACTTAAAGAAGAAGCTCATCAACAAAATAGAAGAACTGAATTTAAAATATTAGAAAACTAATTCCGAAAAATTAACCCAATATGAAACGAATTTTATTAATAGTATTGATTGTCAATGTTCATTTGATTGTAAATAATTGTCAAGCACAAGATATACATTTCTCTCAAACCTATTTTACTCCTTTGGAATTAAATCCAGCTAATGCTGGTGCAGAGTTTGACTTGCGAGCAGGACTAAATTATAGGACTCAATGGGGAAGCGTAACAGAACCATTTGTAACCATGATGGCGGGTTATGATATGAATTTCAAAAGTTCAAAACCAAAAGTAGGTTATTTTGCAGGTGGTATTAATGTGTTTAACGACAAAGCTGGAGACTCCAAAATGAACCAAACTCAAGCAAATTTAGCTGTTGCATACCATTTGTATTTAAACGATAAAAACACATTAGGTGCTGGTATTCAAGGAGGATATTTTCAGCGTGCTATTGATATGTCGGGTTTAACTTGGGGCTCTCAATACAACGGACAACGATACGACGACCAAATTGCTTCTGGTGAAAGTGTTGCTGCAACATCAGTAAAAGCAATCGATTTTTCATCAGGATTAACCTGGACTTACCGAAAAGGAGAGCGTTACATGAGTGGTAACGACCAAGTCTTGTTAATTGGAGGCTTATCTCTTCAGCATGTTAATAACCCCAAAACAGAATACAACAACATAAAAGACGACCCATTATATTATCGATGGATAGGGCATTTTCATGGAATTATTGGGGTTCCAAATTCGCCCATATCGTTTATGCCTGCTGTTGTTTACCTACATCAAGGTAGCTTAAGCGAAGTGTTGGTTGGAGCTAACTTTGCTTATAAATTTAAAGAAGCATCAAAATATACAGGAAACATGAAAGGTGCAGCCATTGGTTTAGGAGGGCAATATCGACTAAAAGACGCTTTTGTAATTACCTCTTTTATCGAAATTTCTAATTATACTATTGGTGTAAGCTACGATTTAAATACATCCGACTTAAGTAGTGCTTCTAAAAGTTATGGTGCTTTTGAGGTGGCATTACGTTATGTTTATCCTAGTCCTTTTGGGGGAAGTAAGAGTTCGGCAAGGTTTAGATAAGCGTTTAATTTTATCGAATAAAAAAATAACACGCTCTAACTATTTGGTAATAAGATAAAATTATTATCTTTGCCGTCCTTTTAAAAAAAGAGTAATAATTAATTAAATAAATTGGAAATGACAAGACGTTATGAAACTGTTTTCATTTTAACTCCCGTTTTATCTGCAGATCAGGTAAAGGAAGCAGTTGTAAAATTTAAACAAACACTAAAAGATGGTGGTGCAAAACTACTACATGAAGAAGATTGGGGGCTAAGAAAATTAGCTTACCCTATTCAAAAAAAATCAACTGGTTTTTACCATTTGTTTGAGTACGAAGCAGAAGGCGAATTTATTGCAAACTTAGAAGTAGGCTTAAAAAGAGACGAAAAAGTAATGCGTTTCTTAACAGTGTCGATGGATAAACATGCTATTGCATTTGCAGAGTCGAGACAAAACAGAAAAGCGGCAAAAGCTTAGGTTAAACTTTTAAAAATCTAAAATCATGTCAGAAAATAGTTCAGAAGTAAGATATCTTACCCCACCAAACATCGAATTACAAAAAGAAAAATATTGTAGATTCAAAAAAAATAAAATTAAATATATCGACTACAAAGACGAGAAGTTTTTACTTGCATTTGTAAACGAACAAGGTAAATTGTTGCCAAGAAGAATTACCGGAACATCTTTAAAATATCAAAGAAAAGTTGGTCAGGCAATTAAAAGAGCAAGACACCTTGCTTTAATGCCTTACGTGGCAGATATGTTAAAATAATTTAAGGAGGCATTAAACAATGAAAATTATATTAAAAGATAACATCGAAAACCTAGGGTTTAAAGATGAGGTAGTAACTGTTAAGGATGGTTACGGTAGAAATTACTTAATTCCAAGAGGATTAGCTGCTATTGCTACAAAATCTTCGTTAAAAGTTCATGAAGAAAACTTAAAACAAAGAGCTGTAAAAGATAAAAAAATTAAAGACGAAGCAGTTAAAACTGCTGAAGGCTTAAAAACAGCTAAAATTGTTGTAGGTGCAAAAGCAGGCGAAAATGGTAAAATTTTCGGTTCTGTAAACACTATTCAATTAGCTGAAGCTATCGAAAAATTAGGTTTTACAATCGACAAAAAATACATTAAAATTAAAGGTGAAGCTATTAAAGCATTAGGTTCTTACGATGCTGAGGTTAGATTACACAAAGATGTAGAAGCTACATTTAAATTTGATGTAGTAGAAGACAAGTAATTTTATTTGCCACTTACAAAATATTTTGTATATTTGTGGCTCAGAAAATAAAGATGTTGATAAAAAGAGGGGACGGAAGTCCCCTCTTTTTATGATAAAAAATGATAACAACAACACAAATATTAGAATTAATTGAAGAGAAACTACAAGAGAAAAATTTCTTTGTAGTTCATCTCGAAGTAAAACCTGGAAACAACATTCTATTAGAGATTGATGGACCAGAAGGTTTTACTATTAAAGATTGTGTAGATTTTAGTCGTCAAATAGAACATAATTTAGATAGAGAAGCCGAAGATTTTGAATTGCACGTGTCTTCACCCGGTTTAGATAAGCCATTTAGAGTAATTGAACAATACCAAAAATACAAAGGAAAAGAGGTAAGAGTTGTTCAGAATAATGGAGATGTAGTTGAAGGAAAATTAGAAGACGTAACAGAAAACGACATTCGATTAACCTATACAATTACACAAAAAATTGAAGGAAAAAAGAAAAAAGAAAAAATAGTAAAAGAAGAAACAATACCGTTTACAAACATAAAAGAAACAACAATAATTATATCGTTTAAATAAATTTTATATGGAAAGTTTAAGCTTAATAGACTCGTTTCAGGAATTTAAAGAATTCAAAGATATCGACAGAGCTACCCTTATGAGCATTTTAGAAAGTGTTTTTAGAAGCACAATTAAAAGAAGATTTGGAGATGATTCAAATTTCGACTTTATCGTAAATGTAGATAAAGGTGATTTGGAAATTTGGAGAAATCGTGAAATAGTTCCTGATGGAGAAGTAGAAGATGAGAACAAAGAAATAGCTTATTCTGATGCTATAAAAATCGAGCCCGATTTTGAAATTGGTGAAGAAGTTTCAGAACCAGTTAAAATGGAAGACTTTGGTAGAAGAGCTGTATTGTCGCTTCGTCAGAACTTAATGTCGAAAGTGCTTGAGCTTGAAAAAGACAACATTTACAAACAATATAAAGACAGAGTTGGTGAATTAATTACTGGCGAAGTTTACCAAGTGTGGAAAAGAGAAATTCTTATTTTAGACGATGAGAACAATGAATTAATCTTGCCTAAAAACGAGCAAATCAATAGCGATAGATTCAAAAAAGGAGATACCGTTAGAGCAGTTGTAGTTCGCGTAGAAATGAAAAACAACAAACCGTTGATTATTTTATCTAGAACATCACCATTGTTCCTAGAAAGATTATTCGAATTAGAAGTTCCTGAAATTTATGATGGATTAATAACCATTAAAAATATTGTTAGAGAACCAGGCGAAAGAGCAAAAGTTGCTGTTGAATCATACGACGATAGAATTGACCCAGTAGGAGCTTGTGTTGGTATGAAAGGAGCCAGAATTCATGGAATTGTTAGAGAATTAAGAAACGAAAATATCGACGTTATTAACTATACCAATAACATTGATTTGTATATACAAAGAGCATTAAGCCCAGCAAAAATAACTGCTATTAAAATTGATAAAGAAAAAAACAGAGCAGAAGTGTTTTTAAAACCAGACCAAGTTTCATTAGCCATTGGAAAAGGTGGTTACAACATCAAACTAGCCGGTAAATTAGTTGGATTAGAAATAGATGTTTATAGAGATATGGAAGATGATGCAGACGATGTTGCATTAGATGAATTCTCTGACGAAATAGAAGCATGGGTAATTGCAGAATTAAAATCAGTAGGGTGCGATTCAGCAAAAAGTGTGTTGGATTTATCAGTTGAAGAATTAGTAAAAAGAACCGATTTAGAAATAGAAACTGTAGAAGATGTAATGAGCATCTTGCGTGCAGAGTTCGAAAATTAATAACATCTTTAGTCGGTAGATTTTTTTCTGCTGACTAAAGTTTTTATGGAGCTTAGTTCCAAAACAAAATATCATCGATATTTAAAAAAATAGAGTACAATATGTCTGAAGCAGAAGCAAAAAGATTAAGTAAAGTAGCAAAAGAGTTTAACGTAGGTATAGGTACCTTAGTAGATTTTCTTTCATCAAAAGGAGTGAAGGTGGAGAACAACCCTAACTCAAAAATTGATGGAGAAGCCTATAAAATGTTGCTTGGAGAGTTTCAATCAGAAAAAAGTGTAAAAGAAGAATCAAAATTGGTTTCTATTGGAACACAAAAAGAAACCATTTCATTACCAGGACACGACGTTAAAAAAGAAGAAAAAGTAGAAGCAAAACCAGTAGAAGAAATTCCAGTAGTTGCACCAAAACAAGAAGAAGAAATTAAAGTTGTTGGAAGAATTGATTTAGCTGCTTTAAATTTAAAAACTCGCCCAGACAAAAAAGCAAAAACCAAAGAAGAACCTGCTGTTGAAGAAACTCCAGTGGTTGAAACACCAGCTCCAAAACAGGAAGAAAAAGTTGAACCAAAATCAAATAAACCTCAAGAAATTGAAACCGTTTATGAGAAAATTGCTTCGCCAGTAGTTTTAGGAAAAATTGAATTACCTGTAGAGAAGAAGTTTGAGAAAAAACCGTATCAGCCACCACAACAACCAAGTAATCCAAACAACGCTAATCAGGCTGCTAATGATGCAAACAAAGGGAAGCGTAAAAGAATTACCAGAAAAGTTGATGTTGATGCTAACAAAAAAGGCCCGTTTAAACCAAACCAAAATGCTAAACCAGGCGATGGAAGAGTTGAACGTAAAGCAGAACTTACAGAACAACAAATACAAGAACAAATTAAAGAAACGCTTGCAAAATTAACTGGTGGCAGTGGAAAAAGTAAAGCGTCGAAACATAGAAGAGAAAAACGTCAGGCAATTAGCGAACAAAGTTTAATTGATGCAGAAATACAAGCAGAAGAAAAGAAAACACTTAAAGTAACGGAGTTTGTTACTGTTAGCGAAATTGCCAAAATGATGAATGTAGGCGTAAACGACATTATTGGAGCTTGTATGAGTTTAGGAATGTTTGTTTCCATCAATCAACGATTAGATGCTGAAACACTTTCTATTATTGCTGAAGAATATGGATTTAAATTAGAATTCGTTTCAGCAACTGAAGAAAGTGAAGCATTATTAGATGTAAAAGATTCGGAAGACCAATTGATAGAACGCTCTCCAATTGTAACCGTTATGGGTCACGTTGACCACGGTAAAACATCTTTATTAGATTATGTTCGTAAAGCAAATGTTATTGCTGGTGAAGCTGGAGGTATTACTCAACACATTGGAGCATATTCGGTAGAATTAAAAAATGGAAAAAAAGTTACATTTTTAGATACACCTGGTCACGAGGCATTTACAGCCATGCGTGCTAGGGGAGCTCAAGTAACCGACGTAGTAATTGTTGTTGTTGCTGCCGATGACAGCGTGATGCCTCAAACAAAAGAAGCTATAAATCATGCCCAAGCAGCGGGAGTTCCAATTATTATTGCAATCAATAAAATTGATAAACCAGGAGCAAATCCAGATAAAGTTCGTGAAGAGTTATCTCAAATGAACATTTTAGTGGAAGAATGGGGTGGTAAATACCAATGTCAGGAAATTTCTGCTAAGTTTGGACAAGGTGTTGACGAATTGCTCGAAAAAGTTATTTTAGAAGCAGAAATACTCGATTTAAAAGCTAATCCCAACAGAAATGGTGTTGGTACCGTTATTGAATCAGAATTAGACAAAGGTAGAGGTTATGTTTCAACTGTATTGGTTCAAACAGGAACAATGAAAGTTGGTGATGCCTTATTAGCAGGTTGTTATAGTGGTAAAATTAAAGCCATGTTTAACGAGCGTGGACAAAATGTTAAATCAGCTGGTCCAGCAACACCAGTTTCTATATTAGGATTAAATGGAGCTCCAAACGCTGGTGATAAATTTCATGTAATGGACGACGAAAAAGAAGCTCGTGCAATTGCTGAAAGACGTTTGCAATTACAACGCGAACAAGGCGTACGTACTCACAAACACATTACACTTGATGAGATTGGACGACGTTTAGCTATTGGCGACTTTAAAGAACTAAACATTATCATTAAAGGTGACGTGGATGGTTCTATTGAGGCACTTTCTGATTCGTTACAAAAATTATCAACCGATCAAATTCAAGTAAACGTAATTCACAAATCGGTAGGTCAAATTAGTGAGTCTGATGTAATGTTAGCGGCTGCTTCTGAGGCAATTATTATTGGTTTCCAAGTTCGTCCATCGGTTAATGCACGTAAGTTGGCAGAAAGTGAGCAAATTGATATTAGATTGTATTCAATTATCTATGATGCTATTAACGAGTTGAAAGACGCAATGGAAGGTATGTTAGCACCTAAATTTGAAGAAAAAATAGTTGCTACAGTTGAAATTAGAGAAGTATTTAAAATTTCTAAAGTTGGAACCATTGCTGGTTGTATGGTGTTAGATGGTAAAATTGAACGTAAAAACAAAATTCGTTTGATTAGAGAGGGTATTGTTGTTCATACAGGAGAACTTGGCTCATTAAAACGTTTTAAAGACGATGTAAAAGAAGTAGCTAAAGGTTACGAATGTGGTTTAAACATTGCTAACTTTAACGACATTAAAGAAAACGATATAGTTGAAGCTTACGAAATGGTAGAAATAAAACAAAAATTAAAATAATACCATTTAAACATAAAACAAGAAAGCCCGTTAATTAACGGGCTTTCTTGTTTTTTTATAATCTTTGAAACTCAAATTTTGGATTACCTTTTATACCTGAATTAGAATAAAAATCAATAAAATGAAGTTTGTAATAAAACCCATTCTGGTCTTGAATAATATAAATTTTATTAGGAAAAACTTGATAAGAAGATGTAGTAAAATTATACTCTTTCCAATCATACCCAATGACATTAATATTAGAACTCAATAGCTGAGATAAGGCAAAATCATAATTAATAGAATTGAAAGCAGTAATTGAATCTGCTTTTGCCATTGTTTTATATCTATTTAATAAACAGCCTGTAACTAAATAAGGAGTACTTAGTTCCTCTAAATATTGTGAAAACACAATGTCCCAATCTTCTTTTGGCGGTTCAACCAACACTGTTGTGGATGTAGAGAAAGAGAAAAAAGTAAAATTATAAGTACTGTCCTTTGACACTTGTAAAGTGGTTTCTCCTGAACCATTGAGTTGTGAAAAACGAATGGAATATGAATTCTCATCAACATGCTGAAAAACAATTTTTCTAAAACCTTGATGTGTACCCAATTCATTATATCCTCTATCAATAAGGTAAACCTGATTAGGAATTAACCTCCAATCCCCAATAGCTGTATATTCCATGTTTCCAGTAGGTGAATCAAATTTTTTATTTATACCAAAACCAGTTGTATCCGTAACTAAGCCAAAATCAGTTTGGTTTGTATTTGCCGCATACATAACTTTTGATGAATTTAAAATAATTCGATATCCAGTTGATGAGGGTTCAAAGCCTAAATCCCAATTGGTTTTTAAATTCTCTCCTACAACGGTGTTGTTTTTCAAACTAAAATATACTTGCCATTTATATGTACTTCCCATGTTTACACTATTTGTAATAACATCTCCAGGATCGTGTTTAGGAATGGGAAGTTCTTCTTTTACGCATGAAGAAAAAGCCAGTACTAAACTTATAAATACGATTGAATATTTCATTTATTACTTGGTTATATTAAAGTCTAATTTTATAAAATAAGTTCTTCCTGTTCCAACAGCTATTGAGTTTCCTCCTGAAGAATGAGCTCCTCCAGATGAAACGCCAGAAACATTAACCACATTAAATAAGTTTTTACTTCCTATTGTAAGGTTAATTCTATTTCTGTAAAAATGTTTTGTTACTGAAACATCAGCAGTATGGTAATCTTCAATTTTAGAAAGCGATGCTTCTCCAGAATCATTTAGCATATACATTGGAAGGTCTCCAGTATATTTATAGAAGATACCATAAGTAATTTTTGCTCTTTTCCATTCGTAAAACAGCGTTGTTTTAACCTCTGGCGAATATAAAAATTTTGAAGTATTGGTTTGTTTAACAAGCTCGTTGTACCTGCCAATGTAAGCACCTCCAAGTGCAACTTTTAAATGTTCCCAAGCAAATTCGGTTTGTAATTGTACGCCAAGTGTTTGGTATTCATCGATATTAAGGTAGCTGTATTCTGTACCATAGTTTTGTGCCAATGAAATCATGTTTTTAATTTGATTATAGAAATAAGTATTTTCTATTTTCCAGATTATTTTACCAAGTTTTGTTTGATTTGAAATAGAGAAGTTATAATTGTTAGAATGTTCAGCTTTTAAATTTTCATTTCCAACCACATTATGGTTGATGTCGATAAAGTAAAAATAGAGTTCTTTTAATGATGGAGCTCTAAAACCTCGAGCGTAAGAAAAACGAAGAGCATTAGAATTAGTTAACTGGTAACGAATATTTAATGAGGGTACAACAGGACTATTATATGAAGTATTATAACTAACTCTCAAACCTGGTCGCAAAACTAATTTTGAAATTGGTTTGTATTCAGCAGACGAAAATATAGCATAATCACCAATTTGTTGTTCTTGTTCTTTTATTCTAATTCCGAAACCTGATTCGATATTTACATCATAACCTATTTCGTAATTAATTTTAGCAGAATCTTTTGTGGTGCTAATACTTCCTCTTGTAGTTAAAACACTAAATTTTGTGGTATCTTGGTCGCTACTGTTTTCTGTTAAATTTTCATTTAAAGTAGTTAAGTCTTTAAAGTAAGTGTTTTTAGTTCTTTGATAATGATTATAGGCTACAAGAACATTTAAGTAAATTGTTTTGTTTAATGCCCCTGTCAGGTTTAATGAATTGTTTATTCGGTTGGTCGTATAATAATCGTCAAATGCAGTTTCGTAATAAGGCAAACGAGGTAAACCTCTATTGGTAATTCTTTCGTGAAACAAATCGCCAGTATATCCTAGTTTTAAGTTTTTAATAAAATAAGAGTAATGAATGGTACCGAAAAGTTGCTCTTTGCTTTTCCAGTCCATATATCTTGTAGAATCAGCTAGATGAGTTCTTTCAACATGAAAAGGTTTATCGGTTTTTCGCCAACCATCAAAAAAATTTCTTCCACCCGAGATTGCAAAAGTGTGCTTGTTTTTTTGAATGCCAATCCTCCCAGTAAAATTATAATGACCAACACTTTCATAATAATTATTAGATGATACAGTTATGGATTCTTGTTGAGTTTTTTTTGTAATAATATTTATTGTGCCAGCTAAAGCATCGGTGCCATAATTTACAGATAACGGTCCTTCTACAATTTCAATTCGTTCAACATTATTCATGTTTATTTGAGAAATATCAATATTTCCATTTAATCGGCCAGTAACAGGAACTCCATCAACCAAAATTTTTACATTTTGACCTGAAATACCTTGTAAACTCATGCTACTACCTAAAATATTATCTTGAGAAATTCTAACATTCATTTCATTAGTTAGTACATCTCGAAGATTTTGAGCACCCATTGTTTCAATTTTTTTACTGTCGATAATTTTAATTTTATGAACCGCTTTTTCTGGGCTATTTGGTGCGTACTGAGCAGTGATTACTACTTCATTTAATGCAATGTTTTCGGGAGTTAAATAAAAAATTTTATTTTTCTTAAGGTTTTCAAAATGAAGAGTGTCAGTAATTTTTTTAAAACCTACAAAGGATATAGAAATAATACATTTCTTAGTTTTTTTTAATGTTTCGGGAATTTCGATTTTACCATTTAAATCAGATAAAATTAAAATTTCTTGTTTGTTATCAATGGTTTTGAAAATGGCATGTGCTGAAGGAATAGGTAAATTATCTTCGCTAGATAGTACGGTAAGGAATTGAGCTGAACAATTGATAATCTGCCCAAAAAATAGAAAAATGAATAGTATTATTTTTGAATAAATCATTTACAATTTTTCTTGTATAACAGATTTTTAACAATTAATAAATTAGATGCTTCAGTAAGTAGTTCGGTTAACATCATTAATTCGTTATAACTTAAAACCATTTTTGAGTTTTCGGAATAGGTGTTTAAGTAAATACATTTTTCTTTTCTGTTACTTATTTTAATTTTTCTTTTCAGAAAATCCCTTACTTGTAAATGAAAGTCGAAATAATCTTCTTCAGAAAAATTTATTAATGATGTTCCAAAACCTAGTTGAATGTGCTCACATGCTAAACATTGCACAATAAAACCATTGTTATTTTCAGTTAATATTTTATAATTACACATAAGCTTTTAAATTAACGATTGTATGATAATGGCTATTAATGGCGGAAGAAACCCAGCTCCAATAAGCCATTTGCCTCTTCCAGATATTCCGTATTTACCTCTAACAATAAAAAGTCCTGTTATGGTAATTGCAATTAAAAAAAACGCAAAAATGTCGGATGCCCATTTCCACCCTTTTAAACTGTTTCGGTGCAAAACATTGGTTTGATAAAACACGGGGCGTTTTCGAACATCCTCAAAAATTGCTTTTTGCTCGGTAAAATAAACATGAAGTGAGGAGTTTTCGTAATAGATTTTAACTTGATCGGGAGTAGGAAAATCATATACTTTATAGCTTTCCTGTCCAACTAAGCGATTAAATTCATTGATTTCACTCTCCGTTATTTCTCCAATATCAAATTTTTTTTCGAGTTGTATTTCCTTTTTGTTAAGGATAAAATCTGCATTCCAATCGTCGACATGGTTTAACGCAATGCCAGATATACAATAAACCAATATTAATGATGAAAAAAAATAACCTAAATCTCGGTGCCATTCGGCATTTAGTCGCCTTATTTTTTTAGTGTTTAAATTCATTTTATATTATTTTACTTGAATTTTATTTGACATTTCATCAACAGTTTGAATTACCCAATTTTCTATGTTTTTATCAGGTAAAATGGCATCGGGTTTATAAATTACTTTCTCCGAATTTTTTTCTACTTTTTGAATTCCACCGCCTATTATTTTTATTTGAAATGTTTCATCATGAGCTACTAAAACAGGAACAACTATAGCTACCTCTTTTGTTTCTAAAACTTTGTTTATTGCCTTGGTGGTTTCATCAGGGTTGTAGTGTGCAATGTGTCCACACCAGCCGTATGAATGTGCTGAAATGCCTGTTTTTTCTTTTACATATTCTGCTACATTGTCAAATAATTGCCCCCATTCCTTGTCATAACTTTCATCGCCATAACCAATTAAAACCAATCCTTCTTTTTCAGGATTTTTTGATAACGATTCTACTCTTCTTAAAATGTTTTTTTCTAAAATATCACCAAAATCGAGTAATGATGAAATATAAATTTTTGCTTTTGGAGTGTAACGCTCAATTTTTTCAATTTTCAACATTTCCATCGAATGTGGGTCTTCTTTTTGACCTATAATTGTTGGTATGTCTTCAAACGAGTGTGGACTAACAGTTAAAAACACTGGAACTAAAATAATGTCAGTAAACCCATCTTTATCAAACTCTTTTAGTCGAGTAGCAATTGAGGGTTCGTTGTATTCCATAAAAGCTGTTTTAATGCCTTTTACAAATCCTTTTTTTAGAATTTCGTCGGTTACATTTTTTTCTAAATCTAGTAAAGCATTACGCCAAGTTTCTGAACGCGACCCATGGTTAACTAATAAAAGACCAATTTTTTGTTCTTTTTTTGTTTCGTTTTCTGCCGAATTTGAGTTACAAGATGGAAATACAAATATTGCTGACATCACAATTGCTGCCATAATTAGAACGTAAGATTGTTTTATTACAATTTTTTTCATGATTCTTTTCTTTTTTTTTATTGAATAATTATTTTTTGCGTTGAAGTGCTTTTTCCTGAAGTTATTGCAAGAAAATAAACTCCCTTTGAAATGATTGAAACATCAATAAATTCTTGATTTAAACTTCCATTGTTGCTGGCGTTTTTGGTTAAAATAACTTTACCAGTTAAGTCCATAATTTTAAAATTGGTATTTGTTTCTTTGGTATTATAGGTTACCTGAATTAATGTAGTGGCTGGGTTTGGGAATACATTTAAAATATGGTTGTTCTTCATCTTGTCATCAACGCCAACAGTGGTAATATTTTCTTTTGAAAAGATGTATTTTCCTGTTGAACTTCCGCCAAAACCTGTAAAAATTAATTTCCAAATGTTGTCATTTCTATCTTTTACAAAATATACAGTTGAATCTGCAAATTCCCATTGAAAAGTGCCCATATTAAACGATTTCCAATCGTACCCAACCGTGTTGATGTTACTAGAGAATGTTTGTGATTGCCAATCGTTATAGCTTGTTGGGTCGGCAACTGGATATACTTTAACCGATTCAATATCTTTATTGTGTAAAATACCTGTAACCAAATATGCCGATGGAATAAATTCGATGTATTGAGTAAAAGTGATATCCCAGTTTAATGATGTAGGTTCTCTATCAATTAGTTGATTGTTTAGTAAACTGAAATAAACAAAGTTTTTAGTATTGTAAGTAGATTTTGTGATAGATTGGGAAACATCAACCGCGTTATCTATTGATGCAAACCTAAAATTGTAATCTCCACCTGCTAAACTTTCGATAATTATTTTTCGATAGATATTGCCAGGTAATTTGATAATAAATACTTTATTTCCAACTACAGTATGAGTAATCATGCTGTACAAACCCCAACCTAAATCAAACGAATTAGAAGTGTCGGCTATTTGGTTAAATGCTCCTGTTTCCCAAGTTTGGTTGCTGTTGTATAGTTTTTGCCAAGAAGATAAACCAGTTGTGTCTATTGTTGAAAAATCTTCAACAGCTGCTGTTGGATGCAACCAAAGTTCTACTCCTGTCGAACTATTAATATGTATTGAGCTTCCTTGATTGGAGGTTTCAAAAGCTATATCCCAATTGTTTTTTGGAGAAAAACCTTGCTCGTCGTTGGCTAAACTATACCATTGTTGATTGGCATACCCAGCTCCTGTAGATACAGTGTCAATAATCTGCTGTGCATTGGCACTAATTGCAGTAAAAACACTTAGAAATAGTAGATTTATTTTTTTCATATTTTTAATTTTTTTATAGATAATAATTTTATTTATTTTTATTTAGACTAAATATAAATAACAAAGCAAAACTAAAGTTGTTTAATTTTTTATGCAATACCTTTTTTATGGTATTCCATTTTAAGTTACAGATAAACAAATAGTTAAAGTGTTGAAGAAAGTGTAAAATACCTTTTTTATGGTATGGAAAAAATAATTATTTAGGATATTAATTTTAAAAATAGGAATGATGAAAAATAAAAAAACCTCGAATTTAGTTCGAGGTTTTTTATGAAAATTAAGCCCAATTACAAGGGCAATCTTTACAGAATTTACCTTTTTTTCGTTTGAATTTTTCGCAACAATCCTTCTTCTTTTTTTTCTTTTTTAGTTCCATAATCGGAGTAGAAACTAAATTAGATGAGGGTAGAATATATGCGGCATTTGGTTTCATCTGTTACATGATTTACTAAATATGTGACAAATATACTTATTTAGAATGATTCTAAACAATACCTTAAATGTGGTATTTTACTCTTTATTATTAATCATTCACTTTTGTTGCGGATTTAATCAGATTTTTAATTTATGAATCAATCTGTGTTAATTTATGTAATTTGTGGCAAAGAAAAGCTAGCTTGCTAGCAATCGAAATTGATTAGTTATTTTTATACATCAATTCTTCGATTTCTTTCGGAAAATCTATTGCATCAACCCAAAATTCGAGTTCTATTGAACATAGTCCTACCGACTTGCGGAGTTCGTTCAATTTTTTCGGGTTTTCAATGCAGTTTTTGTTGTCCTTGCAAAAGGAGCTTTTCTTAAAAGTTAAATATACTTGTGGTAATCCTAAATGATATTTAGAAACATCACTCAAGTATGCTAAATAGATAGGAGGTAAATTTCCTTCATTTTGTTCTAATTCAATTTTCTCTTTAATTTGAACCCATATTGAATTAGGTTCGTTAAATTTTTCAATATGTTGAGATTTGTATTTTAAGATAAGAGAAGCTGTTTCATAAGCATCTCCCACTTTTTTACTTGTCGGAAAGCCTTTGGTTTGAATTAATTCAGCTAACTGATAAAAATTAATTGAATCTTGTTTTATTTCGGCTATCATACTCTGGTATTGACTTAACGAATCTTGTTTATTGTATTCTTCATACACTTCATCGCCATCAACAAACGTAACCTTGAATTTTCGTGCTTTCAGGCTAGCTTTGTGCATGCCAATAATTTGATTGTAGTATGCCGAATCTATTGATAATGTTAATAGTTCATCTAAATAGATTTTGTGCCATTTATCGTAGTTTAAATTAAAAATTACGTACGAATGATGTTTTCTGAAGTTATCAAAATCGTACATGGATTCTATTTCTTTTTTTGTTATTCCTTTTTTTACAGCTTTTTCGAGATAAATCAATACTTTGTCGAACTCATTGTTTAGTGAGTATATTCTAGCAATTAAATAAAGTTCGTATTTACCAACAAACCGATTATCTTTTAACGAATCAACATATTCGGTAGCTTTTTGATAAAGCCCTCTATGGTAGTAGCCTTTCATGGTTTTATAATTGGTGTCGAAGCGGTAATGTTCTTCGGCAAAACTTTGACCATATACGGTTACTTCAAGTAATACTATGAAAATTATAACAATATATCGCATCAGTTAATCTTTGTCATAAAAAAAGGAATTTTTTTGCCATCACCCTCAATCCATGCATTAATGTTGTTACCTTCTTGAATGTAAACTATTTTTTTTGGAAAATCATGCTCAGGGTTTTCAAAAACCAGCTCGTTAGGGCTTTTTGAGGTTAGTTTAAACTCAATGGCTTTGCCTTCGTTTTGGTTCGATACTGCTGGGCAATAAAAAATCTCACCATCTATTTGTTTTATTTCTATAGTTTCTAGCAACATGGTGTCGCCATTTTCGGTGTAGTAGCTTTTTCCAGTAAGCAATTCATCGCTGGTTTTACTCCAACTTTCGTAAATCAGCATTTGGTCTTGTTGCGAGCTTCTTGTACCAATTATCCAATCCAAATCGGCTATTGTTACTGTTGGTTTTTTCGAGCAAGCTATTGCTAAAAAACAAATGGTGTAAAATAAGATGATACGTTTCATTCTGAAAATGTTTTAATTACAAATTTTTTTCTTTTAAGATTAATCCATTTCTCTATTATATTCAATATAAGCAACATTTAGATTTGACAAGAATGCTATATTTTCACCTAATTTTCTAAATTCTTCAAATGGAAAGTCGTTGAATTTCCCATCCCATTCCATGCTTTTAAACCGAAGTATTTCTTGTTGTTTTTCATTTGTTAATAGAATGATTTGGTAGTAGCTATTCCATCCCATATATTTGATATTCCAATTATACCACTCGTTTTTTAAGACTACAATTCTTGAATTATTCTTATCAATTGTGTTTAGATGTATTATAAGAGGTTTATATAACCCTTCACGTATAATAACTTTAACATTATCTTTTTTAAGAATAACCTTAAAAAACTTATAGAAATTAGAATCGAGATTTAATTTGGGGCTTATACTTGGTGTTAAATTTATTAGTTTATTTATCGTTTGTATTTTTCTTATTGAAAAAAAGTATTTTACGAAAAATAAGGGTAAAGAACCGAAATATAAATAATAAAAGCTATCATTTATTGTTTCGTTAAAAATTATGGTGTAGCTACCTAACAAAACAAATAATAGAGTAAATGCATCAAATAAAAAATTACTAGCGATATAGTTTCTTAATACTATCATATTCTCAAATATAACAATAATGTTCAAACAAAAAACTCCCCTTAAAAAGGAGAGTTTCTAAAGTTTATCCTACGACATGCTCAGGATGACAATAGTGAAAACTAAAACTTAAAAGTAAGCCCTAATAAGAAGTTGGTTCCTGCTTGTGGGTAATAAAAGTTTTCGGTAATTAATTTTTCGTAAATGTAGCTGTAGGTGTAGCCGTTGCTGCTATACAAGCTGTTTAGCATGTTGTTTACCAATAAATTAAACGAAATTTCACGCATTTTTTTCGGGTAAATGCTGTAACTCAATCGTCCATCAACAGTTTTGTAAGCATCAATTACTCGTTTTGCATTGCTGGTGTTGTCTAAAAATTGTTTACCCACGTATTTGGTTTGCAACATCAAACTCAATCCTTTTGCAGGCATGTAAACAATGTTTCCAGCAGCAATTATATTGGGCGAGAAAGCAATGTCGGTGTTTTTGTACTTGTTTTCAACCACCACAACTTCATTCCAATCGGTGTAGTCGTAAATCACCTCAGTAAATTGGTCTATTTTGTTTTGCGAAAGCGTGGTGTTAAAACCCAATGTTACTTTTTTGCTAATTAAAAAATTGGCAGAAAATTCCACACCTGCTCGATAACTTTTATCCACATTGGTTCTAATTGAAGAACCCACATCGTTTAATTCACCGGTAAGTATCAACTGGTTTTTGTAATCCATGTAGTAAAAGTTTGCCTGAAAAAGTGCTTTTTTCAGTTTTACATCAACACCTGCTTCGTAGTCCAGCATGGTTTCGTGTTTTGGTTGTTTGTTGGCTGGGTTATCTATAAAATCGCCACGAACAGGTTCACGGTTTCCGACGCTAAGCGACGCATAAAACCTTGTTTTTTCGTTCATCTGGTAACTCAATCCACCTTTCGGGTTAAAGAAAACAAAATTGGTATCCACACTTAGTATTCTCAAATCATTGTCTTTTCCTTTAGTAGAATAATCAACGGTTCTTACTTGTAAATCGGCAAATAAGGTTATTTTTTCAGTTATTAAATAATCGGCTTTTAGGAAAGTATTCAAATCTCTTTTGTTTGCATCGTTGTCGTACCAGCGATAGCCTAAACCTGTATTATTGGCAAAACGCATCCAAATCAACTCTCCAAAATGTCTTCCATCGTAGTTGTTGTATCCACCACCCAAAATCAACGAAAGTTTTGAACTGTTGTAGCTCAGATTGTATGTTGCACCATAAAAATGGTTGTCGAGCCAACGTCGGCGAATTAAATCGGTGCTTAAAATGGTATCGTTACCAACAATTAAATCATTCAAGCCATAACTTGCAAAATTGTCATCTTTTCTAAACTGTTCATAATAACCTCTGCCATAAGTGTAATGCAAAGCTGCATTTGCGGATAGTTTGCTCGAAAATTGGTGAGTAAATAATAACTGAGCGTGGTCTTGTCCGTAATTATCCACTTCATTTTTGTATTGATAGTAATTGTATGTTCTACCCGAATTTAGCAAGTTGAAGGTTTGAACCGAATCTAAACCATTGTTTGCAGCATGGGTTTCCATATCTTCTTTATTGCCAGTAATTCTACTTTCGGGTGTTCCCCACCACGATTGGTAAGTGATTTCTTTTCCTGCAAAATAAACCAGTTTTAAAGAGGTGTTTTTTCCATAATACCCGCCCGATAAATAATAGCTTCTAAGGTCGGAAGTGGCTCTGTCAATATAACCATCAGAAGTAATGTAAGAAGCACGAGCATCAAAAGCCCAATGGTTGTTAATTAAACCTGTTCCAAATTTTGCTGTATATTTTTGGGTATTAAACGAACCATAAGAAGAAGCAATTTCGCCATAGGCTTTTTCTTTTAGAGTGGTGGTTTGTAAGTTTACCGTTCCGCCAAAAGCCCCAGCTCCGTTGGTAGATGAGCCAACTCCTCGCTGAATTTGAATGTTTTCGGTACTCGAAGCAAAATCGGGCATGTTTACCCAAAAAGTTCCTTGCGATTCAGCATCGTTTATTGGAATTCCGTTTACTGTAACATTTATTCGAGTGGCATCAGAACCTCTTATTCTAAATCCTGTGTAACCAACTCCGGCTCCTGCATCGCTTGTGGAAACTACCGAAACTTCGTTTTGCAACAGAAATGGAATATCTTGTCCCAAATTGTTTTTTTCTATGTCTTGATACGAAATGTTGTTGTGTGCAATTGGCGAATTTTCTTTAACACGAGTGGCAGAAACAATGAGTTCGTCTAATGTTTGACGACTTTCTTTTAAAACCACGTTATACTCACGGTTTTCGGCTAAATTTTCAACATTAATTTGGTGCGATTGGTAGCCAACAAAACTAACCTCGAGTTGGTAATTTCCTGCAGAAAGATTGTTTAACCGAAAATTACCGTTGTTGTCGGATGAAACTCCTTTATAAGTATTTAAAATACGTACTGTTGCTCCAACAATTGGGTTGGAAAGCGAATCTTGAACTGTTCCGTAAACGGAATACTGAGCGATACAATTTGCAGTAGCAAAAATTGTCGCTGCCAAAAAAATAATTTTTTTCATTTAAATAATTTTTTGACAAACGCCAGGGGCTAAACATTTGTGTGTTTAACTTGTTAATTGTTTTTTTTATCCTACCTACGCCAGCATTACCTGGATCAGGTTTATTTTTCTAACATCTTAGAAAAAATGGGTATAATCTCAGCCTGAAAAGTAAGGCACCCCAATGAGATAAGACAAAATTAGAACTTAAATTAAGTTATCTACTATTTCTATACATTTTTTTAAACGAGCGTTTACATCTCCACTAATAATGTGGTAGTTAAACTTGTTTTGCTGCATAATTTCGAGGTATTGATTGAAAATCCGTTGACGGTCATTTAAATCAGGATGTTCTCTTAATGGGTCTTCCTGCCAAGGAATATCAATGTCGCACAAAAAAAATAGTTTGTCTGACGACTTTTTGATTTCTTCTTCAATCCAATCAATTTGCTGTTGGTACTTTTCGTTTATCCAAACTTTAAAAACAGTTAAATCGGTGTCTAATAATAAGGTGTTTGGTTTTTTACATTCGGCTTCATTTTCTTTTTCGAGTTGAATTTTAGCCATCTGTAAAACATCGTCGAAAGTGTAAGGTTTGTTTAGCTTTTCTAAATATTCACGAGCATATTCTTTTACCCAAATGGTTTGATAATGTTTAGCCAACAATTCAGTAATTGTTGATTTTCCGGTAGATTCGGGACCTGTTATGACAATTTTTTTCATGGATTGGGCTTAGTTCCAGCTATTTTTTTTGCTTTCTTCAACCAAAACTTCTTTAGGAATGTCGTGTTTTCCATCAAATGTAATAACATTAACATCAATTTTGGAGTCTTCAATTTGTTTTCTTAAAAGTGCGATTCGCTCTTCAGTTAAAAATTCATCTTGGTTTCCATAAATTAATGTGGTGTTGGTATTTGGTTTGATGAAATTAAAATTAATGTCATCAGGAAAAACGCTTGCCCATAAGATAAAATTTGTACACCAAACATTTTTTGAAGCCAACCATCGGCAAGCTGTTGCACCTCCTTGCGAAAAACCAACAATGTTTATTTTGGTGTAGTTATTATTGTTTTCTGTTAAAATGGTTTCATAAAGTGATTGCAGGTAGTTTGAGTAATCTTCAATTTCTTCTATACGTTGGTGTTTGGTCATCCAGCTTGCTCCAATTCTACCGCTAAATCCGTTTAAATAAAACCTCGAAAGTGCCTCTGGTGCAATTACACAAGTTTCGTTGTTTAATATGGGTTCAAATTTTTTTATAAAAAACTCCGCCAAATAGCCGTAACCATGCAGCACAAACCAAATCGTTTTAGCGGTTTTTACATTGCCTAAAGTATAATAGTTTGCTGTTTTAGAAACGGTAATATTATGCTTTGTGCTCATGTTTTTCAATTGCTTTTGGGTCGTATTTTATCATTAAAGCAATCCAAATGGAACGAGAAACTTTAAATACGTATGGTAAAGTTGCCAATAGTGCCAATAAATCTAAAATAAGAAACAATTCGATGGTAAAAATATTGAAGACATACATTGCTGTAAAAACAGCTACAATAATTGCAATAGTAAGAGCGTAGCTAACATACATTGCTCCATAATAAAAACCGGTTTCTATTTCAAAATCTTGCCCACATTTGTCACAATGTTTTGGCATATCAAAAAAACCTTTGTATTGATAGGTTTTTTTATTACAAAATAAATCTCCTTGTCTGCACTTTGGGCATTTTAACTGAAGAATACTAACTATTGCATTAGGCATTTTAAATAAGATTTTAAATTTATAGAACGCTAATAACGCCGATTTTTATGATAATTAAGAAAAACATAACAGTAAAGATGTAATTATGTTTAATCTTATCCATCTGTGTTATTTGCGTTTTAATTTATTTACAAAGTTAGAAAAATCATCGTGGTTAAACCATTTTAAATCAACTAACTTTTCACTAATTTCGCGGCATGGTAGGAATAAATGAGTTAACAGTAAATTTTGGTGAAAGATATCTTTTTAACAAAATATCTTTTTTAATAAATAAGCAAGACAGAATTGGTTTAGTTGGTAAAAATGGTGCAGGAAAATCGTCACTATTAAAAATTATTGCAGGCGAAAACCAACCAGATGAGGGAAATGTTTCTACACCTGCCGATTTTACTATTGGTTATTTGCCTCAAGATATGGATTTTGGGCACGGTAAAACCGTTTTAGATGAAACCAAGTCGGTATTTAAGGAAGTTAATTTAATTAATGCTAAAATCGACGATATCAATCATCAATTGGAAACCAGAACCGATTACGAAACCGATGATTACATGGAATTGTTGAATCATTTGAACGATTACAACGAACGGTTGTCGTTAATTGGAGGGTTTACAGTAGATGCCGATGTTGAAACCATTTTAAAAGGTTTGGGTTTTACACCAAAAGATTTTAATCGCCAAACCGATGAGTTTAGTGGTGGATGGCGTATGCGTATTGAGTTGGCAAAAATTTTATTAACCAAATCAGATTTGTTGTTGCTCGATGAGCCAACCAATCACTTGGATATTGAATCGATTCAATGGTTGGAAGATTTCTTGAAAGTGTACAATGGGGCTGTTGTTTTAATTTCTCATGATAAAGCTTTTCTTGACCATGTTACTACAAGAACTATTGAAATTTCGTTAGGAAAAATATACGATTACAAAACCTACTATTCAAAATATTTAGAGCAACGTAAAGAACGAAGAGAGCAGCAAATGGCAGCTTTTACCAATCAGCAAAAACAAATTGCCGATACCGAAAAATTTATTGAACGATTTAGGTCGAAAGCTTCAAAAGCAGTGCAGGTGCAAAGTAGGGTTAAACAATTAGATAAAATTGATAGAATAGAAATTGATGAAGAAGATACTGCATCGATGCGTTTTTATTTTCCGCCAGCACCACGCTCAGGAAAGGTAGTTGTTGAAGCAAATGGAGTTGGTAAATCGTATGGAGATAAAAGAATTTTTAACGATGCCAACTTTTTTATTGAATCGGGTAAAAAAATTGCCTTTGTAGGTAAAAATGGTGAAGGAAAAACCACCATGACCAAAATTATTGTTGGTGAGTTAGAACATGAGGGAGAATTAAAAATTGGGCATAATGTAAACATGGCTTATTTTGCCCAAAATCAAGCCGAGGAATTGGATAAAGAATTGACGGTTTTCGAAACAGTTGATAAGGCTGCTCATGGCGAAATTCGTAAGCAAGTACGAAATTTATTGGGAGCATTTATGTTTGGTGGCGAAGAAGCAGATAAAAAAATTAAAGTGTTATCGGGTGGTGAACGTGCAAGGGTGGCATTGTGTAAATTAATGTTAGAACCAATCAATTTATTGGTGCTCGATGAGCCAACCAATCACTTAGATATTCGATCAAAAGAGGTGTTAAAAGCTGCACTTCAAAAGTATGATGGTACTTTAATTGTAATTTCTCACGACAGGGATTTTTTAGATGGATTGGTTGAGGAAATGTATGAGTTTAAAGACGGACAAGTTAAACAATTCCTTGGTGGTGTTTACGATTTCTTAAAATCGAAAAAAGTAGAAAGCATTCGTGAGTTTGAGCAAAAAGAGAAAACCGTTGCTAAGGTAGAAAAAGTGGTAACCGACAATAAACTGTCTTTTGATGAAAAAAAGCAGCTAGAAAAAGACTTGAAACGTGTCCAAAACAAAATCAATAATTTAGAGAAAGAAGTGGAGCGTTTAGAAAGTAATATTGAAGACCTTAACATCAAATTGATGAATACAAGCACTTATTCTGATGATTTATTAGTGCAATACAATCAAGCAAAAGTAGCATTAGAAAAAGCCATGAATGATTGGGAGGAACACCAGTTGATGGAAGAAGAGTTGAAAGGGAAATTGGGATAGTTTTTTATATTCGTAATTATGGTTTTTAGTTGTGCGTCATTGCTGGCTTGACCCGCAATCTCAAAATGGTATTGTATTTAAATAGATTACGGGTCAAGCCCGTAATGACGAATGTTTTAATGCGTCTTAGTCATCGACTCAGGTGTAGCAATGATGAAATGAGCAGTGCTTTCGTGTTCTTTATCTAACTCGTCAATTTTTTTCTGCTCCACAGTGTTAATGGTAAGTATTTTCAAATCGGGATTGGCTTGTTTTAAATACCACATAATACCTTCAAAATTATTAGAGTGGTAAGAGCCATTATAATGAATAAAAGTTTTGCCTTTAACCCAGTTTTTAAGTATAAAATGAGCCATGGTAGCATCTTTTAATGCTTGCGATTTTGGTAAATTATCACCACCATGACCTCCAGCCATTTTTTTCATTTCAACATAACCTGGCAATTTTTCATCGTAAATAAATGGAATGGGAACCATGTATTTTTTTGCATCATCAGTTAAATGGTTAAAAGCTTTAAAACCTTCTTTATAAACCATATTGGCATATCTGCGTGGGACATTGGTTGCAATAAATGATAGCTGGTTGGCAACAGCAAAATCTAGTAATGGTTGGTAGTCGGTTTCGTTGTTTGGCCAAACCTTCGCTTCTTTTTTAAAAATATCGTAATTATAATGTCCGCCTAAATACTCGTTAATTACCAATTGATCGTCGGCTTCAAACATTTCTGCTCCTAAGGCAATATTTTCGTTTACTTGTTCAAAAATATCTTTGGTTAATTCGAATTGCAACCAGTGTGTAATTGGGTTGTTATGTAATTCGCCAAACAAAATAATATCTGCTTCTTCGGCTTTCTTTAGTATTTTTTTATAGCTCGATTTTTTTCCTAAATCATCAAAAACTTGATAAGCTTCCTTGTCGTCGGGGCAAAAAGAAAATAAAAATACCGCTGAAAGCAGCACCAAAAATTTTGTAAAGTTCATTGTGTATTAGGTTGTTAGTTGCATTGCAAATGTAATGCAAGATAACTAAACAAAGCAAAATTATTTTTAGAGGATTTATGAACAATTAAGCTGAAAAAATGCTCTCGCAGATTTAACTTCGTTTAGCACCTTTTAGTCGGTTCACAGATTTTCGCAAATATTTCTACGTTAATCAGCGTAATCTGCGAGCAATTATAACAATTTACTTTCTTGTATACTCGTGAACAAACTTACAAAGCTGTTTCACATTTTCAACGGGTGTGCCTGGTAAAATACCGTGTCCGAGATTGAAAATATGACCTGGTCTGCCTTTTAAAGCATCTAATATTTTTTTTGTTTTTGCTTCAATAATGTTCCAGTCGGCAAACAATGCTGTGGGGTCTAAGTTTCCTTGAATGGCTACTTCGTAATTTAGTTCTTGCCATGTTTTAGCCATGTCGGTTCTCCAGTCTAGAGCAATAACATCAGGTTTAGCTTTTTTCAAACTCGGTATTAAATGTGCAGAATTTACACCCATTGAAATAACTGGCACAGTTGGGTATTTCGATTTTACAATTTGAATCATTTTTTCCACGTGTTCATACACGTATTCGTTGTAATCATCAATATCTAAAGCACCAACCCAACTATCAAAAATCTGTACAGCCATTGCTCCACTTTCAATCTGAAAGTTGAGGTAGTTTGCCATAACGGTAGCTAATTTATCCATTAACAAATGCCAAGCCTTAGGTTCGTTGTACATAAAGGCTTTCATCTTTTCGTAATTTTTAGATGGTCCGCCTTCAATCATATAACTTGCTAAAGTAAATGGAGCTCCCACAAAACCAATACAAGGCACATTTAATTCGCCTTTTAAAATGGTTAATGCTTTTCCGGTGTACCACATTTCGGTTGCTGGGTCAACTATTTGAAGTTTTTCCACATCAGCAACTGTTTGTATAGGGTTGTGAATATGTGGTCCATAGCCTTTTTTGTATTCAAAGCTTATTCCCATCGGTCCTAGTGGAATTAAAATATCGGAGAAAATAATAGCCGAATCCAATTCAAACTGATTGATTGGAAGTAGAGTAACCTCTGCACTCACTTCGGGAATGGTACTGATTTCGATAATGCTGTATTTTTCTTTTATTTTCATGTACTCTTTTTGGTAGCGACCAGCTTGTCGGGCTAACCAAAGTGGAGTGTAAGGAGTTTCTTCTCTTCTACAGGCTTTTAAAAAATTATCGTTGAAAGTTGTCATGTTTAGTTTATTTTTATTTTTTTTATTCCTCCCTTGAGGGAGGTTAGGTGGGTGATTATTAATATCCAGAGTCACCCCTCTAGCTCCCCTCAAGGGGAGAGAGTTACTTAGCTAAAGCCATCGCTTTATTTATCGCATTAATAATTTTATTCACGTCCTCATCAGAAATAACGCTTGATAAAAACCATGCTTCAAACTGACTCGGTGGAATATAAATTCCGTTTTCAATCAATCCCCAGAAAAATTTAGTGAATTGAGCTGTATTGCATTCTTGAGCTTCGGTAAAATTGGTAATGGTTTTTTTGCTGAAAAATGGATTTATCATAGAGCCAAAACGATTAACCGTTAAATCAATTCCATTTGCTGCTGCTGCATCGAGCATAACTTTTTCCAATTGTTCAGCTTGTTGGTTAAATTTCTCGTAAGGGTTTTGTGCTTTTAATTCGGTTAATGTAGAAATACCAGCAGCCATCGCAACTGGGTTGCCCGATAATGTTCCAGCCTGATACATGCTGCCCAATGGCGACACATGATTCATAATTTCTTCTCTTGCTCCGTAAGCTCCAACAGGGAAACCACCTCCAATTACTTTTCCTAAGCATGTAATGTCAGCTTGTATGCCCAACAAATCTTGAGCTCCACCAAATTTAGATCGGAATCCAGTCATTACTTCATCAACCACTAATAATATTCCTGCGTCTTGAGTGATTTTTCTAAGTTCTTTGATAAACGAATCGGTTGGAACAACAACGCCCATGTTTCCTGCAACGGGTTCAATAAAAACTGCTGCAATATCGTTGTGTTTTGAGATGTGTGCTTTTACGCTTTCAATGTTGTTGTATTCTGCAATCAACGTGTCTTTTACTGCACTTTCTGGTACACCAGCACTTCCGGGTAAACTATACGTTACCAAGCCTGAACCTGCAGCAACCAATAAAGCATCACTGTGTCCGTGGTAGCACCCTGCAAATTTGATGATTTTATTTTTTTTGGTAAAAGCTCTAGCCAAACGAATAGCACTTAAAATGGCTTCTGTTCCTGAGTTTACAAAACGAACTTTGTCCATTCCAGGGAAAGCAGCACAAACCATTTCGGCTAAAATAATTTCGTTTTCGGTACTAGCTCCAAAACTAAATCCTTCGCTAACTTGTTTACTTACAGCGTCAATAACTTGTTTGTTTCCATGTCCGAGTATCATTGGACCATACGAAAGCACTAAGTCGATGTATTCGTTTCCGTCAACATCATAAATTTTTGAGCCTTTAGCGTTTTTAATAAACAATGGATTTCCGCCTACTGATTTAAACGCTCGTACTGGAGAATTTACCGAACCAACTAAGTGTTTTAATCCCTTGTTGTAAAGTTCTTGTGATTTTGTGTTGTTCATATTAGCCCCTCTTAATCTCCCCGAAGGGGAGAGATTTAAATTTTTATATGTTTAATAATTTTCTATCAATTCTAAAATCTGTTTTTCATTTAAGAATGAGCCATCAACATAGGCCCTCCTTCGGAGGGGTTGGGGAGGCTTTTAATATCTTAGCAGCTTCTTTCGCAAAATAGGTAATAATAATATCGGCTCCAGCTCTTTTAATCGAAAGCAAGGTTTCCATCATAACCCGTTGTTCGTCAATCCAGCCGTTTTTGCCTGCGGCTTTTATCATGGCATATTCACCGCTCACATTGTAAGCCGCAATGGGTAAATCAAAGTTATTTTTTAAATCACGAATAATATCGAGATACGATAAAGCAGGTTTTACCATTAAAATTGCTGATCCTTCATCAACATCTGCTTGAGCTTCTTTAATGGCTTCGTTGCGGTTTGCCGAATCCATTTGATAAGTTCTTCTGTCACCAAAACTTGGAGTGGAATCGGCAGCATCTCTAAACGGACCATAATATGCCGAAGCATATTTTACCGAATATCCCATAATAGGAATGTGCTGAAATCCGTTTTTATTTAATTCGTCTCTTATTTCTAGTACTGCAAAATCCATCATGCCTGATGGAGCAACCATATCGACACCTGCTTTTGCTTGAGCCAATACTTGTTTTCTTAAATTTTTAAGGGTTAATTCGTTGTCCACATCGTGGTTGCACAATACGCCACAATGTCCGTGGTTGGTGTATTCGCAGAAGCAAACATCAGCAATTACTTGAAGTGTTGGATAATTTTTTTTGATGTAATGAATGGCTTGTTGAATGATGCCGTTTTCGTTCCAGCTTTCCGAACCTTCAGCATCTTTGTGTAATGGAATGCCGAAAAGAATAACCGATTTTATTCCCAAAGCTACTACTTCGTTTAATTCGTCGTTAATTTGGTCTAACGAATAACGGAATATTCCAGGCATGGAAGCAATTTCTTTTTTAATATTATTTCCTTCTTCGATAAACAAAGGATAAATAAAGTCGGAAACTTGTAAATGAGTTTCGCGAAATTGAGCCCTAATTTCTTCGGTTTTTCGATTTTCTCGTAAGCCTTTTTCCATGGTGAAATTTTGAGTGCAAATATAAGTTTATAAAGTAGAAAGTTAAAAGTTCATAAAGTAGAAAGTTAAAAGTTCGTAAAGTTGGTTAGTGTTCTTAATTTTGAAGAAGATGAATAATGAAAATCATATTATACTTTTTGATGGAGCATGTAATTTTTGCAACTTTTGGGTGCGTTTTATTATCAAAAGAGATAAAAACGAGGTGTTTAAATTTGCTCTGTTGAGTTCGATAACTGGGCAAAATGTTAAACACAAATTTCAGCTCGACCAATCTATCGATTCTATTGTTTTGCTCAAAAATAATCAGGTTTTTGTAAAGTCTGCTGCCGCTTTAGAAATAGCCAAGAACCTATCAGGGCTTTGGAGTTTGTTGGTAGTTTTTAAAATTTTTCCAACCTTTATTAGCGATGCCATTTACGATTTTGTGGCAAAAAACCGTTACCGATGGTTTGGTAAATCGGTTTGTGAGTTGCCTCAAAATTGGGAGTTTAAAAATAAATTCCTTTAAAATAATTACTTTTGCTTTAGTGTACGCCATTGTCGATATCGAAACCTCAGGAGGAAACCATAAAACTGGTAAAATAACTGAAATTGCCATTTACAGGCATGATGGGAATAAAATTGTTGATGAGTTTGTAACATTGGTTAATCCAGAAATGAAAATTGATTGGTATGTTAAAAAACTTACTGGAATTAACGATGAAATGGTTTCAACAGCACCTAAATTTTTTGAAGTAGCCAAACGTATTGTAAACATTACTCGTGGATGTATTTTTATTGCTCATAATGTCGATTTCGATTACGATTTTATTCGTGCCGAATTTCGTTCATTGGGTTTTGATTACAAACGAACCAAGTTATGTACGGTAAAACTAAGTAGAGCATTGTTGCCCGGAAAAACATCGTACAGTTTAGGTAAATTGTGCGAAGAACTTGGTATTACTGTAGAAGATCGACACAGAGCCTCAGGTGATGCATTGGCAACAGTTAAATTGTTTGAACTATTACTGCAAGAAGATAAAGCTCAAAAACTAATACCGCGGCCTGTGGTAGATGAAAACCAAACGAAATTGTTTTAGAAAATTTCCCACAACTACCCTTAATATCGAGAAAGTCCAACTCACGATTAATTAAAAAAACTAAACCAACACCATTCGATAGCCTACTCCACGAATGGTTACAATTTTTATATTGGGATCGGATTCCAGCTTTTTGCGTAGTTTAGAAATAAACACATCGAGTGTTCTGCCTAAATAATGCCTTCATCGCCCCAAACAATTTGCAAAATATCTTCTCGTGTTACATTTCGGTTAATGTTGGTGTATAGCAAACCCAACATAAGAACTTGAAGCCACACTATAATGTGATTTTACCAATTTCGTCATGCATTTCAATATATATAGATATAGAAATCACACTATAATGTGATTTTGATTGCGTATTTGAAAAACAAATCCTATTTTTGACTCTAAATCACATTATAATGCTAGTTGAGACTCTTGGTGAAATCATAAGAAACAGACGAAAGGAGTTGAGTATAACTCAACCTCACTTAGCCGAACTGGCAAAAGTGAGCACAAACACCCTTTATAAATTAGAACGGGGGCAAGGCAATCCTTCGCTAGATGTTTTGAATAAATTAGCCGAAGTGTTGGGAATGGAACTAACCCTTGAAGTGAAAAAGAAACATTGAGTAAATGAGAGCAATGGAAATATACCGCAACGGGATTTTAGCAGGAACACTGACAGAAGAAAATCTTCAGCATTATGTTTTTAGGTATGATGACAACTATTTTAACGATGCAAATAAACCAGGAATCAGTTTAACACTGCCAAAAACACAAAAAGAATACAGCAGCGAATTTTTGTTTCCATTTTTTTTCAATATGTTGAGTGAAGGAGTCAACCGAAATTTGCAAAGCACACAATTGAGAATAGACGAAGAAGATAATTTCGGTTTGCTGGCAGCAACAGCACAATATGATACAATTGGGGCAATAACCGTGAAACCAATAGTGGCGAGATGAACTTAAATGAATTAAAATATTGTCCAGGAACATTAGCTGAGGGGTTTTCTACATACAGTCCAAGCTGCTTGCGCAATTTGTTTAGCGGTAAAAAGGTAAATCATGTTTTGCCTTATGAACAGCCCCAACAAAGCGAAGAGGTTGCAGAACAATTTATGGAAAATCGCAAACGCATATCCATATCGGGTGTGCAGGAAAAATTGAGTTTTCTTTTGGAGAAAAATGTATTGCGATTAACAAAGGAAGGGGAACAGGGAACATATATACTCAAGCCGATACCAAGAGATTTGAAAAAGGTTGACCAGGTTCCTGCCAACGAACATTTGACTATGCAAATAGCCAAACAAGTGTATGGACTGAATACGGCAGAAAACGCTATGATTTTTTTTAAAAATAGTTCACCTGCATATATCACCAAACGATTTGACGTCAAAGAAAACGGAAGTAAATGGGGCAAAGAAGATTTTGCAACGCTGGCAGGAAAAACAAAAGACAATGCAGGTGCAAATTTCAAATATGAATACAGCTATGAAGAGGTAGGACAGTTGATACAGAAATTTGTTCCAGCATGGCGGATAGAAATAGAAAAGTATTTTTCTTTAGTTGTTTTCAATTTTCTGTTTTCAAACGGAGATGCTCATTTAAAGAACTTTTCCTTGCTTGAATCATCCAGTGGAGATTATCTGTTAAGTCCTGCTTATGATTTAGTGAATACAAAGCTGCATGTCGACGATACGGATTTTGCATTGAATAAAGGACTGTTTGCAGACGATTATAGAAGTGAACAATACAAGAAAAGCGGGCATCCTTCCAAAAGCGATTTCACGGAATTTGCATTGAGAATTGGTGTTGCAGAAAGCCGGGTTGAGAAACTATTAAATCCTTTTTTAGAAAAGCAACTTTTTGTGGAAACATTAATTAGCCGTTCATTCTTAACTGAGGACAACAAAAGAGGGTACTTGCTGATGTATAACACAAAAAGAAACCATTTAATAGCTCAATGAGATTGAAAAATAAAGAGATTATGAAGCACGAACCGCTACAGCACCTACCCAAAAGTGGCGGTTCAGTGGTTAAATCATCCCGATAGCTATCGGGATTGTGCCTCTATCAAAGATTGTGCTTGGTTGAAAGTCCCGCAAGAAGCTGGATAAATTCCGTTCTCCGAAATAACCACCCCTTGCAACGCGAACGTCTCGCTCGTGGTTAACTAAAAAAAACTAATTCAACACCATTCGATAGCCTACTCCACGAATGTTTACAATTTTTATATTGGGGTCGGCTTCCAGCTTTTTACGTAGTTTAGATATAAACACATCGAGTGTTCTACCCAAATAATCGCCTTCATCGCCCCAAACAATTTGTAAAATATCTTCTCGTGTTACATTTTGATTGATGTTGGCATAAAGTAACTCCAACAAACTTGCTTCCTTACTGGAAAGTTCTTCGCTTTTACCTTTGCAAATCAACTTCATTCCTTTTTTATCAAAATGATATTCGCCAAGTTGTATCCAATCAGGATGAACAACTACTGTATTTTTTTTTCGCAACCAATATACAACCAAAGCAATGATAAAAACTCCAATAACAAGAAGATAAATAGATGAAAAATCGGCACTCACAACTTTCTCTTTTACTGGAATGGGTTTGGGCTTATTTTCCTCGTCTAAAATAGTAAAGTATACGTTATAACAGTCTTTAGGCAACGGACGCGATTTACACGGAACCATCTTGCTATCGTCTCTATTATCACTTATTTCAAAACTATGCACCACCTCATTAGTCGAACATTTTTCGGTTTCAATAATAAATTTTCTAGGCATTTTTGTTTGCCCCACCACTTTAATAGCGGCCATAGAAAGAATTTCTGGCTCAAAGGAAAGTTCATGTTCAAAGCTAATCACATACCTCCCATTGTCGTTTTTAATTGGCATGATACGCGAAGTACTATCTCCTAACTGAAGCAGAAACTCATCTCCTATCATTCGCATCACTACCTCGATGTGCTGATTTCGTAAACTATTGTACGTATCATTAAACGACATCAACAGCATCGCTAATATAAAACTCACTAAATAGTTACTGATTTTTCCTAATTTCATCTTACAAAGCTACTCGATTCTGCTAAGCAAAAGAAGTTAGCACAAATTAAATTACACTGATTTTACATTAATTTACATTTATTAACAAGCCTGATGACAATGCTCACGTACTTTTATCAAAAAAAATTAAAACCATGAATATGACAAGTAAAACATTAGTAAGTACTTTCTTAATATTATTATTTGGATGTACAAATGCAGAAAATCAGCCAACGAATAACAATGAAGAAAATAACAATAAAAAAGAAACTACACACAACTATGGTGGTTGGTATTGCCCCGATAACTTAAATGGATTTCCTGCAGTAGATTTAAAAGATTGGAAAAATGTTCCTGTGGTTATTGGAAGACTCCCTACAGAAGAAGAAGCTAGAAATGGTTCGTCGTTGATTCTTGTCGACACAAAAGCATACCCTAATGCCAAAGCAATGGACATAGAACTACCGAAACTTGCTACATTTTACAATCAAAATACCAAAAAAGACGAAGTAATTATTGTAATACAAGCTATAGAAATTGAAGGGGACTCAATTGTTGGTTTTCGTTATTTAAATGGCGGTAATGGAAGTGCTCATTTTAGCGAAGTAACATTTATTACCGAAAATGAAGTTTCAACTATTGCCGATGCTAGGTTTGTTAGTTTCGACATTACCATTAATGCTTCATTTGATAAAGTTTGGGAAGTAATGACTAAACCAGCATTTACAAAAGAATTACAACTCATTTTTGATAAAGAAAATAACTTAAGTAAAGATTGGAGAGCTTCGACAAACTTTAACTTTCATTATGCCAACTATAATGAGCGGACAAGTAAATATGATGATTTATTGTTTGGAAACCTTTACCTTCAAAACGATTACCTGATAAAAGGTGTTTCTTATGTTGAGAAATTTCTTTTGCTGTATAATGAAGAAGCGAATCAAACTACCATAAAAGTTACATGTGGTCCATACAATCAAGATTTTGAATCACAACAATCCATTTTAAACGAATGGGCAAAAAAAGTAAAAGAGTTGAGCGAAAAATAACTTTTGAAAAAACTAAAAAGCCGTGAGCAAATTGCTTACGGCTTTTTTTTATAATAGATAACAGGGAGAATTACATCTTATTCGGCACATTAATCCCCAATAAACCCATGCTCGATTTAATTACTTTGCCAACATTTTCAGCTAATTGCAAACGAAAAGCCAATTTGTTTTTATCCTCTTCGCGTAAAATATCTACGGTTTGGTAAAAGTTGTTAAACTCCTGCACCAAAGCAAAAATGTAATTGCATAACACCGCAGGGCTAAAAGCACTTCCAGCTTCGTTAATTACTGTTGGGTAATCGTTAAGTAACTTAATTAGATTAATTTCTTTTTCGTTTAACTGAACATTTTTATATTCTTGTTTAAAACCTATTTGGGTTGCTTTAGCAAGTAGCGATTGAATACGTGCATAAGCATATTGTATAAAAGGACCAGTGTTTCCGTTTAAATCAATCGACTCTTTTGGGTCGAAAACCATTCCTTTTTTTGGGTCAACTTTTAGCAAAAAGTATTTCAAACCACCCATGCCAATGGTTGAATACAAGTTTTCTCTATCATTTTCCGACATGCCTTCAATATGACCGCGTTCTTGGGTAGTGCTTTTCGCATCTTGCACTATGCTGTACATCAAATCATCGGCATCTACAACAGTTCCTTCACGCGATTTCATTTTACCTTCTGGTAATTCAATCATTCCGTAAGAAAGATGGTAACAACCATCTGCCCATGTATAACCTAATTTTTTAAGTATAGTAAACAACACCTTAAAATGATGATTCTGTTCATTGCCCACAGTATAAATTAAACCACTCAGGTTTTGATGTTTTTTGTAGCGTTCTATAGCTGTTCCAATATCTTGGGTCATGTAAACTGAAGTTCCGTCGGCACGAAGTAACAATTTATCATCCATTTTTTCAGCACTCAAATCGCACCAAATAGAACCATCAGGTTTTTGGTAAAAAACACCTTTTTCCAAACCTTTTTCCACCACATCTTTCCCTAAAATATACGTGTCCGATTCATAATATAACTCGTCAAAATCAACCCCCATGGTTTTGTAAGTAACATCAAAACCTTCGTACACCCAGCCGTTCATGGTTTTCCACAATTCAACCACATCCTTATCTCCTTCCTCCCATTTTAACAACATGGCTTGTGCTTCTAAAAAAATCGGGGCTTCACGCTCTGCTATTTCTTTATCCTTACCAGCATTTACTAATGTTTCTATTTCTTTTTTGTAGGCTTTATCAAACTCTACATAGTATTTACCCACCAAATGGTCGCCTTTTAATCCCGATGATTGAGGAGTTTCTCCATTGCCAAACTTCTGCCAAGCCAACATACTCTTACAGATGTGTATTCCTCGGTCGTTTATTATTTGGGTTTTAAAAACCTCATGTCCGTTAGCTTTTAATATTTCGGCAACCGAATAACCCAAAAAGTTATTACGCAAATGCCCTAAATGTAGCGGTTTATTGGTGTTTGGCGAGGAATATTCTACCATATAGGTTTTTCCTGAATTGGAAGAAAATCCAAACTGTTGATTTTCGTTAATTTTTTGAAAGGTTTCCACCCAATAGCTAGCAGAAATGGAAAGATTTAAAAAACCTTTCACCACATTAAAATCTTCAATTTGCTCAATGTTTCTCAATAAATATTCGCCTATCTCTTGAGCAGTTTTTTCTGGCGATTTTTTTGATGCTTGTAAAAACGGAAAAACTACTACCGTTAAATCACCTGTAAACTCTTTCTTAGTTTTTTGTGGTTGAGCTAACTTACTTTCTATATTTTGTTGATATAGTGATTGAATTGCTTCAACTACTTTTTGTGCAATTGTATTTTCCATATTTATTTCTCGCAAATTTTACTTTTGTTTTTCTCGCAGATGTCGCAGATAAACGCTGATTAAGTTTTCCTATTTTTATAGCATCAATACAAGCCCCTCCTTCGGTGGGGTTGGGGAGGCTATTTATTCAATTAACTGAGTAACATCGTGTAACACCTCAAAAGCTGTTTCTGCCATCGCGTTACCTTTATTGTCCAAACAAGGATTTACTTCAACAATTTCTATACAAGCAACTTTACCCGAAGTAATAATGCCTTTAATAATTTGTTTAATTTCATGTTGGTCAAATCCTTTCGAAACTGGAGTTCCCGTTCCTTTCGAAATCAAATCACAATCCATACTATCCACATCAAACGAAATGTAAATTAAATCAGCATTTTTCAACTTGTCTAATGCTTCAGCTATACAAACTTCCATACCTCTATAGCGAACCTCTTCCACTTTGTAATTCTTCACTCCATGTTTTTCAATCTTATAATCTTCTGGTTCCTCAGTACTTCTAACTCCAAAGTAAACCAAATCATCATGAAGTATTTTTGGAGAAATTCCACCAATATTTTTCATGGCTTCCCAGTTTTCTAAAGTAGTTGGTGTAACTTGATTGTTCCCGCATTCCTTGTTATCGTCAGCCAAAGCTGCAGCTAAAGGCATTCCGTGAATATTGCCCGAAGGTGTTGTATAAGGAGAATGCATATCAGCATGAGCATCAATCCACACTACACCAATTCTTTTATCAGGATAAGCACATTTAACTCCACTTATTGTACCTAAAGCAGATGAATGGTCTCCCGAAAGAACCAAAGGAAATTTATTTTCCAACAAGGTATCTTTTACATAGCCACATAAATTCTCACAAACTTCACGTACTTTACCAATGCGTAACGCATAAGGAGTGTTTTGTTTTTCGTAAATCGCCTCATTTGAGGTAGGAACATCGATGTATTCGTGTTGTTTAAAGAAGTTGCTACCAGCATTGATTGCTGCTATTTCAATTGCATCAACTCCCATGTCGGCACCTCTGGTTCCAGCACCTATATCCGATCGGTTTTTAATTATTTTTATCTCCTTCATAGTTAATTTAATCTAAAATTAAACACCTAAGTCAATTACTTTATTACTTTTGTCTCAATCTAACTCACTCAAATTGTAAAAATGAAAAATAAGTATCAAGATTTAATAGAACAAACTTTCTTCTTCCCTCAAGATGGTTACGAAGTTATCGAAAATGAACTGTATTTTCATAAAATACCTTTAATGGATATTATTAAACAATACGGAACACCTTTAAAATTAACTTATCTTCCAAAAATATCAGAACAAATAAACAAGGCTAAAACCATGTTTAAGGTAGCAATGGCAAAAGTTGACTACGAAGGTAATTATACTTATTGTTATTGCACAAAAAGTTCTCATTTTTCCTTCATTTTAGAAGAAGTATTGAAAAGTGATGCTCATATCGAAACGTCATCTGCTTATGATATTGAGATATTGAAACAACTTTTTGAAGAAAAAAAATTATCGAAAAGTAACTACATCATTAGTAATGGGTTTAAACGCGAACCATACTTAGAAGGCATTACAGATTTAATGAAAAGTGGTTTCAATATTGTTCCAGTTCTTGATAATAAAGGCGAGTTAGATTATTATATAAAAAATATAAAAAATACCCGAGAAATTAATATTGGAATAAGAATAGCTTCCGAAGAAGAACCTTCGTTTCAGTTTTATACCTCAAGACTTGGTATTCGACATAAAGACATAAAAGATTTTTACAAAACCAAAATAAAACCAAATAAGAATATTAAGCTAAAAATGCTTCATTTCTTTATTAATACAGGAATTAGAGATACTACATATTATTGGTCGGAGCTTCTTAAAGCACTTGGTGTGTATTGTGACTTGAAAACCATTTGCCCTGAACTTGAGGGCTTAAACATAGGAGGAGGACTTCCTTTTAAAAATTCTTTAGGATTTGAGTTTCAATACGAATATATCATTGAAGAAGTTGTAGCTCAAATTAAAGACTATTGCAACAGTAAAGGTGTAAAAGAACCAAATATATTTACCGAGTTTGGATCGTTTACCGTTGCTGAAAGTGGAGTAAACATTTATTCTATTATTGATGTTAAAGAACAAAATGATACCGAAATGTGGTATATGATTGACAATTCTTTTATTACAACATTACCTGATGCTTGGGCAATAAACCAGCGGTACATTTTATTGGCGATAAACCATTGGAATAAAGAGTTTCAACGAGCTAACTTAGGTGGAATGACCTGTGATAGTTTAGATTATTACAACTCAGAAGCACATATTAGTCAAATTTTCTTGCCTAAAGTAGATAACTCTAATGAAGAACCTTTGTATATCGCTTTTTTTAATACAGGAGCCTATCAAGAATCGTTAAGCGGTTATGGGGGTATTAAACACTGCTTAATTCCATCGCCAAAACATGTGGTAGTTGATAGAGATGAAGAAGGAGAATATACCACAAAACTTTTTAGTAAAGAACAAAGTGCCAAATCGATGTTGAAGATTTTAGGTTATTAATCGAGCGTTGTTACTCCTTTAACTTCAATTTTTTAAGATTAATCTGTAAATCTTAAAAAGATTAATATATTTGTGCTTTACGCCAAAAAATTGGTTTTGAATAAACTATTTAACCTTATAATACTTCTATTAGCAGTTACATTCACTTTTGTTGGATGTGGAGATGGTGTTAGCAATAAAACTGAAGGTGTTATTGAATATAAAGTAACTTATCCAAAAATGGAAAAGGATAATTTTATGCGTGATTTTATGCCTGATAAAATGCATGTAAAATTTAAAGATAACACCTATTCGAATAGTCTTAGTGCCGGAATGGGTATGTTTAAATCGAGTTTCATTTGTAATAAAAGTAATAGTGAGTATATTCAAATTGTAAAGTTGATAAACAAAAAATATGCTTTAAAACTAGATGGCGATGGTATTGCTAAATCAATGGCTAGCAAACCTGCTTACACTATTGAGTTTACCGATGAAGTAAAAGAAATAATTGGTTATCATTGCAATAAAGCCATTGTAAATGTAAATAATGAAGCACAAGACGCATTTACAGTATATTATACCGACAAAATAAATATTGAAACACCCAATTGGTGTAATGAATATGTAGAAATACCAGGAGTTCTTTTAGAATATCAGTATGAAAAATATGGCGTTTGTATGCGATTTACTGCAAGTAAAATTGAATTTAAAAAGGTAGATGATGAAGAATTTCTTCTGCCAACAGGATACACCCTAATTTCTGAACCAGAAATGGACAAAGAAATGCAGGAAATTTTTGATAGTTTCAAATAGTTAATCACACGTTTTTCTTTCTTTTTTAAACAATATTTATTCACACTATATTGTTACTTAATTACTGTTTGTAACTATTTTGTTGCTATTGAATTAAATACCTTTGATTGTTAAAGAAATTCCAACTAAATGACAAAAAACCAATTTAAGTCAAAACCTAACATCGAAAACGAAAAAACGAATGTTGCAAATGAAAAGCCGAACAAAACTAAATCGGATACTAATTTCTTTAAAAGAATTGTGCAATTTATTGTAAGCGAAAAAGTAGTTAAAATTACGGGGGTAACACTACTAATTTTTTCGATTTTTATCGTTTTATCTTTTGCATCATATTTATTTACTTGGAAAATTGATCAAGACAAATTAGGCGATTCGTGGTATAATATTTTGTTTAACAGCGAAATAGTTCTTGAAAATTGGATGGGTAAATTTGGAGCATTGTTGTCTCATCAATTTATTTTTAGCGGATTCGGAGTTTCTTCATTTATTTTTTCATTCTTAGCTTTTGTTTTGGGTTTTAGACTATTGTTTAAAGTGGAACTGCTGTCTATCAAAAAGTCATTTAATTATTCTCTTTTTTCTATCGTATGGTTGTCAGTTGCTTTAGCTTATGTATTTGCCAAACAACCTATTTTAGGAGGAGCATTTGGTTATCAAAGTAACATTTGGTTAATTAGTGTTTTAGGTAAAATTGGAGTAGGCCTTGTTTTAGTTTTTTCATTGCTAACGTACCTTATTATCAATTTTAATATTTCATTTAGCAAGACATCTCAACCAAAAGAAGCGAAACAAAACAATGAAGATAGTATAGATGATGATATGGAGGAATTTAATGAAGAGGATATCGTATTGAAAACAGAAAATAAATTTAAAGAAAATAAGGTAATAACACCAATACATAACGATTTACAACAACCTGTTGAAAAGGAAGAAACGATTGAACTGATTACAACAAATGATTCTGTAGAAGAAGAAAAACCAATAGAATTATCGACCGAAAGAACTGCACTTAATGAAAATGTGATAAAAAATGAAACCGTTTCTTTTGTAATTGAGGAAGTTGAGGAAAAAGAAGAAATTCTAACAGAAGCAGAAATTAATCAAAAGGTTTCTGAATTTGGAGAATACGACCCAACACTTGATTTATCATCATACCAACTTCCTCCGCTCGATTTATTAAAAGATTTCGGAAATACCCAAAAAACGGTTACACCGGAAGAGCTTGAAGCAAATAAAAACAGGATTTTAGAAACGCTTCAAAATTACAACATTAAAATTGCCTCAATAAAAGCTACGATTGGACCAACAGTTACGCTTTACGAAATAGTTCCTGAAGCAGGAGTTAGAATTGCTAAAATTAAAAACTTAGAAGATGACATTGCTTTAAGCTTGGCTGCTTTGGGTATTCGTATAATTGCTCCAATGCCTGGAAAAGGAACTATTGGGATTGAAGTGCCAAATCAAAACCCAGAAATTGTGTCCATGAGGACTTGTATTGCATCTGAAAGATTTCAAAATGCTAAAATGGAACTTCCTATTGTAATGGGAAAAACCATTACCAATGAAACTTTTGTTTTTGACCTTGCCAAAATGCCTCATCTATTAATGGCTGGAGCAACAGGTCAAGGTAAATCGGTTGGATTAAATGCTGTACTTACTTCATTATTATATAAAAAACATCCGTCGCAGTTAAAATTTGTTCTTGTCGATCCTAAAAAAGTAGAGTTAACACTTTACAATAAAATTGAACGCCATTTTTTAGCTAAACTTCCAGATACAGATGAAGCCATTATTACCGATAACCAGAAAGTAATTAATACGCTAAATTCGCTATGTATTGAAATGGATCAGCGTTATGAACTATTGAAAGATGCCATGGTTCGTAACATTATTGAATACAACAGCAAGTTTATTGAACGAAAATTAAATCCGAACGATGGTCATAAATACCTTCCATACATTGTTTTGGTTATTGATGAGTTTGCCGATTTAATTATGACTGCTGGTAAAGAAGTGGAAACACCAATTGCACGTTTGGCTCAACTTGCAAGAGCAATTGGAATACATTTAATTATTGCTACGCAACGTCCAGATGCCAATATCATTACAGGTATTATTAAAGCAAACTTTCCTGGCAGAATAGCTTTTAGAGTTACATCAGGTATAAACTCCCGAACCATATTAGATGCAGGAGGTGCTGACCAATTAATCGGAAAAGGAGATATGCTAATATCACAAGGCAATAATCTTATTCGTGTTCAATGTGCATTTGTTGATACACCAGAAGTTGAACAAATTTGTGAATTTATTGGCAACCAAAGAGGTTATCCAGAAATCTTTACTTTACCCGAATTTGTTGGCGAATCTGCTTCTGGTGGAACAGGCACTTTTGATGATGAAGATAAAGATAATTTGTTCGACGATGCAGCTCGTATTATAGTTTCTAGCCAGCAAGGATCTGCTTCATTACTTCAACGAAAAATGAAAATAGGATACAACAGAGCTGGTAGATTAATCGATCAAATGGAACAAGCAAAAATTATTGGTCCGTTTGAAGGAAGCAAAGCTCGGCAAGTATTAATTGCTGATATTGCTACTTTGGAACAATATTTGTCAGATATGAAAAATCAAAACAATTAAATAACATTAAAATGAATAAATTTTTAACATTCGTAGTAGCAACTGTTTTTGCTATTCAAATCAATGCCCAAGATGATCCAAAGGCTAAATCAATTTTAGATAACCTTAGTAAAAAAACAAAAGCATATACATCAATAAAAGCTGATTTTACTCTTAGTATACAAAGCAAAAAAGATGGGGTTAATGAAACTCAAGACGGGTCACTTCATCTCAAAGGAAATAAGTATAAACTGATGATTAAAGGGCAAGAAGTAATTTCTGATGGTAAAACGGTATGGACTTACATAAAAGAATCGGAAGAGGTTCATATTAATACAATTTCTGCTGATGATAATGATGGCACTTTTAGTCCAGATAAGTTATTTACTTTGTATGAAACAGGCTTTAAATATAAATATGTTGAAGAAAAAAATAATATTCATTCAATAAATCTTTATCCAAAAGATGCAGGTTCTAAAGCTTTTCATCGTATTACTTTATTTATCGATAAAGTAAAAAATGAAATTAAAGAGGTAAAGGTTTTTGGTAAAGATGGTAGTGAAACAACTTATAAGATTAAAACATTTTTAACTAACACGGCTTTATCAGATACTCTTTTTACATTTGATAAAACAAAGCATCCAAAAGTTGAAATTATAGATTTAAGAGAGTAAAATGAGTTGAATCTAAAAAAGAGAAAAGCCTATGAAAAATTTTCATAGGCTTTTCTCTTTTTTGAAAAATGGCTTCTATTTAATTACAGAAACTCTTCCAATATAATCGTGCCATTCATCAAAAATATCTTTAGCTCTAACCTTGTAAACATAAACATCGGTTGGAACAAGATTACCCTTGTAAGTTCCGTCCCAAGATTGATCTATTCCGATTTCATCATAAATTTTTAGCCCCCAACGGTCAAAAATTTGGATTTGTAATTCCTTAATACCATATCCATCAACATAAAAATAATCGTTAGTAAAATCACCGTCTGGAGTAAAGGCATTCGGAATCCAAATAGCATACATTGGTTTAATTTGAACATACTTTTGAGTTGTATCAACGCATCCGTAAACATTCTCTATTGCTAAGGTTACTAAATAAAACCCTGTATCAGGAAATTCGTGAACAGGATGTTGAACACTAGAGGTAAATCCATCGCCCATATCCCAATGCCAAACCGAACCTATTATTGATTGATCAGTAAAAGTTAACTCCTTATCCACTATAGTTGCTTGGTCGTTTGGCCAGTACATAAAGCTAGCTAGTGGGTTAGGGTAGGAATGAATATAATTAGGAATTGTTAAAGTATCTCTACAACCTTTATCAGACTCTGTAATTAATGTTACATTATAATTACGTACACTGCTGTGTGATGGGTTTGGGAACGACCATTGTGGATTAGGTCCGTAATTATCGGTGTATCCATCACTATTAAAATCCCAAAACCATTTAGAAATAGTTCCAGAAGAAATGGCTGTATTATCAGTAAATGTAACATCTACTGGAGCACAACCCTCAAAATTGTCAGCTACAAAATTCACCACAGGTAGAGGGTTTACAGTTACATCTTTAGTAATAGAATCAATACAATTGTTGCTAGTAGTAACTACTAAAGTTGCTTGATGAACCCCTTCTGTTAAGTAAGTATGGGTTGGGTCTTGGTTGTTATCAAGTGGAGAGCCATCACCAAAGTTCCACGACCACGCTGTAATGGTATTTGTGGTATAAGTATTTGAAACAGTAGATTGGTCTTCAAATTGAGTGGTATTATTTAAACAAACAGTAGTAGGAATAAAATCAACTACTGGTAGAGGCCAAACTTCAATATTGTTTTTTGAAACAGTATCTTTACAGTTACTGTTGGTTGTTACAATGAGTTGAACATTATAAATTCCTTCTGTAGCATAGTTTTCAGTTGGATTTTCTAATATTGATGTTTGTCCGTTTCCAAAACTCCAATTCCAATTATTGATAGTTCCAGAAGTTACGTTTGATGTGCTAGTAAAATCAATTCCAGCACCATAACAAGCGTTAACAAAAATAAAGTCGGCAGTTGGCATTGGATGAATGGTTACTGGTTTTATTATAGTGTCTTTACAACTGTTTGTTGTAGATACAACTAATTTAATATCAAAAGTTCCATCTGTAGCATATAAATTACTTGGGTTTTGTGTAGTATTATCTGTTGTGCCATTATTTGTAAAATCCCATTGCCATTGATTTACTGTGCCACCATTTCCTACAGAAGCATCAGTAATAGGTGCTGCAACATTTAAACAAACATCAGTAACATTAAAATCAGCCGTAGGTTTTGGATGAACAGTAACAGGAACAATAACACTGTGAACACAACCACTATCTGAAGTTACTGTTAACTCAACATTAAATGTGCCTGCTGTTGTGTAAGTATATGTTGGATTAAGTAATGCACTTGTTCCTGTTCCATCAGCAAAATCCCAATCATTTTGTGTAATAGAACCTGTTGCAACTGTTGAATTGTTTGTAAAAGTTGTTGTATATTCTAAACAGGCAGTAGTAGCTGTAAAATTTGCAACAGGTATAGGATCAACAACAACATTAATAGTTATAGAATCTTTACATCCTAAAGCACTTGTTACCACTAGTTCTGTGGGGTAATTACCTGCTGATGGAAAGTTAAAGGTTGGACTTTGAGTGGTGTTATCTATTGTGCCGTTTCCATCAAAATCCCATTCCCAAGTGTCTATGTTGGTTGTTCCTCCATTATTGTTTGATGCATCGGTAAATGTTGTAGAAGTGCCAAAACATTCAATAGTATGGTCAAAATCTGCAATCGGGTTTTCTGATACGGTTACTGTTATCGTGGTATCGTGGTTACAACCATGGCTATCTTCTACATAAAGATTAACATTGTGTGTGCCTGCTGTTGGTAAAATGAATGTTGGGTTTTGGTCGCTAACATCAACGGTAGAATTGTTATCAAAATCCCAATTCCATATTGTTATCGGATTGTCGCCTGGGGTTGATGAATCGGTAAATGTTGTAGCATAGGTTAAACAGGCTACATCGGTGCTAAAGGTTGCTACTGGATTCGTGTACACTTCTACATTAGCACTGTAATTATTGATACAGCCACTATCAGAGGTTACGGTTAGGGTTACATTGTATATTCCTGCTGATGCATAAACATGTGTCGGACTTTGGTTATTGTCTGCTGGTGAGCCATCATTAAAATCCCAACTCCAGTTGGTAACTCCTCCTGTTGATACCGTCGATTCGTCTGTAAAGGTTGTTAAATTTCCTAAACACTCTGTCGTTGAACTAAAATCTGCAACTGGTATAGGGTTTACTGTTACCACTCTTGTAATAGAATCAACACATCCATCGGCTGTTGTTACATGTAGTTCAACAGTATATGTCCCTGCTGATGAGTATCCATTGGTTGGGTTTTGGTTGGTATTGTCTACAGTTCCATTGTTGGTAAAATCCCATGCAAATTGATTTATTGTTCCTCCATTTCCATTGGATTGATTCGTAAATCCCGTGGTTGTTCCAAAACATACATTGGTAAAGGTAAAGCCTGCTGTTGGGTTTGGATTAACTATAACATTTTGTGTAACAGAATGGTTACAACCATTAGCATCTTCAACATAAAGTGTTACAGGATAGGTGTTTGCTGTTCCTAAATTAAATGTAGGATTCTGTGTGGTATTATCGGTTGTAGCATTATTATCAAAATCCCAATTCCAAATACTAATTGCTACACTTCCATCTAAAGATAAATCGGTAAAAGTCGTTGCATTACCTTCACAAGGAGCATCAGTTGAGAAATTAGCAATAGGATTAGCAAAAACATCAACAGTAGTACTAAATGAATCCGTACAGCTATTATCTGTAGTAACGGTTAAATTTATCGTTTGTGTTCCTGCTGTTCCGTATGTGTGAGTGGGGTTTTGAGAAGTGTTGTCAGTTGTAGTGTTGTTGTCAAAATCCCATGACCAACCAGTAATAGAACCTGTTGAAACATTTGATGCATCTGTAAAAGTAGTAGCTGTTGTTAAACATTCGTCAGTCGCAGTAAAATTTGCAACAGGATTTGGATGTACTATTACATTTATTGTCGTATCGTGAGGGCAAGAACCACTATTTGAAACATTTAATGTAACAGCATGTGTTCCTGCTGTGGCGAAAGTAAAGGTAGGATTTTGGCTTGAATTATCTATTGAGGTATTGCTGTCGAAATCCCAACCCCAAGTGTTTGCTCCACCAGAAGATGTATTTGTAAAACTAGTGGGAACACCTTGACAAACAGGTGTGGTTGTGAAAGATGCAGTGGTTCCTGGTGTAATGGTTACATTTTGTGTCGTCTCATCTTCGCAACCATTATTAAAAACGGTTAATGTTGCTGTATAATTTCCTGCTGAAGGATAGGTATAAGTTGGACTAAAAGTAGTATTATCAACAATACCATCTGAATTAAAATCCCATTGCACACTATCTATTGAAGATGTGCCAACAACATATGATGTGTTGGTAAATGTTATGGGGGTGCCAACACAGACATTGGTTGGGTTTGCAGTAAATTGAGCAACAGGATAATCGGGAGAACCACCAATATCAGCTGTTAGTGTTAAACCACAAGCTGCTCCTGTAACTGGAGTAACAAATACTTCGTAATGACCAGGCACGTTAGTAGTGATAGATTGAGTTGTTTCTCCGCCTGGACTCCAAGAATAACTTGAAGCACCAGCAGGAGCAGTTAGGGTAACAGGTTGTCCGCCACAAATTACAGTTTGACTTGGTATGATTTGTAAAGGATCACAATTGGCATCGATATAAGCATATCCATAATGACCTGAAGCACTACAGTCACCTGTCGTAAATTCGATTGTAACATTTTGCCCAATGTAGCCTTGAAGAGGAGCAAAGGCTGATCTCCAATCAGAGTAAAATCCATCAGAATAGGAAGTGAAATTTGGGTCTGATCCACTTGAAGTAGGAGCAACTACCTCGTATGCGCCACAAGCGATAGAATTTCCTGATTGGTCAAACATTCTAACACTAAAATAAGGTTGATCAATCGAGGAATGACCCGCATCATTTAAAACAACCGCATAATGATAGGAAAATGCTGCTGAATTTGCGTCAACCAAAAAGGTTTGTCTAATTCTTGCAGCACCATTATTTACACCAGTTCCATCACCCAGCATAACAGAAGTTCCACCACTACCAGGATAAACCCTTGGAAATCCGCCTTGGGCATCAGTGCCTCCAGTCATGATAACATGATTAGGAGAAGTTCCACATGCTGATGTACCTGTTTGTGTAAAACTATATTCTGCAGAAGGAGCAGAAGGAACAGTTCCTGTTATTACTTCCCAACCATTACAGTTTCCAGTTTCAAAATCCGCATTATTACATGGTTGCCCAGGTCCATATGTTTCATCTGGATTTATAGGTGGAGTTAACTTAAATACATCTACATCTTCTGAATTAATATTGTAATTATGTGCAGAATAATTTGGATTTTTCTTTTTAAATGTATTGAAATCTTTTGCCATTTCAGCAATGATATTTACAGTTAACGAACGACCATGGCTTTGAGAAATTTGATTAAATTTGGATAATTCGTTTTTTATTAAAGGCTTATATATTATTTCGTATCTCTCGAGTACAAAATGTTCAAAATCGTGGTTGTCTATTTCTGGTACTAAACCTGTTTTTCTAATTTCTCGAACAAAATGTTCTTTTATTTCTACATTCAATATTTTGTCGTCTAGTAAATCTTTTACTTGATATATTTTATCTACATTAATATTAGTTTGTGCAATTAAATTAGTTGAAACAACCATTAAAAATGCAACTGATAGGTTTTGCAGTAATGTTCTCATAATAAATAAGTTATTATTTTACGAATAAAGCTAAGCATTTTTTTTTAGCTTAACAAATAACAAGACGAAACCAATGTGAAAAGGCTGCCTTAGTTTATAAAAAGTTGGTTTTATAGGTAAATTGTTAAATTATCAACAAAACAAATACTGTTTTAACAATTAAAAATAATGAAAAGGAGTAATCAATTTACAATAGTATAAAAGATTATTTCAAGAAAATTTTGCGAGGAAAAGTAATCTTATCGAATGTGTGAAATTGGATGTACACAAAAAGTTCGTTGTTAAAATAGCCATACATTCTATCCACATCATACTGAAATGGAACGCCATTTTCGTCTTCAATTTGTCGATAGTTTGGCATATGGTAGGCAACTATTTTTGTTTTTTTGCCAAAAATATCTTCTCCTTCAACTTTAAAATAGGGTTGTGAAGCAATAATCGAATCTTTTTTTGCTTGAGATATTTCGTTCATTACAACCATTTCGTAATAAACTTTTTCGTACTGACCCAAATATTGCTTTACCTTATTGGTATCAAAATGTTGGATTGTATTTTTATTTTCATCGAGTAAAGAAATTTGACCAAGTGATTGATTGATGGTAAAAGAATTTTCTGGTTGCTCGAAGTAGGTAACATTTATCGATTTAACTTCTTCGGGAAGATAAGTAAACACAGCGGCATCTCTCCACTGGTTAGCATTTGCATAAAAACGAGTGGTTAAATAGCCGTTAAAACCAGGTATGTACATAATAAATGGTGCGGAAGATTTTACACCGTCATTTTCTAATAACATATAAGTTCCTTGGTTGTTTTGTGTTGCTCCACCAATGTAATAAACTTTTGTTGGTTTACTTTTTCCTTGATAAATTTCTACTTTAATTGCTGTGGTTGCTAAATCTCTTATTACGTTATTTTGAGCTGCTTTTGATACTGGTGATTTTACGGCTATTTGGTAGAAAGTGTTCATTATAACTTCCATGCTTTCTGGTCGTGCTTTGTGTTTACCTTCAACTAACCAGTGCTTTTCGCCCCGAACTAGAGTTACTTTGTCGCCTGTAGCATCAGCTATAAAAATTTTATCAATACTTGCCGTATCTTTAATTGCAAAATCATTTAACTCTCCAAGTGTACTATTGCTTTTAGAAACAAAAAAGTAAGTCGCTATTGCTACTAATATTATTAAAGTTATAATTAAAAATTTGTTATTTTTCATGTTTAAGTCTTTTAGGTGTTAGTCATTATAGGCTTTAGTTTGCTATCTTTCGCCTTTCTGCTTTTTGCCTCTCTTATTTACTTCGTGTATTTTTTCTTTCTATCGTAATAGTGGGCTATTCCAAACAAAAGAATTAACCCAATTGGTAGAACAGTATTAATTAACTGCCATTTAAATTTTTCGTCTTTCAATACATTTTTATCCATTAATCGAATGGTAAGTTTCTTTGATCGAACACCCATCAAACCCGTATCATCACACAAATAATTTACCACATTAAGCATAAAATCGTCGTTGCCAAATTGCTGATTGGTAAACCTATCATAACCTAATTGGTAGTATTGCTCTGTTTTTATGTTTACATAATTTTTTGCAATATCGCCATCAGCAACAACCACCATTTTGTTTTCATCACTTACTTCTTTGAAGTTGATTTCGTTGCTATTTTGTATTTCGGCTGATATTCTGTTTTTGAAAACTGATTCAAACTTTCCTTCCAACAATACTGCTGCAACTTGATGTCCTGCTGTAAATTGTGATTGGTCGGGTTCAATTCGTAACATTCCTAAGCTTACTCTTGTTGGAGTATTGCTTACTTTGGTGTAAATCGACGATTTTAACAAACCCGTTTTGTGAATGTTTGGTCGGGCAATGGTATCTATTGTGCTAACAAATTCGCCTTTTACAGCGTTTAAATTGTTTACAATAGGATGTGTGTTTGCTTGAGTTAACAATGGAAAGAAAAACCAAGGGAATAATTGGGTTTTTGGTTGATTTCCAACTCTTCCTGTAACCACCGGAATTGGTGCCGATTGCATGTCTAAAATTAAGTTGGTATTTAAACGAACGCCATAAGTAAACAATTGGTCGTCGAGATTTAAATTTTGAGCAATAGCCATGGTTACATCGGCGTTTTGTAAGCTGTCCATACTTGCAAAAACAGGGTCGATTAACCACACCACTTTTCCCCCATACATTATGAATTGGTCAATAACAAACTTATCTTTTTCTGAAAATGGTTTGGTTGGTTTTGCAATAATAATTGCATCGTATTTGGTTTTTACTTTAAATGCTTGTAAGCTATCAATCATTACACGCTCGGTTAAACTATGAAGCTCTTCGTTTAAAGAAATTCTATCTACCAAATAAAACTCAGCCAATAAGGTTGCCAAGGATGCTGTTTCTATTTTGTCTAACTCTCCATGACCTTCAATAATAGCTATTTTGGGTTTGTTGTCAATAATTAAATTTCGAATGGCATTAGCAACTTCGTATTCCAATGCTTCAATAGAGTTGTTAAGCATTACATCAGCAGCTACACCCATTTGGCTTTTTAGTAACTGAACAGGAATATCTTTTCCACGATACGAAAAAATTGCTCCTGGCCAAATAATTTTATTGGTTGAGCCATCTTCTTCTTTAACATTTAAGTCGGTTGGTCTAAGACCTTCTTTGTAAAGTTGCTTGTAGATGTCTTCTCTAATTTTCTCATCAGGGCTTTCTGATGGATTGATGAATTCGTACTCGATGTTTCCATTTGAATATGCTCTGAACTCATTTAACATTTCACGGGTTTCGTCACGTAACCGCTTAAAACCTGCCGGAAATTCTCCTTCTAAATATACTTTTACAAAAACGATGTCTTCTAAATTTGAAGCCAATTCTTTACTGTTATCAGAAATTGTATATCTTTTTTCGGCAGTTAAATCAAAGCGTTCGAAAGCAAAGGAGCCTATATAATTAATCAAAATAACGATAACAACTCCTGTAAATAAAGTTGTTAAATCACGCTTTTTATTTGAATTATTATGTACTACCATTTTCTACTCCCCAATACCGTTTTAGTAAATAACAAAAACAAAAAGATTACACCTAAGAAATAAATTACATCTCTGGTATCGATAACTCCTCTGCTCATGGATAAGTAATGTGCATTAATACCTAAATTAATGATTACATCGTCAATTGCTCCAAATAGTTGTAATGAACTAATAGACTCAAAACCAACATAAGTAAAAAAGCAAAGAAAAACACCAATGATAAAAGAGATGATTTGATTGTTTGAAATAGCACTTGAAAACAAACCTATTGAAACAAAAACACTACCTAAAAATAACAGCCCAAAATACGAGCCCCATGTGCCTCCCATATCAATATTTCCTATAGGAGCCCCCAACTGATATACTGAATAAAAGTAAACTAATGTAGGAAGTAAAGAAAATAAAACCAGTAAAAATCCAGCAATGTATTTGGCTAAAACAATTTGAAAATCAGTAAGCGGTTTAGTAAGCAATAATTCAATGGTTCCTGTTCTGCTTTCTTCAGAAAATAAACGCATGGTAATAGCTGGAATTAAAAACATAAAAACCCAAGGGGCTATATAAAACAATGCTCCAATACTTGAGTATCCCGAATCTAAAACATTGGTATCGCCCGGAAAAACCCACAAAAAAAGACTTAGAGTGGTTAAAAAAACAATGATAACAATGTAGCCAATTAAAGACCCTAAAAAGCTTCTTATTTCCTTATTTATTAGTGCAAACATCTGTTTTTCTTTACGAGGGTCAAAAATAACACTTTTTAATTTGGAGTAGAAAGTTTACCAGTTAAAGTTTAGCGTTTCTAACATATTTTAACTTTTAACTTCACATTTACACTTCATACTTAAATATGGTATCGGTTAAAACCTTACTATTGCAGAACTTAAATAGTTACTATGTTAAAAACATAACATTATTTTAAATATTTAAATTTGCTTTATTACATTTGCAAAAAAAATTAATAGAAAAATACCCATGTTAGTAGTAAAATTTGGAGGAACATCAGTTGGTTCGGCAGAACGAATAAAAGCATTAACCAATTTGGTTGTAAACGACACACCAAAAATTGTGGTATTATCTGCCATGTCGGGAACAACCAACACCTTAGTAGAAATTGCCAATTATTTGTATAACAAAAACAATGAAGGTGCTTTAGAAACCATTTTACAACTCGAAAAGAAATACAAACAAACCATCGAAGAGCTATTTTCTACCGTTGAATACAAACAACAAGCAGCCGATTTAATCGAATCGCACTTTAGCTATATTAGAGCATTTACAAAAGATCAGTTTACCATGTTTGAAGAACGTGCTATTTTGGCTCAAGGCGAACTTTTATCAACTGCACTTTTCAACTTTTATTTACACGAAATTGGAGTTGAATCTGTTTTGTTGCCAGCATTAAATTTTATGCGAATAAACGAAGATGAAGAGCCTGATGCTGCATTTATTAAAGAAAATATTACCTTAGAGCTTGCTCAACACAAAAATTGCAACTTGTTTATAACGCAAGGTTACATTTGTCGCAATTCGTTTGGAGAAATAGACAACCTTAAAAGAGGAGGAAGCGATTATACCGCCTCTTTGGTTGGAGCTGCTATAAATGCAAGTGAAATTCAAATTTGGACCGATATTGATGGTATGCACAATAACGACCCACGAATTGTTGATAAAACTCACCCCATTGCACAATTATCATTTGACGAAGCTGCCGAATTAGCCTATTTTGGTGCAAAAATATTGCATCCATCAAGCGTATTGCCTGCAAAAATTAGTAACATTCCTGTTCGATTAAAAAATACCATGCAACCCGAAGCTCATGGAACATTGATTAATACCGAATCAAGCGGAACAGGAATTAAAGCCATTGCTGCAAAAGATAACATTACAGCTATTAAAATTAAATCGGGACGAATGTTGTTGGCGTATGGTTTTTTACGAAAAGTATTCGAAATTTTTGAGGCTTACAAAACCCCAATCGATATGATTACCACTTCTGAAGTAGCTGTTTCGGTAACTATTGATGATACCAAATACCTAAACGAAATAATTGAAGAATTAAAAAAATACGGAACAGTAGATGTTGACACCAACCTTACCATTGTTTGTGTAGTTGGCGATTTTATTGCAGAAAGCAAAGGATATGCTTTGCAAATTTTTGATGCCCTTCAACACATTCCAATTAGAATGATTTCGTATGGTGGAAGTTTACATAATGTATCTTTGCTTGTAAATACCGCTGACAAAAAAGAAGCCTTGATTTCGCTAAACAACAAACTTTTTAAATAGAACAGTGATACCTCTGGCTAACATATTTTGCCCGCAGATTACGCTGATTCACGCAGAATTATTTGCGGACATTTGCGAAATCTGCGAGAGACTTTTAAACAATAATTAATGATTACACCTCAACATATCGAACAATACAAAAAACTAAAAACTCCTTTTTATCACTACAATTTGGATGTTTTAGAACAAACACTTGATTTGCTTACCGCAGAGTCTAACCGATATGGCTATCATATACATTATGCATTAAAAGCAAACGTAAATGATGCTGTTTTAACTGCTATAAAAAACCGTCAGATTGGTGCCGATTGTGTAAGCGGTAACGAAGTAAACAAAGCATTAGAAACTGGTTTTGCAGCAAACAATATTGTTTTTGCAGGTGTTGGAAAAACCGACGATGAAATCAATTTTGCGTTAGATAAAGATATTTTTTGTTTCAACTGCGAATCGTTGCCAGAGATGGAAGTAATTAATGAATTGGCAGAGAAAAAAAACAAAGTGGCACACATTGCTCTTCGTATTAACCCAAATATTAATGCCAAAACACATCATTATATTACTACTGGTTTAGAAGAAAATAAATTTGGAATAAACATGTGGGAAATGGCTGATGTTATTCATGCCATTAAAAGCTTGAGTCACATAAAATTAGTTGGCTTGCATTTTCATATTGGTTCGCAAATTACTGATTTAGAAATTTTTAGAAGCCTGTGTTTACGCATTAACGAAATACAAGAGTGGTTTTACCAACATCATATTATTGTTGAACACATTAATGTTGGAGGCGGTTTGGGTGTCGATTACGAAAATCCAGATAGCAATTTAATACCTGATTTTAAAGGTTATTTCGAACAGTTTCATCAGTTTTTGGCTCTACGCCCTCAACAGCATTTGCATTTTGAACTTGGTCGTTCGATAGTTGCTCAATGTGGAAATTTAATAACCAAAGTGCTTTATGTTAAAAAAGGAGTAAATACCAATTTTGCAATAGTTGATGCTGGCATGACCGATTTATTACGCCCTGCATTATACCAAGCTACACATAAAATAGAAAACTTAACCACCAAGTCAACCGAATTGGAAAGATACGATGTGGTTGGTCCCATTTGCGAATCGTCAGATTGTTTTGCAAAATCATTGCTTTTTCCTGTAACCCAGCGTGGAGATATTATAGCTATCAGAACCGCAGGAGCTTATGGCGAAGTAATGGCAAGCAATTACAATTTAAGAACAACCATAGCAAGTTATGTGTTCTAACTTCATTTATTAAAAAATAAATCAGCAAAAAGATTTTGAAAAGTGTTAATGGGTTGAATTAACATGAAAAAAGCCTCAAAAAAATTAATTTTTGAGGCTTTAGTTAAGTGGTGCCTGCTGGAATCGAACCAGCGACACAAGGATTTTCAGTCCTTTGCTCTACCGACTGAGCTAAGGCACCAGTCATTTTTCGGTCGGCAAATGTATTAATTTATTTTAATCATAAAAAAAAAATTAGATACTATTTGTATTTTTGAAGTCTTATTATTTCTTATACATTGATAATCAGTTGAATTTAGTAATCGATATTGGCAATACTTCTACCAAAATTGCATTGTTTTTGGATGATAAAATTGTTTTTAACAAAAATTATGAATCATTAACGATAAAAGATATCGAAATTCTGTTAAATGAATTTAATATTGTTCGTTCAATAGTTTCTAATGTAAAAAACGAACAAACAGAACTCGAACAATTGTTAATGAAACAAACCCATTTTTTGAATTTAAACGAACAAATTTTATTGCCTTTTGCAAATTTATATTCAACACCAAGTACTTTAGGTAAAGATAGAATTGCCCTAGTTGCAGCCGCTGCAACTCATCCGTTGTTTAACGGACACGATGTGTTGGTAATTGATGCAGGAACTTGTATTACATACGACTTTATTGACAAGAATAAGAATTATTTAGGAGGCTCAATAGCTCCAGGAGTAAATCTAAGATTAAAAGCACTTAACCAATACACTGGAAAATTACCATTGGTCGATTTTTCTGACAATGTAACACCAAAACTAACTGGAGATTCTACAATTGATTCCATAAAATCAGGAGTTTTTTATGGCGTAAAATTAGAAATAGAAGGGGTAATTGCAGAATATACAAAGCGTTACGAAAATATTCAGCCAGTTATTACAGGAGGAAATGCTGAAATGTTTGATTTAGAATCAAAAAATCGCATCTTTGCAGACAAATTTTTCTTACTAAAAGGATTAAACGAAATTTTAAAATATAATGCAAAAAATTAGTAGCTACATTTTCATTTTACTTATAGCATTTTCTTCATTAGAGGCAAATGCACAGGCTACTACAAATTCACCATACTCTCGTTATGGTGTTGGAATTTTAAGACCAGAAAGTACAAATCAAAATTTTGCCTTAGCAGGAACAGGTATTGCAACTCGTTCGTTCAACAGCATTAACCTTTTAAATCCAGCATCGTTTTCGGAGCTAGGCATTACAACTTTTGAGGTTGCTGCAACCAATAATTCGCTCAGAATGACTGATGGTAAACAAAACCAATATCAAAACCATCCTCATATTAGTTATATCGCATTAGGGTTTCCTATAATTAAAAACAAATGGGGGATGGCATTTGGAGCAAAACCTTATTCAAATGTAGGGTACGATTATTCAACCATTACCATTGACCCCAATGCTGGTGGTGTTAGTTACTACTATAAAGGAGAAGGCGGATTAACTAATTTGTTTTTTGGTAATGCATTAAAATTTAAAGTAGATTCTACTTCGATGATATCCTTTGGACATCAATTATCTTTTTTATTTGGTAATATATTTAATGATAGAAAAGTTATTTTAAGTGGGTTGCCTTCAGCTTTAAATTTTTGGTCAACAGAAAATACTCATACAGCCGATTTTACTAATAGTTTTGGGGTGTATTATCAAAAACATTTCTTCAACAGCAAAAAAGAAAGGTACGTTCTTTCTTTTGGAGCAACTTATGCATTAGCATCTGAATTGAAATCAAAAAAAACCGAAACGATTAGAACTTTTATAGGAAATATTGATTTTGGATCAATAATGGATACTATTATTTATTCAGAAGATGCTCCCACTACTACCCAATTACCAAGTTCTGTAGGTGGAGGTGTGTCATTAGAAAAAGAAAATAAATGGTTAATTGCCCTTGATGTAAAATCTACCAACTGGGGCAATATTAAACTAAATGAAACAATAACAAATTATAAAAACAACCTATCTATTTCTTCAGGTTTTGAGTTAATCCCTAAATACGACGCGTTTAATAGTTATTTTAAACGAGTTAAATATCGATTGGGAGTTCGTTATTCAACAGCTTATCTATCAATCAATAACCAAGATATTAGTGAATATGGCATAACTTTTGGTTTAGGGTTGCCATTGAAAAGAACCGATACTTCAGTACCTAGCATTAATTTGGGAGTTGAGTATGGTAACAGAGGGATTGCAAGTAATGGTTTAATAAAAGAAACATTTGTAAATTTAAATTTTGGCTTAACCATTAACGATAGATGGTTTATTAAAAGAAAATACGATTAAGAACAATAAAAAAAAGTAATATGAAAAAGTTAGCATTAATAGTTATAAGTATAGCAATTTCAGGTTTAACCTATGCTCAAGGCAAATATGGTAAAACTCCACAAGATAGTGTTACATGTATAGAAAGTTTAATTTATAAAGATTACATGACCAGCGACCCTGCTTTAGCATTAAGTTTGTGGAAGAAAGCTTACTCAGTATGTCCTGAATCGCAATTAACATTATATATCAATGGTGTTAAATTATACCAAGGATTAATTAAAGGTGCAACCGATGCAAAATTACAACAAGCCTATAAAGACACGATGTACTCAATCTTCGATAAAAGAATTACCGTGTTTGGAGACAAAGCAAAAGTATTGGGTTTAAAAGGTCAAACCATGCTGGTGTACAGTAAAAATGAGCCGCAAAAAATATTTGATGTATTAAACGAATCTGTTGAATTAGGTGGTACCGAATCAGAACCAGGAACATTAGTTGCTTTAATATTTGCTGTAGCCAATTTAGAAAAAGATGGCAAAAAAACAAAAGCTGATGTGGTTGAAATGTACGAAAAAGTAGTTGCTATTACAGGAACTAAACAAGATGAAAGTTATGTTGAAGCACAGAAAAAAATTGAAGCAGTTGCTGCACCATATTTAGATTGTGAAATTTTAGTTCCAATGGCAGAGAAAAACTTTGAAGCAAACAAATCTAATTTAGATTGGTTAAGAAGAACTGTTAAATTGTTGCGTTTCAAAAAATGCTATGAAGCACCTATTTTTGCTAAAGTTGCAGAAGCTTATTTTGCATTAGAACCTTCTGCTGAGGGTGCTGACGGAATGGGTAAATTATTTTTAGGTAAAAAAGATTATAGCAAAGCAATCGATTTCTTTAACAAAGCTGCTGATATGGCAACCAATGATGAAGAAAAATCTACTTATGTAATGAGTATTGCTGAGGCTTATTTGTATGCAAAAAATTACTCTTCGGCTAGAACTTACGCTTTAAAAGCTGCAGGATTAAAAAGTGGTTGGGGAGAACCATATATTGTTATAGGAGATGCATACTTGTATAGTGCAAGCTCATGTGATGATGGAGAACTAGGTAAATGGGGTGCTTATTGGGCTGCTGTAGATAAATATCAAAAAGCAAAATCAATAGATTCATCGGTTGCTGAAGAAGCAAATAAAAAAATTGCTCGTGCTTCAGCAAGTTTTCCTCCAACAAAAGATTTGTTCTTTTACGGAAAACAAAAAGGAGATGCTTACACTGTTGGATGTTGGATTAATGAATCTACAACAATTAGGGTAAACGACTAATGATAAGACGAGTATCTTTAAATATTATAAAAGTAATCCCGACGATTTTTTTCGCCGGGATTCTTTGTTCATGCGAGAATGATATTGAAGAAGTTAATGCTCTTTCATCAAAAAAAAATGAACCCATCAGAAGAGGTAAAAATGTGGAATTAATTCATTCAGAAAAAGCACAGATTAAAATGAGGTTAACGGCTCCACTTATGGAAGAGTATGTTGGAGAAAAAAACTATACAGAAATGCCTTTAGGTATTCAAGTAAATTTATACGATTCATTACAAAATGTTTCTACAAAACTTACTGCAAATTATGCCATTCATAAAACTTCTGAAAATATAATGGAAGCCAAAAATGATGTAGTGGTAATAAATGAAAAAGGCGATAAATTAAATACCGAACACTTAATCTGGCTTCAAGATTCTTCAAAAATTTATACCAATGAATTTGTTAAAATTACAACAAAAGATGAAATAATAATGGGAGAGGGGCTTCAATCAAATGAAGATTTTACAAAATATAAAATCCTTAAAATTAAAGGAACAATTCAATTGAAAGACGAAGAAGGGGTAAATAACAAATAACAAAAAACAAAAAACAAAAAACAAAAGATATGTATAAGGTTGTACGGTTTTTAGAATTAATGTGGTTAGTGATAGCAATTTTTAGTGTTGCAACGGGTACTTATAAATTATTTACCATGCCCGAAATTATGGATGCTTTGTTTTTTTACATCTTTGCCTGTTTAGCTGTTGTTCTTTTCTTTTTAAGAAGAAGACAACGAAAAAATATAGAAAACTCATCTCAACAATAAAAAAATCTGTTAATTTCGGTTTTTCAAGGCTTTTATATGTCAATTAATCTAATTTACGTTCTGGTTGCAATTTTATTTTCAGCATTCTTTTCAGGAATGGAAATTGCATTTATTTCAGCCAACCGATTAAAAATTGAGCTAGAAAAAAAACAAGGCGATTTTTCAGCAAAAATTCTTTCAGGATTTATTCAAAAACCCGCTAGTTTTATTGGTGCAATGCTTATTGGAAATAATATTGCTTTGGTAATTTACAGTATGGCAATGGCAATGCTTTTAGAACCTTTTATTTTAGTTTACACTTCAAGCGAAGGGGTTTTGTTGTTAGTGCAAACATTAATCTCTACGATAATTGTATTATTCTTTGCTGAATTTTTACCTAAAGCATTGCTTCGTATCAATCCAAATTTTGCTTTAAAATTTGCAGCAATTCCTTTAAAAGTTATATATCTAATATTATTTCCACTCACCTACGTTACCACGTTGCTCTCAAACGGAATACTTAAATTGTTTAGAGTTGATGTTTCGCAAAGTAATTTAGCATTTTCAAAAATAGATTTAGAACATTTTGTATTAGATATTCAAGAGCGACAAGAAAAAGGTGAAGAAATAGAACACGAAATTCAAATTTTTAAAAACGCACTTGATTTTACTGATGTAAAAGCTCGCGAATGTATGATTCATCGTACAGAGATTATTGCAATGGATATTGAAGATTCGATTGACGAGCTAAAAGAAAAATTTATTGAAACGGAATTGTCAAAAATTCTAATTTATAGGGGTTCAATAGATAACATTATTGGATATGTTCATTCTTTAGAATTGTTTAAAAAGCCAGAAAGCATAAAATCTATTTTACTGCCAGTATCTATTGTGCCCGAATCAATGCCAGCTAGTGAAATTCTAAAACAATTTATAAACCAGCGAAGAAGTATGGCTGTTGTTGTAGATGAATTTGGAGGCACATCTGGAGTTATAACAACGGAAGATATTATAGAAGAGATTTTTGGAGAAATTGAAGATGAACATGATGTGGAAGAATTAATTGAATTACAAGTAGATGACGACACCTTTTTGTTTTCGGCAAAAACAGAAATCGATTACATCAATGATAAATATAAATTAAACTTACCCGAATCAGAAGAATATGAAACCTTGGGAGGTTTAATTTTTTATAAACACGAGAGTATTCCTGAAAAAGACGAGGTAATAACAATTAGCAATTATCGATTTAAAATTGAAGAGGTATGTAATAATAAAATAGAACTAATTAGAGTTCAAAATTTTGAAGAATAATAAAATAATTTCTTCTTTTATTATTCAATCAACAATCGTATATTCGCAGCCCAAATATTTTTTATAAAATGGCAGTAATAGGAAAAATTAGAGAAAAGTCAGCACTATTAATGATAATAATAGGTGTTGCAATGTTAGCTTTTATATTAGGAGATTTGTTTCAATCAGGACAATCCTTTTTTGGTGGCGACAATAGCGTTGGTGAAATTGGTGGCGATAATATTTCAGCTATTGATTTTAATAATCAATATGAAATTGCCATTAGCCGATGGGAAATGCAAAACAAATCTGCTGCAACTGAAGAAATTAGAGAATCTCTTTTGGAGCAAGTTTGGAACGATATAGTTCGTGAAAAAGTGGTGGTTAGTCAAATCAATGAATTGGGTATTGCCGTTAGTCCTCAAGAATTATTTGATATGATTCAAGGTAACGATCCTCACCCACAGGTAAAACAAGCATTTTCGAATCCTCAAACAGGAGAGTTTAATCCAGCTCAAGTTTTACAGTTTTTGAAAAGTTTAGAAACCATGCCAGTTGAGAATAAAAACCAATGGTTATTATTTGAAGACGGTATTCAAAAAGAACGTGTTTCTTCAAAGTACTTTAACTTAATTAAAAAAGGATTTTATGCTCCAACGGCTTTTGCAAAAAGAACTCAACAAGAGCAAGAAGAGAAAAGATCAATTTCATTCGTTGCTAAAAGATATAATTTAGTTGCAGATAGCACTATTTCAGTTACCGAAGAAGAAAAATTGGCTTACTATAAAGAACACAAAAACGAATACAAACAAGATGCGTCGAGAACAATTGAATACGTGAAATTTGATGTTACACCATCTACAGTTGATATTGAGGAGACAAAAAAATGGATTACAGATGCAGCTGTTGAATTTAAATCATCAACAAACGATTCTGCATACGTAATGTTTAATTCAGACGTGCCTTTTGATGCAAATTTTTACTCAAAAAACAACATGCCTTATGTTGCCGATTCTAACTTTTTTTCGTCAGAAGTAGGAACAACTGTAGGTCCATTTGAAGAAGGTAATGCATTAGTTGTTGCAAAATTAACTGGAGTTAAAATGGTTCCAGATTCAGTTAAAGCACGTCACATTCTTTTAAAATCAACAGAGCCTGGAGATTCTACAGCTTATTTTAAGCTTGATAGTATCAAAAATGTAATTCAAAAAGGTGGGAAATTTGATGAAATTGCAAAAACAACTTCAGAAGATGTTGGCTCAGCAATTGAAGGTGGAGATTTGGGTTGGTTTAAAGAAGGTCAAATGGTTCCTGAATTTAATGACGCTTGTTTTAATGGAAAAAAAGGTGATTTAACCATTGTTAAAACTCAATTTGGATTTCATTTAATAGAAATTACTGCTCAAGGCGATAAAGTGAAGAAAGTACAAGTAGGTAAAATATATAGAAATATTGAGCCAAGTAATGCAACATTTGATGAAATTTTTGCAAAAGCGAGTACTTTTTATTCTACCAACAATTCATCAGAAAGCTTTACAAAAGCAACAGAAAGTGGAGAAGTTTTTAAGCTTGTAGCTGATGTTAAAGCTAGTGATAAAACTATTGCTGGATTAGATTCTCCAAGAGAATTAATTCGATGGGCATTTAAAGGCGAAAAAGGTGAGATATCTGCTCCATTTCAATTCGGACAAAGTTTTGTTGTTGCTCATTTAGCTGAAATTAGAGAAGAAGGAATTGCTCCAATTGAACAAGTTGAAATACAAGTAGAATTGGGAGCAAAAAAGAAGAAAAAAGCAGAAATGTTTATAAACGAAATGAAGGGCTTTACCAACCTACAAGAATTGGCATCAAAAATTGGTGGAACTGTTGAAGCTGCTAATGATGTTGCTTTTGCAAACTATTCTGTTCCAGTAATGGGACAAGAACCAAGAATTATTGGAATGATTCCAACACTTAAAAAAGGACAAATGAGTATTCCTTTAGAAGGTCAAACAGGTGTTTTTGTGGTTTTAGTTAATGAAGTAACTTCTGCTCCAGCAGTTACGGACTATAGCTCTTATAAAATTCAATTAGAACAAATGTATGGAAATAATGCCAATCGAGCTTTTGAAGCTTTACAAAACAAGTTTGGTGTAACCGACGAACGTTATAAATTTTATTAATATAAAAAAAAGAGGCTGAAATTTCAGCCTCTTTTTTTTATATCATATTTTTTTGTTTTAATATCTCTTAAATTTACAGTTCAAAAAATGAATAGCATATGTCAGAATTTTTTTATACCGATCCTTATCCATTAAGCAAGGATAATACGAAATACAAATTAATTTCAACTGATTATATCTCAACAGTTGAAATAGAAGGAAGAAAAATATTAAAAGTTAATCCTAAAGCTTTAGAATTACTTGCGGAACAAGCAATGATTGATGTTTCTTTTCTTCTCAGAACTGCTCATTTAGAAAAAATTGCAAAAATTTTAGATGATCCAGAAGCAACAGATAACGATAGATTTGTAGCTTATACATTTTTAGTTAATGCCCAAATTGCTGCCGAAGGTCAGTTGCCATCTTGTCAAGATACAGGAACAGCTATTGTGATGGCAAAAAAAGGTGAAAATGTTTATACAGGAGTTGATGATGCAGAATATTTATCGAAAGGTATTTTTAATACGTTTCAAGAAAAGAATTTACGCTATTCGCAATTGGTTCCACTTACCATGTTTGAAGAAAAAAACTCTGGAAACAACTTGCCAGCACAAATTGATATTTATGCAGATCAAGGAAATGAATACAAGTTTTTGTTTTTAGCCAAAGGTGGAGGTTCAGCAAATAAAACTTTTCTTTATCAACAAACAAAAGCAGTTTTAAATGAAAATAAATTGGCTGAATTTGTTAATGCTAAAATTAGAGATTTAGGAACAGCAGCTTGCCCTCCATACCATTTAGCATTTGTAATTGGAGGGACTTCGGCAGAAGCGAATTTAAAAGCGGTTAAATTAGCATCGACAGGTTATTATGATGAATTACCTACAGAAGGAAATATGGGAGGACAAGCATTTAGGGATTTGGAGTGGGAAGATAAAATTCAAAAAATTTGTCAAGAAAGTGCTATTGGAGCCCAATTTGGAGGTAAATATTTTACACACGATGTTAAAGTAATACGTTTGCCTCGTCATGCTGCCTCTTGTCCAGTTGGTATTGGTGTTAGCTGTTCTGCTGATAGAAATATTAAAGGAAAAATTACCGAAAAAGGTATTTTTTTAGAACAATTAGAAACAAATCCAGGAAGATTTGTTCCTGAGAAAGCACCTCATTTACAACCAGCTGTGGAAATAGATTTAAATCAGCCAATGGCAGAACAATTAAAGAAACTTTCGCAATATCCAATTAAAACCAGATTAAGTTTAAATGGAACGCTTATAGTTGCCAGAGATTCAGCTCATGCAAAAATTAAAGAACTTTTAGATAGCGGAAAACCAATGCCAGAATATATTAAAAACCATCCTGTTTATTACGCTGGACCAGCAAAAACACCAGAAGGAATGCCTTCGGGTAGTTTTGGACCTACAACAGCAGGTAGAATGGATTCGTATGTTGCAGAATTTCAGTCGCATGGCGGTTCAATGATTATGTTGGCAAAAGGAAATCGTTCGCCACAAGTAAGAGAAGCTTGCAAAAAATATGGTGGTTTTTACTTGGGTTCTATTGGTGGGCCAGCAGCTATTTTAGCAAAACAAAACATAAAATCAATAGAAATAGTTGATTTTCCTGAATTAGGAATGGAAGCTGTTAGAAAAATTGAGGTGGTAAATTTCCCTGCATTTATTATTTGCGACGATAAAGGAAATGACTTCTTTGAAATGATGTAAAAAAAGAGCCACAATTTGTGGCTCTTTTTTTTGAAGAATTGGTATTTATTTTTACTTTTACAACAATAAATTTTTAAAAAAATTAAATTATGATAGCATTAGGTTGGGTTTTCTTTTTTGCAGTTTTCTTTATGGCAATGTGGTGTTTAATTTTTCTTTTCACTGTTGTGGTTCCAGGTTCTATAAAATTGTATATGCTAAACAAGTTTGCTCCTAAATTTATGAGAGAGTTAGCTGGTTTAGAAGACAAATCAAAATAATTCCAATACTTTTTCTGGAGGTCTGCCAATAATGGCTTTATCTCCGTTGATAACAATTGGCCGCTCAATTAATTTTGGATGCTCAATTAAAATTTTAACCCACTCTTGTTGGGTTATTTTTTTTCCTTTAAATTTTTCTTTGTAAACATCTTCACCTTTTCTAACTAAATCTTCGGCATTTATTCCCAAAAGATTAATAATAGCGGTTAATTCTTTTTCTGTTGGAACTTGATTTTGGTAGTCAATAATTTCAACTTGTTTTCCAGCTTTTTGAATTATAGCTAGCGTTTCTCTGCTTTTGCTGCAACGTGGATTGTGATAAATTTTCATGGGTTAAAATTAGAAATTAGAAATTAGAAATTAGAAATTAGAAATTAGAAATTGATTTTATTATTAGCTAAAGTTTGTTATTTGTAGACTGTGAATTGATTACTGAGTATTAAAATATTCAAAAACTATTTTTGCTCTTTTTTTACTGATAACTTCTTCTAGTTCCTTTAACGAAGCTTGTTTTACTCTAGCAACCGATTTAAATTTCCACAACAATTCTTGAGCTGTTTTAAATCCAATTCCCTCTACTTCACTTAACTCAGATTTTATGAGTTCTTTTGAACGTTTGTTGCGGTGGTGGGTTATACCAAATCGATGTGCTTCGTTTCTTAAAAATTGTATAAGTTTTAACGATTCTGATTTCTTATTTATATACAATGGAATTGAATCGTTTGGAAAGTAAATTTCTTCCAATTTCTTAGCAATTCCAATAATGGTTATTTTTCCTCTTAAATTTAATTTATCAATACTTTTTAATGCAGAACTCAATTGGCCTTTTCCTCCATCAATAATAATCAATTGAGGTAATGGTTGATTTTCTTCTAACAAACGATTGTAACGTCTAAAAATAACTTCTTCCATGCTGGCAAAATCGTTTGGACCCTCAACAGTTTTAATATTAAAGTGTCTATAATCTTTTTTACTTGGTTTGGCATCTTTAAATACAACACAAGCTGCAACAGCATTTGTTCCTTGTATATTGGAATTGTCAAAACATTCAATGTAAACTGGTTTTTCGGGCATTCGTAAGTCTTTTTGCAACTGTTCTAGTATTCTATCGCTGTGTTTGGTTGGGTTAACATTTTCTTTCTGTTTTTTGCGTTCTAAGCGATAATACTTTGCATTTCGTTCCGATAACTCAAGTAAATGTTTTTTATCCCCAATTTGAGGAACTGTAAATTTTAATTCAGAACCTTCGATGCTCGGAATAAAAGGTACTATAATTTCTTTCGATTGACTTTTAAATCGTAGTCGAAGTTCTATTATGCCTATTTGTAGAAGTTCATCGTCGGTTTCATCTAATTTTTTCTTTAATTCAATGGTATGTCCTTGAATAATAGCTCCATTGATAACTTTTAAGTAATTTACAAAAGCATCTTTTTCATCAGAAATAATTGAAAAAACATCGACGTCATTTATTGTTGGGCTTACTACAACCGATTTGCTTTGGTAGTTTTCAAGTGTTTTAATTTTTTCTTTTAACAATTGGGCTTTTTCAAATTCCAAGTTTTCAGCATAATCGGCCATTAATGTTTTAAGGTGCTTTGTTACTCCATGAATGTTTCCCTTGATGATGTTTTTAATGTCAAAAATATATTTTTGGTAATCTTCTTCATTTTGAAATCCAACACACGGAGCTTTGCAGTTGCCTATATGGTATTCCAAACAGACTTTGAATTTATTGGCTTTTATGTTTTCTTCACTTAAGTTGAGGTGGCAGTTACGAAGAGGGTAGAGTTGTCGAATTAAATCCAAGATGGTGTTCATCATTTTTCCCGATGCATAGGGACCAAAATATTCAGAGCCATCTTTAACTAAATTTCGAGTAGAAAAAACCCTAGGAAAAGGTTCTTTTTTAATACAAATCCAAGGATAGGTTTTGTCGTCTTTTAGTAAAACATTGTACTTTGGTTGATACTTTTTTATTAAGTTGTTTTCAAGTAAAAGAGCTTCAAATTCAGAATTAACAATAATGGTATTTATGTCAACAACCTGTTTTACTAATACGGTTGTTTTAGTGTTATCGTGGTTTTTAGTAAAATAAGATGTTACTCGTTTTTTTAAATTTTTAGCCTTACCAATATAAATAATATTTCCTTCGGCATTATAATATTGGTATATGCCAGGTTTGTTGGGTAGGTTTTTTATTTTCAGCTGCAAATCCACATTTCAAAGTTAACGATAAGAAAATAAGAAAAATGCAACCTAATTATTGAATTTGCCGTTTATCAACCTTTAAGTATATTTACCTAATTAACATAAGTATTAATAATTAAGAATAATTCCGTATATATGAGGATAACATTACTTGTTGCAATCTTATTATCAATTAACACATATTCGCAAACTGGGCCTGGTGGAATAGGAAACTCAACAAATAATATTTTATGGCTTAAAGCTGATGGTGGAGCATTTATTGATGCGGGCTCAACACAGGCTACACATGGGCAACAAGTGCGTCAATGGAGAGATAATTCTGGAAATAATAATCACGCAACTCAAGCTACAGCCGGCAATAGACCTTTGTTTCATGCCAATTCTGCAAATGGTCATCCAGGACTTCGTTTTACTGGAGATTTATTTATTGATGGACCAAATTTAGCAATACCAAGCTCTAGTAGTTATACTTATATAATTGTGTTTAGAGATACAGCTACGGGCTTAGGAGGAATAAACGATGGTAATGGACATTTTATATTAGACAGAACAACTGCCACAAATAATTTGGTTTCCTTAAAACCAGTAACAGGAAATTTCTATGCTTTTCAGAAAAGAAACAATGCTGGAGGTGGTTTGGGTGGACCACTTTCGACAACCACTATAAACACCAATACTAAAATTATAGGAATGCTTAGAAACTATAATGTAAATTATCAAATTCATTATAATAATGTTGCTCAAGCCACATTGGCAGAGTCTGATGGAACTACAACACCCCCAAATCCAAGAATTGGAAGACATGCAACTACTACAAATGGAGGTTTAAGAGGTTATATAAATGAGTTTATTATTTATAATCAGGTATTGAACTCAGCACAATTAACAGTGATTAACAATTATTTATCAGCAAAATATGGGTTGGCTTTAGGGGCTAATGATATTTACGTGCAAGACAATCCAGGTAATGGAAATTATGACTTTGATGTGGCTGGAATAGGTAGAATAGATGCTTCAAATATTCACAATGATGCACAAGGTACAGGCATAGTTAGAATATTAAATCCAACCAATTTAGGTAATAATGAGTTTTTGATTTGGGGTCATGATAATGGAATAGCACAATCAATAAATACAACAGACATTCCTGTTGGTGTTGAATCTAGATTTGAACGGGTTTGGAGAGTAAATGAAGTAAATTCATCTGGTTCGGCAGTTAATGTAGGAAATATTGATATGAGGTGGGATTTGAACGGGTTAGGAGCTATTACTGCGTCTGATTTAAGGCTATTAATAGATGATAACAATAATGGTGTTTTCAGCGATGATACTCCAATTTCAGGAGCAATAGATTTGGGTGGAGGAATTTATGAGTTTCAGAATATTCCAGGAGGAGCAGGAGGAATTCGAAACAATAGAAGATTTACTATAGGAACTGCAAATAAAACACAAACACCATTGCCAATAACATTACTAAGCTTTGAGGCTAATTTTAATTCAAGTACAAATAAAGTAGATTTAAAATGGATTACTTCGAGTGAATTAAATAATGATTTTTTTACTATAGAACGAAGCAAAGATGCCATAACATGGGAGGAAGTTTTAAGAACATCTGGAGCAGGTAATAGTAACTTAAATGTAGAATATATCGAGTTTGATAATAATCCTTATGAAGGAATCTCATATTATCGATTAAAACAAACCGATTTCGATGGGAATTTTGAATATTTTAACATAGTTCCAGTAAAAGTTGAATTAATGAACAAAGGCGAAATGAGTCTTTTTCCGAATCCATTAATAAGAGGTGAAGAGTTAAAAATTAATTTGGGAAATATTAAAGAGGAAGTTTTGATTGTGGTTAGAGATGTAAAAGGACAAGAATTTTTCTCGAAAGCAGTAATACATTATGAAAATAATCAATTGATAGCGTTGCCCATTGATGCAGATATTCCAGCAGGATTATATATTATAACAGCATCTTCCGAAAATCAAATCTACTCGCAAAAATTATTGGTTAAGTAAATTTTTTTTTGTTTCGTATTTAGTTTTTTGTTTAGTTTTATAGCCTATAAATGAACAACTTAAATTGAAATTACATGAAAAGATTATTTACTGCATTATTATTTATAATTATTACAATTTCTGCTTTTTCACAAGCCAAACATATTACGTTTAAAGATTCTGTTTTGGTTGATGTGAATGGATTTGTAAGCGTATATAACTATAAAATAAATTCAATTCCAACTACTAATGATTATTTTGTTGTAGCACCATATGCTGATGGTCTTTATACGATTAAGTATTATTTAGCTAAGCTTAATTTTCAAGGAGAGGTAGTTTTCGATACATTGATTGAATTTGCCCCTTTGTCATCAATGGCATACCCAGCTTATGTTATAGGTAATGAAGCGTCATCTGTTGATTACACTATTTTTACTGCAGTTGAAAATTCGGATTTTAAATACCAACCAATGATTGCCAAATTTGATTTGTATGGAAATCATCTTTGGAATAAATATTATGAAATAGATACTTTAAATTTTGATCCTATTGCTGGATTTACGGCTGCTGATGGAGGTTATGTGTCTTATGGAAGAGTTAATGATTGGGGAGCTTTAAATATGAATTACATCCTTAAAGTTGATGCATTAGGTAATACCGAATGGTGTAAGTTTTATGGAGATAAAGACCCTTCTGCTATGGAGTATTCTGGTGATATTAAAGTGTTAAATCAAACGCCAGATAATGGTTATCTTTTTGCTTCACTTGTTTCGACAGATGTTTTTAATCCAACCGAAAGTATGATTAAATTAACAAAAATTGATGCGACAGGAAATATTGAATGGTCGAAAGGAATGAGATTTAACGCTCCAATTGACAACGTAATGGATGGAGGAACAGAAGTAAAAAGTTTAACAATATTGGATGTGAATAATGCCTTGTTATCTGTTGTTGTAAATGATACAGTTCTTTCAACAAGACGTTTTGGATTGATAAACTTGAATCCTATAACAGGAGATATTAATTGGAAAAAATCATATTATTTAGGTGTTGGAGAAGGAGGTTTTTATGTAAATAAAATCTTCCAATCTCCATCTGGCGATTTAGTAGGTTATTATGATAATGATAACTATGGTAGTGTTTTATTTAAGATGAATACAAATGGCGAAATGTTAGATGTAATTACACATCAAGAATTACCAATTGGAATGGGAACAACATATTATCAAGATATCGATAATACAGAAGATGGAGGTGTAATTATTGCTGCTGACCGTTATAATGGCGGTGGATTTATGCTTTTTAAAACGGATGAAAAATTAAATACAAATTGTCCAGAATCAAATGTTTTTTCATTACCAACAGAAGATACTCTTGGTTTTGATAATTATACTTTTTTAGATACTGTTTACAGTGTGGTAATGAATGAAAATTCGTTAACAGTAAACACACCATCAAACTCTGTGGAAAGTACAAATGATACCTATTGCTCTTGTATTATTGATATTTCTGGAAATATTGATTATGCTTCAAATTATGCCGATAGTGTGAATGTGGTGTTGTATAAAATTAGTGAAACAGGCGAGTATATCCAATACGCTAATGTTGAAACTGACGCAGCAGGTTATTATCAATTTTTATATTTACCTGAAGGAGAATATGTGGTAAAAGCAATACCTTCACCAACAAAATATCCTAATTATTTACCAACATATTTTTTATTTACCAGTGGAACAACTAAGTGGAATGAAGCTTTTGTTAATAATTTGATGTGTGGAAGTAATCCAATTCCGAATAATATTTCACTAATAGAGAAATTACCTCAGGTAGGTTCTTGGCAATGTAGTGGTTATGTATTTGAGTTAGCTGGATATGGAAACCGTTTGAGTTCAACAAACAGTTATCAAATAATGGCTCCCGGAGATCCATTATCAGACATTGATATTACCATTGACCAATCACCAGGAGGTGCAATAAGTTCTGCAACAACAGATGTGAATGGTTTTTTCCACTTTACAGGATTAAACAATAATGCAACCTTTATTCTTAGAGCTGATTTGCCTGGTTTTCCAAATGATTCAATTTATACCTTTACCGTTAATCCTGGCGATGGAGCTTTAGACTCACTTAATTTTTATATAGGTTCTGATAGTGTTTATATTCTTCCGCAAGGCATGGTTGGTATAAATGTTTTTGAAACAAAAGATTTTGATCTTGATATCATACCAAACCCAACAAAAGATAATTTTGTATTGGAATTAACTTCGCTTAAAAAAGCTTCTGCAGAGCTAATATTGACTAGTTCAATTGGAACGCATGTACTTAATAAAAAAGTTGATTTAAATGTGGGTCTTAATAAAGTTGATTTTGATTTTAATAGTCAATCTGCTGGTATTTATTTTATGATAATTAATATTGGAAATGAACATTATTTTAGAAAAATTGTAAAACAGTAATTAAAAAAAATACCCTGAAATTTTCAGGGTATTTTTTTTAATTTTACTTTCCAATGTTAAAATACGCAGCATATATATTTTTAAGCATTATTGCTTATACAGGGGTTTACTCACAAACGTATAATTTCAAAAATTTTAATGTTGCTGAGGGTCTCGAACAATCAGATGTAACAACACTTTCTCAAGCAAAAAATGGCAGCCTTTTATACGGTACAAATGGAGGTGGTATTGGTATTTATGATGGCTATGATTTTAGTTCGTTTAAAAAAAAATCAGGGCTTTCACAAAATGAAGTGTTTTCGTTAGATGTTGAAAACAATGGAGACGTATGGGTTGCAACAAAAGAAGGAATTACTCTTTTAAACAAAGAAGTTAACCGTGTAAAAAAAATATATCATCAAACAACTTCTTTTTATTGGGTATATGTAAACAAAAACACTAACGAAACATGGTTCGGTTCTGCTCAAGGTATTTATAAATACAATGCCGATAGAGATTCTGTTGAGTTTTATAATTCAGGTAACGAACTTCTAAACAAATCATTTATTAATTGTATTTATACTGATGCAGAAAATAGATTGTGGATAGGTACAAAAAGCACGGGCGTTTTTGTTGTTGATTCAGATAAAAAGGTAATCAATTATTCAACTTCTAATGGAATATCTAATAATTATGTAAAAACCATTATTGAAGCAAAAAAAGGAGAAATCCTTGTTGGAACGATAGATGGAATAAATCTTATTAAAAATAATGAGGTTTCTAAAATTGAATTACCCAAAGAAGAAGGTTCTCATTTAACATTTACATCATCAGTAAAATATAAAAATCAACTTGTTTTTGGAGCATTAAATAATCAACTCTATTTCATCGACATCAAAACATTAAAACCAACATGGATTTCACCATCTAATGGATTTAAGTATCAAAAAGTTTGGGCTATTTTTACTGATAAAGAAGAAAATTTATGGCTAGGAACAAGAGGTCAGGGTTTAGTGAAGTTCGAACCAATTTTTACTTATTTCAGTACTCAAAACAAACTAATTAGCAATTACATTAATTCAGTTTACGAAAGTGTAAACAAACAATTGTTTGTGGGAACCAATGGTGGGTATAATGTAATAAACAAAAATGGAAGTGTTGAGTCGTTTCAAAACTTAAAGGAATTAGGATTTACTAATGTTTATCACTTTAATGAATACCACAAAGAGTTGTATATTGGAACAAATAACGGATTGTTTTTATGTCGAGAAAACAAAACAACTCCTGTTCCGTTTGCTGATCCAGCAATAAAAGAAGAAAACATTTTTTCCAGCTTTGTTTTTAAAAACAACTTTTATGTTGGAGGAAAAATGGGGCTTTATAACCTAAAAAACGATTCGCTTCATACTGTATCAAATTTCCCGAAAGAATTTATTTATGATATAAAAGAATATAAAGGGCAATTGTATTTGGCATGTAATAAAGGAATATACAGGTTTAACGGAAAAGAGGTTGTTTTTTATTCAAAAGAACAAGGTATAGATTGTGCTAAAGCAAGATGTTTAAGAATAGACACCAAAAATAACTTGTGGATTGGAACAAATGAAGGAGCCTATCTATTTAATGGTAAAACATTTAAAAAATTAGAAGAAAAAGATGGGCTAACTTCTGAAAATATCTATTTGATGGAAATAGATGGAAAAGGTAATTTGTGGATTGGAACTAATAAGGGTTTAGATAAAGTTTCTATTGAAAGTATTTATCAAAAATGGAATAACCCAACTAATAAACTAAAAATAAGAATTTATAGTAAAAACGAAGGTTTTGATGGTGTTGAATGTAATCTCAATGCAGTTTTTAGAAACAAAGATAATCAACTCTACTTCGGAACTATCAACGGACTTTATCAATACCATTTAAAAAATGATATTGTAAATATTCAACCTCCAAAAGTGGTAATTAAAAACATAAAACTAAATTTTGAAGATGTTGATTGGAAAAACTACACCGATGAGGTTGATGAAGAAAAAAACATTCCGTTAAAATTAGAACTTAAACACAATAACAATAATTTAATTTTTGAATTTGTTGGTGTTTCCTTAACCAATCCTTCACATGTTCAGTATCAATATAAATTAGAAGGATTAGATGAAAATTGGCTTCCTTTAACAAAAGATAGAAAAGCCGTTTATACTGCAATACCTCATGGTAATTATGTTTTTAAAATTAGAGCAAAAAATAGTGATGAAATATGGTCTTCACAAGATGAAACTTTCACCTTTTCTATTCTTCCACCTTGGTATAAAACAAACTTGTTTTACATATTGGCAATTTTAACTGTACTTACCACTGGCTATTTAATTGTTGTTGTTAGAACCAGAAATCTTAAGAAAACACAAGTAATATTAACAACAAAGGTAGAAGAACGAACCAAAGAACTTAGGGAAGAAAAAGAAAAAGTTGAAAGCATAAATTCAACATTGGCAGAACAGAAAAAAGTAATAGAGGTTGCCAATAAAAATATTACGGATAGTATTAACTACGCAAAAAAAATACAAGATGCGATTTTACCAAGATCAACAAAACTTAATGAGCTAAATGATAGCGTTGCAATTTTATACCTTCCAAAAGATGTAGTAAGTGGCGATTTTTATTGGTTTGAGAAAATTGGCAATAAATATATTTTTGCTACAGCCGATTGTACAGGTCATGGAGTTCCAGGAGCGTTTATGAGTATGATAGGAGTAAATAATCTAAATCAGATTATTGTCGAAAACAAAATAACTAGTCCAGATAAAATTTTGAAAGAACTAAACATAGCTGTAAAAAAAGTACTAAAACAAGATGATGAAGACAGCGAAAGTAGAGATGGAATGGACATTTCCATTTCGTGTTTTGATTTAGACAATAAAGTAATTTCCTATGCAGGAGCATTTCGCCCATTAATATACATTAGAAACAACGAACTATTTGAAATAAAAGCAAGCAGAAACCCAATTGGAGGAAGTGCTCCAATAGATTTTGATTATGAATTACACCAATTTGAATACCAAAAAGATGATGTGTTTTACATGTTCTCCGATGGTTTTCCTGATCAATTTGGAGGGTTAAAAGGCAAGAAATTTATGAATAAACAATTGAAAGAAGTGTTTATGAAAATTTATAAATTATCACCTTTAAAACAAAAAGAATTACTCAAAGATGAACTTGAAAAGTGGCGAGGAAATAACGAACAAATTGATGATGTTTTAGTAATGTGTGTGAAGATATCTTAAAAATAAAACAAGAAGAGTTTAGCCACTAAGTACCTAAAATGCTGTTAAAAATTATTTATTCGTTTTACTTCCAATTTGCACACCAAGTTTTTCATATTCAATATCGTTAGGTTCCCATAATTCTATTTTGTTGCCTTCAATATCCATTATGTGAACAAATTTTCCGTAACTCACCACTTCTATTGTGTCGCAAATGGTAACCCCATCTTGTTTTAATTGTTCAACAAGCCCTACAAGGTCAGCAACCCTATAGTTTATCATAAAATCTTTTGTTGAAGGTTCAAAATATTTGGTCGTTTCTTTAAATGGACTCCATTGAGAAAATGCTTTTTTTGTACTATCCGCTCCTTGATACCATTCAAAAACAGCCCCATATTGATTAGTGTTTATGCCAAGGTGTTTTTGATACCATTCCCTAACTTTTTTTGGGTCTTCGCATTTAAAAAATATCCCACCTATGCCAGTTACTTTTTTTATTTCAGGTTTTTCGTTTGATGGTTTAACAATATAGTTGTTAAATGCAAAGCCAAGTCCGAAGGAAGCGGAAAGTGCAATGATGAAAAAAAATGTCTTTTTCATATGTAGATATTTATTTTATTAAATCGGTCATATGGAATACGCCAGTGTATCTTAATCAGTCTTTGTATGCTTTTGCACGTGGCTATTTCATATTATTTTCTAGTTAATTATGTTGAGTATAAACTTCTATAGCAATAACCAAATGTAATAAATATATAAATCATCAAAAGTTGAATTTATGAATTCTTGTTTCTTTAATCAAAAAATTATTTCATTAATAATCAGTGTGTTAGTAAAATAGTTAAAACACATTGGAAACATTTTAATTAAAAAATGTTTCCGATAATTATATTGTTTCCTACTTTTGCCATCATGGAAACCAAAGAACAATTTTTATTGGCTATAACCGAGCTTTTTATGAAATATGGCATAAAAAGTTTAACCATGGATGATATTTCGCGTCATTTAGGTATTTCAAAAAAAACCCTTTATCAATTTGCAACCGACAAAAAAGATTTGGTAAAACAATGTGTTGAACTAACGGTTAATTCCGAAGAATGTATGTTGTGCAATATTGCAACCCAAAAAGGTAATGCCATCGACGAAATGTTTGATGTAAACAAACGGATTAGCCAAAAATTACAAAATGTGCAACCTGCCGTAATGTACGATTTACAAAAGTATTACCCCGACGCTTGGAAAGTTATGGAAAGTCATAAGCAATGTTTTGTTTATGACATGATTGTAGAAAACATTAAACGAGGCATTGAAGAAGGATTGTATCGAGATAATGTAAATGAAGAAATTACAGCTAAAATATATGTTGGATTAATTGATAGAATGTTTGATTCAGAATTTTTTCCAACAAATAAATATTCATTTGAGGTATTACATCGCGAAATTGCTAGATACCACATTAGAGGTATTGCTAGTGAAAAAGGAGCAAAATATTTAGCTCAAAAATTAACGAACGAAAATTTAAATTTTTAAAAATGAGGTTAATCATTTTTGCTTTTGGGTATGTGGTTTTAGTCAGCAGCCTTTTAGCTCAAACCGAGCAAGCATTTACGCTTAAACAAGCACAAGAGTATGCATTAAAAAACAACTACGAGCGAATTAGTGCAGAAAAAGATGTGTTGATAGCCAAGAAAAAAGTAATGGAAACAACAGGAATTGGCCTGCCTAAAGTTGATTTTGAAGCCAATTTTCAAAACTTTTTGGATTTACCAGTAAGTTTAGTTCCAGCCTCGGCATTTGATCCAAATGCACCAAAAGACAAGTTTGCTGAATTAAAGTTTGGAACCGATTATAACACCACAGCTAAAATTACAGCAACACAGTTGTTGTTTGATGGCTCGTATATTGTTGGCTTACAGGCATCTCGTACCTACAAAAGTTTTGCTGAAAAAAGCCTAGAGAAAACCGAAATTATGGTTCGTGAAGAAGTTGCTCAGGCATACTATTTAAGCTTAGTTGCCGACGAAAACCTTACTATTTTAAAAAAAATAGCCGAGTCGACAACTAAATTATTGGAAGAAACCACTAGAATATATCAAGAAGGGTTTGTTGAAGAACAAAGTGTTGACCAATTGCAATTAACGGTAAATAACATCAATAATTCGTTATCGGAAGCCGAACGCCAAAAAGCAATAGCTTTAAATTTTTTAAAATTTCAAATGGGTTTAGAATTATCGTCCTCTATTGTTTTGTCTGATAAAATTGAAATGTTGCTTACAGAGGTTAGTGCCGAAGATGCCTTTGCAAAAGAGTTTAAAGTGGAAAGCAACATTGAACACCAAATAATTAAAGTAAACGAAGATTTAATGAAATTGAATTTACGTAAAGAACGCTTTGCTTTTGCACCATCGTTGGCAGCTTTTTTCAATCATCAACAACAAAACATGAGCAACAAATTTGAAGTATTTAGTGGTGGAACTTGGTATCCATCAACTCTTTGGGGGTTGTCGTTAAAATTACCTATTATTTCGGGCGGTATGCGTTTAGCAAAAATGGGTCAAGCAAAATTAGATTATGAAAAAGCCGTTAACACGACAAAACAAGTTGAACAAAGTATTACACTTAAGGTGCAACAAGCAAAATCAAATTATACATCGGCGTATAGTATTTATAATAACCAAAAAGACGGACTTAGAATAGCCGAAAAAATCAACAATAATTCGGTTAAAAAATATACCGAAGGATTGATTTCTAGCATGGAACTTACACAATCACAAACTCAATATTTAGAAACAGAAGCAAAATACATTAAATCGTTGTTGGATTTATTTAATTCAACTTCAGAACTAAAAAAAGCATTAGGAACTAAGGAATAAGTAGTTAGGAAACAGTAATGAGGAGTTAGTAGTCAGGAATAAAGAATAAACAAAATAAAAACAATCAGCGGAAATCAGCGATATCTGCGAGAAACAATAAAAACAAAAACAAATGAAAAATTGGATTTTAATAATTGGAATTGCAACAATAGCATACTCATGTGGTACAGAAAATACTGATGGTTTAGCTGAATTAAAAGAAAGAAAGGATTCATTAAAATCGTTGTATGATGATATAGCTGAACAAATTGCGGTTATCGACCAACAAATTAAAGCTGCTGATACCACAGCACGTTTGCCTTTGGTAACCTTAAATAATGTTGAGGTTAAGCCATTTAATCATTTTGTTGAAGTTCAGGGAGCTGTAGAAACTGGTGGAAATGCTTTAATTTATCCAGAAACTCCAGGAACTGTAATTGCAATTTTAGTTAAAGAAGGCTCAACTGTTAACAAGGGTGATGTTATAATGAAATTAGATGCTGATGTGTTGCAATCAACATTAACAGAAGTGGAAACCCAATACAATTTAGCAAAAGATATTTACGAAAAACAAGAGCGTTTATGGAAAGATAAAATTGGCTCTGAAGTTCAGTATTTACAAGCTAAAAACAACAAAGAGGCTTTGGAGCAAAAAATGAAAACAATTAAACAGCAAGTAGGAATGTATGTTATAAAAGCTCCTATTTCGGGTGTTGTAGATGAAATAATGCCTAAAGTTGGTGAGGCTGCAATGCCAGGAATGCCTGTAGCCAGAGTAATCAATTATAGCGAAACTTATATTAAAGCTGATGTTTCAGAAAAGTATGTTGGAGTGTTAAAAGAAGGTACCTTAGTAAATGTAAAATTCTCAACACTCGGACAAGAGTTTCAAACTAAAGTAAAACGTGTTGCTGATTTTATTAATCCATCCAACCGTTCGTTTAAAATTTATATTGATTTAGCAAATATTAAAGCCGATTTAAGACCCAATTTACTAGCAGATATTTCGGTTAGAGATTTTGCATTAGATACAGCCGTGGTTCTTCCTTCAAGTGTTATTCAGCAAGATAGAAACGGCAACGATTATGTTTACATTATTGAAAACAACTCAAATCAAAACAGGGTAAAAAAAGTAGTTGTTAAAGTTGGTGCTTCATATCAAAACGAAACCGTAATTATTGATGGTTTAAAAGGAAACGAACAATACATTGATAAAGGCTCTAGAAGCGTTCAGGAAGGCGATGTGGTTGAAGTAAAAAAGTAGGAAGTTGGAAGACCGAAGTTGGAAGTTTAGAAAAAAGTAACTAGAAAAAGATTATGGAAGATAAAAAAGGATTGATAGAGTTTGGTTTAACTACGCTATCAGTAAAAAATAAAACAACCGTTTTTGTTATTACTGCAATAATTTTAATTGCAGGAGTAATAGCTTATGTTTCAATGCCAAGAGAGGCATTTCCTGAGGTTGTAACTCCCGAAATTTATGTTGGAACTCCTTATCCAGGAAACTCTCCTGTTGATATTGAAAAGTTAATTACCCGACCAATAGAGAAGGAAATTAAAACCATTTCTGGAATAGATAAACTCACATCTAATTCTATACAAGGATATTCGTCAATTCGAGTAGTATTTGATTTTAGCGTTTCACCTGAAAAGGCTCTTCAAAAGGTTAAAGATGCGGTAGATAAAGCTAAAAGTAGTACCGATTTTCCTACTGATTTACCTATGGAACCGAATGTTTTTGAGATGAATTTCTCTGAACTTACTCCCATAATGAACGTGAATTTATCAGGCGATTTTTCGGCTGATATGTTAGAAGATTATGCCGAAATTATTGAAGATAAAATTGAAGCATTGCCACAAGTTACCAAAGTTGATATTCGAGGAATTCAAGAAAAAGAAGTTAAAATAAAGGTGGATGTTCAAAAAATGGAAAGCATGAACATCAGTTTTAACGATATTGAAAATGCGGTTGCCTACGAAAACATGACCATTTCTGGTGGCGATTTATTGGTAGATGATATTAAACGAAGTGTTCGAACAGTTGGTGATTTTAATGATTGGAAAGACATAGAAAACTTAATTGTAAAACAAGAAAAACAAGAAATTGTTTATTTAAGAGACATTGCCGAAATTTCGTTTGAAGGAAAAGACCGCGATTCATACGCTCGTGAATTTGGTAAACCCGTAGTAATGTGCGATGTGTTTAAACGAAGTGGAGAAAACTTATTAGAGGTTTCTGATGAAATCAATAAAATAATTGCCGAATTAAAAGCCAATGAATTTCCAGAAAGTTTAACCGTTTCAATTACCAGCGACCAATCTGAACAAACCAGAACACAAGTTGATGAGCTAGAAAACAGTATCATCTTCGGAATGTTGTTAGTGGTTGGCGTATTACTTTTCTTTTTAGGATTACGTAATGCCTTATTTGTTGGTATTGCAATTCCATTATCCATGTTTATGTCGTTTATGATATTAAATGCAATGGGCGTATCATTAAACATGATGGTATTATTTTCTTTGATTCTTGCTTTAGGTATGTTGGTTGACAATGGAATTGTTATTGTCGAAAACATTTATCGGTTCTTAAGTGAAGGTCAAACCTTATCAAAAGCAAGTATGTATGGAGCAGGTGAAGTTGCTTGGCCTATTATTGCCTCCACAGCAACTACGTTGGCAGCATTTATTCCTCTAGCAATTTGGCCAGGTTTAATGGGTGAGTTTATGAAATATTTACCGATTACATTAATTATTGTACTAGGTTCATCATTGTTTGTGGCGTTGATTATTAATCCCGTTTTTACGGCTGTTTTTATGAAATTGAAAGAAAAACCAGCTAATAAAAAGAAAATATTAATTACATCAATTACATTAATTTTAGTAGGATTAGCATTAAGCATTTTTGTGTCAATGGGTTTTGGTAATTTGATTATAGCAGCTGGATTAACTGTTTTAACTAGTACCTATTTTTTTAGTCCAGCTACCAAATATTTTCAACAAAAGGTATTACCTAAATTAGAAAAATTTTACAAGCGTTTTTTAACCAAAGCTTTGGCAGGGAATAAACCTAGAAAGTATTTGCTAGGAACATTAGGATTGTTAATCTTTTCTTTCATTTTAATGATAGTTGTACCTCCAAAAGTAGATTTCTTTCCAGCAAATATGCCAAAATACCTTAACATTTTTATTGAACAACCTATAGGAACAGATATTGAATCGACCAACAAGGTTGCTATTGAAGTAGAAAATAAAGTAATGAATTACTTTAATGAAGAAATTGAAGTAAGAGGTAAAAAAATGCCTCGTAATTTCATTGTAGAATCAATTATTGGGCAAGTTGGTCAAGGAACGTCAGACCCAGCACAAGGAGTTTCGATGGGTGATACACCAGAAAAAGCTCGTATTACCATTTCATTTGTGCCTTTTAATGAAAGAAAAGGAATTAACACCAACGAAATAATGAACGAATTACGCGACATTACCAATGATATTCCTGGAGCACAAATTACTGTTGATAAAGACCCAGCAGGTCCTCCAACAGGAAAACCAATAAACATTGAAATTTCGGGTGAAGATTATGAATTGTTGATTGACGATGCCGAAAAAATGAAACAGTTTATCAATCAGCAAAACATACCTGGAATTGAAGAATTAAAGTTGGATATTCAAACCGGTAAACCAGAGTTGTTAATTAACATTGATAGACAAAAAGCCAAACGACTTAACTTGTCAACTGCTCAAATTGGTTCATCAATTCGTACCTCGTTGTTTGGTAAAGAAATTTCTAAATACAAAGAAGGCGAAGACGATTATAAAATTATTTTAAGAATGAATGATGAATCTAGGTACAACGTGGAAAAAATCATGAATCAACGTATTACATTTAGAGATCCATCAAACGGAAGAATTGTTCAGGTTCCAATTTCGGCAGTAGCTACGGCTAAAAAATCGGCAACTTACAGTTCAATAAACAGAAAAGACCAAAAACGAGTGGTAACTCTTCAGTCGAACGTGTTAGAAAATTACAACGCAAACGAAGTGGTTGAAAATATCAAAAAATCACTTTCTGGCTATAAAGTTAATGAGAAACACAACTGGAAATTTACCGGTCAGCAAGAAGATCAAGCTAAAGAAATGGCATTCTTGAGTTCAGCTTTATTAATTGCGGTATTCCTTATTTTCTTGATTATTGTTGCACAATTCAACTCAGTTTCGGCCCCAGTTATCATTGTTACCGCTGTAGTGTTTAGTTTAATTGGAGTATTGCTAGGTTTAGTTATTTTTAGAATGGATTTCATTATTATGATGACCATGATTGGAATTATTTCTTTAGCAGGAATTGTGGTAAATAACGCTATTGTATTGATTGATTATACCAAACTGTTGTTAGAACGCAGAAAAGAAGAATTGGGTGTTGGAGAAAATCAGCGTTTAGCAATTGATGAAGTAAGACATGCATTAATTGAAGCAGGTAAAACAAGGTTGCGTCCGGTATTACTTACTGCAATTACTACTGTTCTTGGTTTAGTTCCATTGGCAGTAGGTATGAACATTAACTTTTTTACCCTGTTTACTGATTTAGATCCACAAATTTATTTTGGTGGCGATAACGTGGTGTTTTGGGGCCCAATGTCGTGGACCATTATTTTTGGGTTAACATTTGCAACTTTCTTAACTTTGGTAATTGTTCCTGCCATGTTTTTAATTGTTGAAAAAGCAAAAAATAAAGGCAGAAAAATGGTTAAAAAAGCATAGTGTATCGATTTGTTATTATAGCATTTTTAGTTTGTGGCTTTAGTTGTAATTGCAAGGGAAAAGTGGGTAAATATTGTATTTATAGTGTAAGTATATTGATGGCTGGGTGATGGGGGTGGTTATTACGTAAATAGCTGCCAAACCATCGTCTCCTGCTATGTAGTGCAGCTCAGTAATGTTGCCGTTGGCAAGTTTTATTTTTTCGTAGTTGCCCAACTTCTTTTTTTATTTAGCTGTTTTAAACCTGATAAAATGTAACACTAACAGTTTTATTCCTTTATTTCTTGAACACTAACATCGTCTATAAAATAGTAAGGATGATAAGAATCAATTCCTTGTTTTCTACTAATGGTCTGTTTATTATTGCCATTTTTAAATGCTGATATAGTCGCGTGTCTTTTGCTTTCATTGTTTGCTTGGTGCCCAACTATCACTTTTCTATCAAACAAATCAATTACCGTAGTTAAATACATCCAGCCTTCTTTAGTGCTGATGTAGTAATATGATACCCACACCTTGTTTTTTGTTTCTACTTTAAAATTACGGTTCAACTTGTTTTCTACTATAGCAAAGTGATGTAATGAGTTAGTTGTTATTCTATATTTTCTTCTTACTATACTTCTAATATTTTCTATCTTCATTAACTTAGCTACTAATGGTTGTGATGCTTGTATTCCTTGCATATTCAACTCTTTGGTTATTCTAGGGCTTCCATATCTGCATTTGCTTGCTTGGTAAACTTGTTTGATTTCTGTTTTTAAAAAATCTTGATATAATTTACGCTTTGATGGAACTGCTGACAACCACTTATAATAGCCACTTCTACTTACTTTTAATACCAAACACATCTTCTCAATCGGAAATTCGTTCTTATGATTTTTGATAAATTCATATCTTACCGATCGCTCTTGGAGAAGATGCCTACCGCCTTTTTTAATATATCTCGCTCCAACTTTATTTCATACAACTCTTTCTTCAAACGTAGTATTTCTTCTTCCTCCTTGCTCCTTACTTTTGCATTGGAACTAGTGGCTTCAAACTTACCTGATTTAAAATCTTGCTTCCACCTTTTTAAGGTATCTCTGCTTATCCCTAGCTCTAATGCTACATCCGTTAAACTACCTCTTTGATTGCTGAGTTCTACAGCCTTTATTTTAAAATCTCTGCTGTAATGGGTTCTTTCTTTTCTCATGTCTTAAAGTTAAGACTTAATAAATTACTTTTTGCTGTCCACTCAAAACTACTAACTCCATTACCTCACCTGGTTAATTTCCTTCTTTTATAAGCTCAATAGTACCTTCTGGAATAGAAGTATGTATCGATTTTCTATAAGGTATCTCATCGGCATTCTCATAATATGTACTTTCGATTTCTTCTCCATCTTTGCAATAAATCATTCCTGATGGCTGATAGGTGTATCCACCTATTGATTGAGGATATAGTTTTTGAGCTATTTTTATTCTACTTATTTTGTCTAACTCCTGTAAATCAAATTCCTGCAAATCTTCTTTGTTAACTTCTTTGCTTAAACCAACCAATACAATTTCTTTGTCAAGATTGAAATAATAGTCTTTTTGAACAGTATTATATTCATAAGAATTCATGATATAACCTAACGTAAAACAAAAACCCTTTTGATTACTATCATTCTTATAAACAGTTATAACATATACTACAAATTGATCAATAAAGTTATTAGTTTCTGATTGAAATTTACCAACAAACCATTTTATTTCATTTAAAGCCGATGGAGTTGTATCATTAATTACAACAAGATTTCTTCGTTCTACACCACTTTCTGGTCTTGTTACAGAAACGGTTTTTTTAACAGGCAACTGTAACTCTTGGGCAGAACAGCTTAATGTTTGTGTTGTGAAGAATATAAATAATATCTTTTTCATATCTTTCTGATTACAATTTTTAGACCAAGTTGTAGCTTCATCAATTAGTTAATTTTAGTGCCAAATGGAATCCAATCAAAAGCTTTAAGAGGAATAAAATAATCGACAGGATATTTTCTATAATCAGCATGATTGTATCTCCAAATATCACCATTAGGACTAATAGAATGGACAGGTATTCTATACGTTTGACTAAACACTGCATCTTTGTGCGACAGCCCTGAACCATTAGGATGTGTATGGTATTGGCTAGTTATGGTTAATCCTTTTAAACTAGGATGATTGAAATCATTATCTGCGAATTTTGCAGTATTATTTATCCACGGCTGCACAAAAAAACTTCCATTATTCAAACCAAAAGCTGCAACCTCAACTGGATTATTTTTTGCTTGGTCAGTCATAAAACTGATAAATTCTCCTTTATTATCTATAAAGCCACCTTTATCAATTGTTGGATTTGAATTCTCCAAAAACCTATCCCAACTTCCTTGAACCCCTCTTGGGTCATCCCTTATTGCTTCAATAGGTGTTACTGGTAAATTAATACTACCATTTCCTAAACTTTGTAAAAATGCTTTATCCATTCTATCCCTTCGATTGTTCCATGCTTCTTCATTCATTGCATTCATATCAATACTTTCTCCACTGGCATCGGTAGCTCCACCTTCAGAGCCCAAAAAATCACTATTAAGGCTTCCTGTATAATTACCCAAAGATTGTAATCCTGCAGGGTCTTTTCGGTATGCCATTGGAGCTTGTTTTCCAGATAAATAATCCCAATCCCAATTTGAAGGATTTAATCCATCTTCTGATATAACGCTTGGAAGCCTTCCAGGAAAAGTAAAAAAATCTACAACACCTCTCGTAAAATCTTCAAAACTCTCTCCACTAGGGTCGGTATATTTTAGTGGGTTGTTTACTACATAGCTGTATCGGTTATATCCTTGAGTGCTAGTAGCATCTTGTACGTAATTATCAGGGCTTAACATTCTACCAAGTACAGGGTCGTACAATCTGCCGTTCATGTTTATTAGTCCAAACTCAGCAAGGTGTTCATGCCCTGTATAGCCTCTAGTTAACCATTCAAAACCTGTAACGCTTCCTGTTACTGTGGCATTGGCATAATCCCAAGTGTTAGGGTTTCGTTCTCTGCCCCAAGCGTCAAAATTTTGTTCATAAACTATGGTTGCGTTTTGGTCGGTTAGGGTTGTAATACTTCCAAGGTGGTCGGTATAGGTGTAAAAAGTGGTGGGTGATGAGGGTTGGGTATTGGGAGTGGTTATTACGTGAATGGCTACTAATCCATCGCCACCACCTATATAATGGAGTTCGGTTACATCGCCATTGGCAAGTTTTATTTTTTCGTAGTTTCCAAAGTAAAAGGTGGTTTTTTCTACTGTTCCGCCAACTTTGTGTTCCATTTTTCGGCGTTGTTGGTCGGCTCCATAGGTAAAGGTTAGTTCGTTGTTGTTTTCTATTATGGTGTTTACGCTGTTAAAAGCATTGTAGGTAATGTCTTGCAAATTAGTACTTATAGAAGCATATGGATTACTTACTTGTACTACTGCATTTTTAAGGTTTACATCGTAGGTGTAGTTTCCTGCATCGGTTTTAAAACCAATGTTTCCGTTACCTTGATATTGTGTACTCAATTGTATCACACCGTTTACTTTGGTTTCTTCTAATCGGTTTAGGTTATCGTAAGTAAATTCTTCCAACAGGTTTTTAGTCGGGTTTGCTCTACTCATTAAGTTACCATTTTGTGGGTTAAAGTTAAGCAAAAGGTTTTGTATGTTGGGGTTGGTGGTGCTTATTTGTGTTGGTAAACCAAATTCATCATAAATTTTGGTGGTGGTTTGTCCGTTACCTAAGGTATAAGTTTTGTATTGGTTGTACGCGTTCATACTACCTGCTTGCCAATAAGTATTTGTGGCTTGTTCATCAGTAACAGTGGTAGGATAACTAAAGCTGTTGTAGTGGTGTTTGGTTTTAAACCCTGATGGGTAAGAGGTTTGTTCAATACGGTTAAAATCGTCGTATTGATAGCCAAAAACATAATCTTCGCCTTCAAAAGTTTCTTTGGTTTCAGTTAATCTGCCCAAATAGTCGTATGTAAAGTGTTGGGTAATGCCGTTGTAGGTTATATTATCAGGTTGGTTTATTCCATTGCCATTGGTATAATAGGTAAACCCAAACGAAGTACCGTTTTCAGTTTTGGTTGCCATCCTGCCTAATGCATCGTAAGTAATGGTGTATTCATTATTTTTAGCATCTTTTTGGTAGGTTAGTTCGCCCAAATTATTGTAAATATATTCGGTAGTTCCAGCGTTGGGGTCAATTAATTTTTTTTGGTTGCCATTGTTATCGTATTCCATACTAGCTACCAAAACAGTGTTTAATTTAATATCTTTTTGTAAGCCCGAGCTGTAATAGGTATAATCAAGTGTTCCTCCATTGTCAATGGCTTTAATGAGTTTTCCTGTGGCATCAGTTATTGATGTAGAAGAATTCCCATCAGGCAATGTTCTAGTTGTGGTTATGGTATGGTCGCCTGTACTATAAACATAACCAAACGAAGTGGTTCCTATTTCACTTACAATGGTGTTAGCTAAGTTTAAATCGTTATAAGTGTATGTAGTAACCAAAGGTTCGTCGGTAGCAAAAAACGGAGTGGTAGTGGTAGCAACATTTCCTCTGTTATCGTAAGTGGTTACTTGGTTAATTTTTTTGTCAAAACCATCTACTTCCATTTTACGTGGTCTTCCAAAACTATCGTACCATGTTTTCTGGGTTGGACTTCCTTCGGTTGTTGTTGTAACAGTGTATATCGAGTTATCGGCTGTTAACGGATTAGTAGCACTTCCTCCTCCAACTTCCCACGCCAAGGTTGATGTGGTGGTAATGTTATCGGGAGTTGTAGCTGTGGTTAATCGTCCAAAATCATCGTATTGGTAGGTAGTGGTTAATCCATCTACGCCTGTTTGGGTAATTGGTACACCCCAACGAGCATCATAGGTTGCATAACTGTGCTGATTTAAGGGGTTTATGGTTTCTTCAACAAAACGTCCTTTTGCATCGTAAATAAATATGGTACTTCTAGTAGTTACTCCCCCTCCTGACAAGGTTGATTTGGTTACATTACCTAAACCATTGGTGTGTTCGTATGTAGTAAGTAAACCATTATCCTCTGTTTTGGTTTCTAAACTCCCTTTCGTTGCATCATATGTAAAACTAACACTACGTGTATATGGAGATTCATTTAATCTAGTAACTGTAGTTGTAGTGGAGGTAAGCTTGTTTTTTACACCCCAATTGGCTATTGATTGAAAAATATTTGTTGTTAATGAGGTTTCTACATTATTTTTATTAGTAACTATGGTTTCAGGATTACCACCAGTATCGTAAGTATAATCAGAAGTAGTAATTACATCGGTTAAGTAATCGTGGATTACTGATTTTGTAACTTGTTTTTGATAGTTAACCAATCCTCCAACTATTTGATTAGTAAATGTGGAACTTTCAAGTAATGTATTAGTAGTTGATAAATATTTTTTCTGGGTTTTTGTCATGAAACCAGGTGTACGATACGTAGTAAAAAAGGCTGGAAAAATGGCATGAAACAACTCAAATTCTGTAACAGTTTTAAGTTTTAAATTATTATTTACAGAACTGATTTCAGAAAAACCTAAAAATCCTTTTCCTGTTTTGTGTAAAATAGCTCCTTTATAGAAATAATTTGTGGTATTCGTTCCACCAATTCCATCAGAAGTAGCGACAGATGAAACTACGTGCAAAGGAAATTGTGCATCATTAATAGGATAAACCGCTCCATTAAATTTTTCATAAACCGTTGTGCCTAAACCATTGGTTAGTGGTTCGTAATAAAAAGAAACTTCGTTGTTAAAGCCATTTTTTATGGTTTTAGCCAAACTTTTTCTAGCATCTGTTAAAGAAAAATAGATAGACATAGGAATTTGGTTGTCGTATAAATTTATCGAATGAAAAAGAACATCAGAAGAACCATTTCCATCAAAATCTCCTATTGAGGGAAAAATCTCACCATATACCGAAGAATTAATTGAATATGTTTTTGGTGAAAAATTTAAACCATTGCTATAATGAATAGTAAAATACAAGTATGGATCATTGCTTGATGATACATTTTTATTTGAACTATATATATCGGCTTTTCCATCACCATTAAAATCGTTTACAATATATAAAACATCATTATTAAAAATATGGTTAATGCCAGATATGTTTGAAAATTCAACCAAATTGAACCCGTTGCCAGTACAATAATATATACTGAATTCATATCCATTTGTGGATAAAACGTCTGTCTTTCCATCGCCGTTAAAGTCTCCTAAATACCTGATAGTACTAATTGAAGGGAAATTAACTGACGGTGCACTAGAAAAAACTTCTTTTAATTTTGCTCCTGAATTATTAGGTTGCCCATCTATTCCTATTGCCAAATCAAAAATAAATATTTTGCCTATCGATGAACCATTTTGCCAACCCATTAAATCAGATTTGCCATCACCATCATAATCTAATGAGATGAATGAATTATAATTAAATAAAGGAGTTGAAGTACTAGCTGAATTATAATATTCGCTTTTAAGGATATTTGTGTTATTAGCACTTGCCGAACCACTAAAAAATACAAGTTGCCATAAATCATTACTCGATAAATTTCGATTAATAAATGCATCTACTTTTCCATCGCCATTAAAATCGCCTAATATAATTTGATGAGAAGAAATTGGTGAACCAACCACAACATCAGCCCCTTGTATGAAAGTTATATTTCCTGTCATTTCATTCTTTACGGTATAATATGGCGTATAAATAAATCCTGTTCCATAATTTCTTCCTAACAACATATCTTCCAATCCATCTCCATTTAAATCAACCGCATCAATACCTCTGTTGTTTAACGACAATTGAGACATGTCTCCTAATGATTCGAATGGATAGAAATTTGTTGGTAATGCTCCTCCACTTATTTCTAAACTAAAATTACTTTGTCCCTGATTAAGATAAAGATTATAATGAGAATATATCTTTGACCCTGCACTATTGAAATAAAACACAAAAGCCAAAACATCCGCTTTTCCATCGCCATTAAAATCTCCAGTTCGGTATTCAGCATTTTGAGTAGGAATTCCTGTATGAGAATAATTTTCTAATTTTTTAATTTCCTTGTAGTTAATAATAGTGCTATTCAAATCTGATTCATCAGCTCCACTTTCAATAATTTCAAATAAGTAGCTGTATAAGTTAAAACTATAATTAAACCTATATCTTCTTACTAAATTATTTTCAGTAATAACCTCAATCTTATCAAGTAATTTATTATTATGAACTTGTTGCCCTGCATAGTAATAAGTGTTTTTATCTTCTCTGTCCTTATAATGGAACTTTACAATATTATATGGAGCTAAGCTTTGATTATCATTTCCAGTATACTTTATTTCTTCAATTAAATTGGCTGAATTATAGATGTATTCAATATAGTTTCCATTATTATCTTCTATTTTATCAATATTCCAAAAAATCCCATCTTTTTTAGAATTTGTAGATGTTCCATAGTAGTAAGTTAACCCATCTTTGGTTCTTACAGTGAAACTGTTAGTTGCTGAAATATAAACTATATTATCGAAATTATTATCTTCAAATGTAAATGATGAATTTGTTGCACTTCGTTGAAAATGTTTCCCATCAAGTTCATATGCTAAAGATTCAGTAATTGGTTTTACTTTAAACTCATCCATAGGGGCATAATGAAATGATAAAGACTTTTTTGAAATTCTTGAAATGCCTGATAATCCCCAACCCATTCCTAAAACATTACTTTGTCCCATACTATTATAACTAAGTACTAAAGTTGGCATAAAACCATTAGTCCCAGTAGGTAAAACAATAGGAATGGTATAGGTTGCTGCACCAAATAAATCAACATGATGTTGTCCTGCAATAGAACCAACAGGAAGTCCTGTATTAAGTTCTCTATCTACAAAATTATCGTCAGGTAATCCTGAATAAATTTGACTAAAATCACTATTTCCATCGATGTATGAATGATGTGTTCCTGTTGCATCTGGCACATATTTATATCCTGGCAAAAATTTTATTTCTTGTTTTGCAGTATGAACAACATTATTCCCAGTTTCATCAATATAAAATGATAAATTTATTTGTGCTCTTAGCGTGTTTAATAAACACAACAATATGATGATGATATTGATTATTTTTTTCATTCGTCTTACTGTTTAATAATTTTCCATTCGGTAAATTGATTGTTTGCTCCTGTTTTTAATAAATAAACACCTTTAGGATAGGTGGTAAAATCTAATTGGATAGAGCTGTCATTTATTGTTTTAGATAAAAAGACTTTCCCTGTAAGGTCGGTCAACGTAATTTGATAAGTATTAAAAACGCCTTCTACTTTTAAGTTTAACTGTTCTTTTACTGGATTGGGATAGATGCTTAACTTAGAATCGCTTGTTAGCTGTTCTGTTATGGGTTCTTCTGTTGGTAATTGACCAAGTCGAGAAGAAGAGCCTCCTCCAGGGGCTAAAACTACTAACTTACGTTGGGTTCTGTTTCCTGCTGCATCATATGCATATTCAACAGCTTGAGAATAAACCGAAATACTTGTCAGCAAAAATGCTATCAATACTATGTTTTTCATCATGGTAGTTTTCTTTTCGATTATTTTTGTTCTTTTAATGAAGTGTTTTCCTTTTCTAGCTTCTCTAATCTCTTGTTTAATTCAAGAATATAGAGAGTCAACTCTTCTATTTTTTCCATTTGTTTCACTTGAATTTCACTTACATTAAGTCCGTTTTCTTCAACTTCTTTAGCATTAGGTATGTTTGGTAAGTGCTTGTTTTTGGTTATAAAATTATCCAATTCAGCTAGTGGCATTAGTTGGTAATCTTTTGCGAATACATAATCAGGAAAGTCTTCTTTTAGTTTAATGGTTAACTCAGTAGCAAATACATTTCCGTTACTCATTACTCTAAATACATCTCTATCTGAAATTTCATCATAAATTGTTAATGATTTACTTTCTTGAGTTCCATCTGAATTAATGTTCACGTGTCCATTTGTATTCCAAGTCAAGATATTTTTAGTTGCCGTTCCTTGTTTGGTAGCCAATGCACCACCTAAATACCCAAACAGAACAGGTCCGTCAATAGTTTGGTCGGCATGAGCTTGAAAATATCCTAATCCATGATTTTCATCTTTAAAGAACAATTTATTACTATTGATACTCATATTACCTGCTACATCAAGCTTGTAATTTGGCGTTTTACCAATTCCAACCATTCCCATTGTTGCAGATGTCATGGTTACATTTCCTGCTTTTGCAGGATTTGTATTAATAGCAACATTTTTACCGCAATACCAGTTTATTAGTAATCCTGCATCATTTCCATTCGTTTGCTGCCCTTTCATGTCAATAATCCCATTTGCCCCATCGTACCCCATATTCAATACATTTACTTTTCCGTTAATAGGGTCATTATCGCTATATCCCCACGCTTGTAGCATTCCGCTAAACTGATTGTATGTTGGAATAACTGGAGAAAAACATGGGTCAGCTAATGGGTCTAAGCTTGGAGCTCTACCAAATCCAATAATTTCTGGATTACCTCCTGATGCTGGTAAATAACCTATTCTTTTATTATTTCCAAATATAAACTCTCCTGTAAGTTTGATATCTCCATTAAATTTTCCTAAACCGTCAACTACTATTTTATTTTTAAAATTAGCCGTACTATCAACAACGAGTTTTTCTTTCATTCGAGCTGTTCCTAACACGCGTAAATCGGTTTTAAATTTTCCTTCTCCATCAAAAACCGATTGACCTTTAATTTTCACATCCTGTTCAACCGTTAATTTCTTATCAACTTTTAAGCTATCTTTTATACTCACTTCGTTTATTATTTCTAATCGTCCATCAAGTTTGGTATCTCCAACAACTTCCAGTTTTGTACTTGGTGATGATGTTCCTAATCCTACATTTCCTGTATCAGATAAAGTATTGATGGTTTGAGAGAATAATGCTGTTGTTGATAGCATTAATAAAGCTAAAATTTTAAAACTTTTTTTCATGGGTTGATTTTTTTATAGTCTCGAATTTTTATTTTCAAACAAAGGAAAAGTAAAATTTATAGAATTAATACATCATAAACTTCTAAATTATGACAAATAATGTCTAATTTAGACACAAAAAACCAATGTAATTATGATTGAAGTGGGCTCAAACATTCGTAAAATAAGAGAGTTAAAAGGATTTTCTCAAGATTTTATGGCTAATCAACTAAATATTAGTCAAAGGCAATACAGTAGAATTGAAAAAGAAGAAACAAAATTGGATTTGGATAAACTCCAAACTATAAGCGAAATTCTAGAAGTAACACTAGAACAGTTATTAGGTTTTAATGAGAAATTTATTTTCAACCATTGTCAGGCTGCTTTTGGTAATAACCAAAATTATTATGCTTATTCCGAAAATGAAAAAAAATTGTTTGAGGATAGAATAAAACACTTGGAAGAAGAAGTGATTTTTTTGAGAGGTGAGTTAAATAAAAGATATTAAAAAGATTAAATGCGAATAGTTTTTTTCTTTATAGCATTTTTAGTTTGTGGCTTTAATTCTATTAAAGCCCAAACTGATTTGCAAAAAGGAATTGATTTTTTTGATAAAAGAGCCGAAAACCACGAAGATTTAAAAGTGGATTCTACGAACATTAACAAAGCAATAGCATATTTTAACAAGGCATTACAAGTTAAAGCTGATAATGAAAGAGCTTACGATTATTTGTTGCTAAGTTATTACTACAAAGGAGCTTTTGTGGTTAGAACCAAAGCCGACCAAAAACTTGCTTATTTAAAAGGAAAGCAATTAGGCGAAGAAGCTATAAAAAAATACCCTAAGAACAAAGCTATTTTATTGTGGTATATTGCCAATTTTAGCAAATATGGTGAGGCAAACGGTATTGTTTCTTCGGCAAAAGATGGCTTGGCAGATAAAGTTAAAATGTATGCTGAACGCTTATTTGCAATGGATTCTACCTTTGCAGATGGAGCTCCTCACAAATTGCTGGGAGTTATCAATTACAAAGTACCTCATATACCTTTATTTATTACTTGGCCATCAAAAAAAGTGGCAGAATATCATTTAAAAAAAGCGTTAGCTGTAAACCCAAAATCAATTTCTAACCTATATTTTTATGCAGAGTTTTTAACTGAAATGAAAAGAAATGCTGAGGCTAAACTGTTGCTAAACAGAGTTATTAATTCAAAGCCAAGATTAGATGCAATTATTGAAGATTTGTATGATATTAATCAAGCAAAAAAATTACTGGAGAAAATAGAAAATTAGTTGGCTGGATTTTTATAACTCTTAAACCAGCTCAGCACTTTCATTTGAATAACACCGAATATTGCTTCTTTAAAAATTCCACCACTCATTTTTGAAGCACCTTGCTGGCGGTCGGTAAAAATAATAGGAATTTCTACTACGTTAAAACCCAGCTTGGTGGCGGCAAATTTCATTTCAATTTGAAATGCGTATCCTTTAAATTTTATTTTGTTTAAATCAATGGTTTCCAATACTTTTTTGGTGTAGCATTTAAAGCCCGAAGTAGTGTCTCTAATGTTTAAACCTGTAATAAAACGAACATAAGCCGAAGCATAATATGACATTAAAATACGACCCATAGGCCAGTTTACCACATTTACACCTTTAATGTATCGCGAGCCAATGGCCAAATCGGCACCAGCTTTAGCACAAGCGTTGTAAAGTTTTATTAAGTCTTCTGGGTTGTGCGAAAAATCACAATCCATCTCAAAAGTATATTCGTAATTTCTGCTTAACGACCACTTAAACCCATGAATATAAGCAGTTCCTAATCCAAGTTTTCCTTTTCGTTCTTCAATAAATAATTGGTTTGAAAACTCTTTTTGTAATTCTTTTACAATAGCAGCAGTTCCATCGGGCGAACCATCATCAATAATTAATACATCAAACGCTTGTGGTAACGAAAAAACCTTTCGAATCATAGCTTCTACGTTCTCTTTTTCGTTGTAAGTTGGTATAATTACAATTGAGTCTGACATCTTTTTTTAAACTTGCTGTAAAGATATTAAATCTTAATACAAAGTTTAGTTTTTAAATTTTCTTGTTATATTTATTTAGAATTATTAACTAATTAGCTGTTTATTTTGATGCGTTTAAAAGCCCCATTACGACTAAGAAAATAATAATTAATAAAAAAAGGAAAAGAAAAATACGTAACGGAGAATATGAAATGGTTGGTTTTCGATATTTTGCAATTACCAAGTAATTTAATTGATGTACGGTTTTTAGATCGGCATTTTTTACTCCAAAAAAATAAGTGGTTTTGTTTGAGGTTTCATCTAAATCAAATTCAAACCAAATTCCTTTTTCATTCAGCAGTTGATTAAAATAATCGGCTCTTTCTTTAGTGAAAAAATGAAAAATAGTGTAAGCTTTTCTGGTAGGATGTTCGTTGTAGTTGGTAATGTTAAACATGGTTTATTTTATTCTAATTTGTCGTCCAACTCGTAGTGTAGATTTTTTTGTCATATCGTTTAAATCGCATAACTCTTTAACTGTTAAACCATATCGAGTAGCAATTTTATGCATGTAATCACCTCGTTCAATAGTGTGGAACTCAACTCCTACAGGAATTGTAAGGTATTTGTTTTTATGTTTTTTAAGTTCAACAGCATGGCTAATCAATTGGTTGTTTTTGAACGAAATTAAGTGCTTTGGGTTTAAAGGTTTGCCTTTAAAACGAATTTCAAAATGAAGATGACTTCCTGTAGATCTTCCAGAACTTCCTCCTAAACCAATTATTTGTCCTGCTTCAACAATATCGCCAGGTTTAACTTTTATTCGGTGAAGATGTGCATACAAAGTTTCCAATCCATTGTAGTGGCGAATAACAACAACTCTTCCGTAACCAGGATGTTTAAGAGCAATCCTAACCATTCCGTCGAACGATGAGCGAACAGGATCCCAAACTTGTAAGTCCAAATCAATACCATTGTGATTTCTTCCTTCGCGGAAACCAAAATGCGAGGTAATTATAGTGGTATCTAATGGCATAACAAAGTTACAAAGGTTTGGTTCGTCGGTTAAGGTTAAATAAACAGATGTGTCGTTTAGTGTTAGTTCATCTTCATAAGGATAAATGGTTTGTGTATCCCAACTATCGTACATGGAATTTGAAGGTATTGGTGTGTCTTCGTAAAAATTGGTTAGTGAAACGTAAAAATCGTGTTCTAATAATCGACTTTCAACATAGTTGCTAAGTTCTTTTAATAGCGGTTTAGATACCAATTTTTGGTCTAATAGAGAATCAATTAATGAGATAATTTCATCGCCTGATAACGAAGATAAATCATTGTATAACGGATTGTTTGGGGTAATTACTAATGCACTAACGGTGTCTTTTTTAGTGCTGTTTTCTTTTTCATCACCTTCAATAGTTGTTTTGCAATAAACCAAAGCTGTAAACCCCAAATAAAATAGGGGAAAAAGTAAAGTTTTTAGCAAGGTGTTGTTCATGTTTTTTTTTAAAAAGGAAGCCAATTTAGTAAAATATGGTTAAACGACAAAAAATAATTGCTGTAATCGTATCATTATCTTTGGATAAATGGCTTAAAACTGTAATTTTATAACCAATTTCTTTATTCTAGAATAACCCATGAACATTTTTAAAAGATTATTGATTATCGTTAGTGTTTTTATAGTGTTATTAGTTATTATTTCATTCTTTTTGCCAACTACATTAAAAATTGAAAAATCAATAACCATTGAAACAACCAATGAGTTGGTTTTTAATCAAGTAAATGAATTAAAAAATTGGAGAAATTGGTCGGCTTGGGCTGAAAAAGATTCGACAATTTATACTCAACTTAATAATTATTCTACTCCATCAAACGATGTAAATGCAACTTTTAACTGGAAAAGTAATGATGATGAATTAGGGGAAGGTTCTGTTAAAATAATAAAATCGTTGCCTCATGAATTAATTGAGTTGGAAATGAATTTTGATGAAACAGAAGCGTTGAGTTATTGGTACTTTAAACCGAATGAAAATGTAGTTGAAGTTACTTTCGGAATTAACCTCAATTTTGGGTTTAATCCATTTGCAAAGTGGTATGGTTTATTTGCCGAAAATTATATTGCTCCCGACATTGAGAAAGGATTAAAAAACCTGAAATCATTTACAGAAAACCTTCCAAAAATAAGTAGCGGATTAGCTTCTCAGAAAGAAATTACCGAACCCCAATGGTTTGTTGGAATTCGAGAGAAAATTGATGGGAATAAAACAGAAAATTTGCATGCTAAGCTATTTTTAGAAGTTAATGAATTTTTAAATAAACAGCATATTGATTCAGATTTGCCACCAATTGTTATTTATCATTTTTGGTCAGACTCTGTTGTTGATATTGAAGCAGGATTATTGCTAAAAGATTCCATTTTTTTTGAGGATAATCGAATTAAATTAAATAAAATAAAACCAGGAAAAGTAGTTACAGCAAATCATTATGGAGCTTATGATAGAATACCAGAAACTTATTTCAGTATTAACGAATGGATGCGACGAAACGAAGTTCAGGTAATTGGTCCGCCATGGGAAATTTATGTTGTTGACCCATCTGTAGAACAAAATCCTGTAAAATGGATTACAGAAATTTATTTTCCAATAAAATAATAAACTTAAATTTGCAGCATGATAAAATTTACAAAAACACTTTTCATTTTTGGTTTACTTTTTCTTTTTGTAACCAGTTTAAAAGCTCAAGAACCAATTAATGTTGTTGGAAAATTAAAAAGCCTTACTAAAAAAGGCGATTATGCCATATTGGAAGTTAGGTTAAACAACGAAGATGAATTTAGAACAACCGATGGAAGTAGCTCTAGCTTGGCTCGTTTATCGTTATTTACTGGTAATAATGAAGGAGCAGAATTGCTATCAAAAGGATTTGAAGGCATGAACTCTATTATTTCAATTTTAAACGACCTCAAATCAAACGGATTTGTGTTGGTTGACGTGTATTCAATTAAAGGCGAATCGTTAATTATTACGCACTACGTAATTGAACGAAAAAAATAATTAATTACATTCTTCGTGTCGAAACTAGCATTATTCATATTTAAAATTTTTGGATGGAAAATTGTTGGCGAACTTCCAAATTTTAAAAAGTTTGTAATTGTTGGAGCTCCTCACACCAGTAATTGGGATTTTATTATTGGCAGATTGTATTTCTTTGTGTATAAAATTCCAGTTCAGTTTTTTATAAAAAAAGAATGGTTTTTCTTTCCAATGAATTTGTTGTTAAAATCGCTTGGAGCAATTCCTGTAAACAGAGGTAAAAATACCAAGTTAACAGAAGAAATTGTAAAAACATTTAGAGAAAGAGAAGAGTTGGTAATGTTGGTTACCCCAGAAGGAACTCGAAAGTATAATCCTGATTGGAAAAAAGGGTTTTATTATATTGCACTTTTGGCAAAAGTGCCAATTGTGTTGGGTTATGTAGATTATTCAACAAAAACAGCGGGTATCGGTCCTCACTTATATCCATCAGGAAATATAGAGGAAGACATGAAATTTATTTTAGATTTCTATCGAACAGTAAAAGGACGCTTTCCTGAACAAGGAGTTAGATAAAAAAAAGGCTATTTCGTTGTGTTGAAATAGCCTTTTTAATTTTTTAATTGGTTCTAAATTTATATTTAAATGTTGCTAGCTCTTCGTTAGCTTTTACAATTTTTGTTTTTAAGTTGTTTTTGTAAGCAACAGTTTTTTCATAAATTGCCTCATCACCAGTTCCAATCATTTGAGTAGCTAAAATAGCTGCATTTAAAGCTCCGTCAACAGCAACAGTGGCAACAGGAATTCCTGGAGGCATTTGTACAATAGCTAACAATGCGTCCATTCCATCTAAACTAGCGTTAATTGGCACTCCAATAACAGGTAGTGGTGTTAATGCCGAAATTACTCCTGGCAAATGTGCCGCCATACCTGCAGCAGCAATAATTACTTTAACTCCATTAGCTTTAGCATTTTTTGCAAATTTCTCAACTTCATCAGGAGTTCTGTGGGCAGATAATGCATTTACTTCAAACGGAATTTCCATTTCATCAAAAAAATCGGCAGCTTTCTGCATTACTTTCCAATCGCTTGTGCTTCCCATTATTATACTAACAAGTGGTTTCATAGGTGGTTTTGTTTTTAGTTTGTCCAAAAATACCGATAATGACGTGTATTTTCCAATTCAAAACTTAAAATAACTACATTTGCACTCCAATTTTTTTTATGCAAACAATAAAAATAAAAGATTTATCATTCAAGCCTTTTATAGCCGAAGATGAGTTGCAAGGTTTAATTAAAAACGTTGCTCAAAAAATAAATAACGACTACAATGGTAAAACACCACTATTTATAGGTATTTTAAATGGCTCTTTTATGTTTATGGGCGATTTAATGAAATCAATTGATTTAGAATGCTTGGTTTCTTTTGTAAAATTAGCTTCTTACGAGGGAACAGAAACGACAGGAAAAGTTAATAAACTAATTGGTTTAAACGAAAGTTTGGAAGGGCAAGATGTAATTATTGTTGAAGATATTGTTGATACAGGCAATACTTTAGAAAAACTTCATCAAATTATTCAAGAAAAAAAACCAAATAGTGTAAAAATTGCTACGTTATTATTTAAACCAGATCCATACAAGAAAAATTTTAAAATAGATTATATAGCTAAAGAAATTCCCAACGCATTTGTAGTTGGTTATGGTTTGGATTATGATGGTTTTGGAAGGAATTTACCTTCAATTTATGTGTTAAATCAATAAAATATTATAGTATGTTAAACATTGTTTTATTTGGACCTCCAGGGGCAGGAAAAGGAACTCAAGCAGAAAAACTTATTGCTAAATACAATCTTTGTCATCTTTCAACAGGCGATATTTTTAGAGCTAATATAAAAGGCGAAACTGAATTAGGAAAATTAGCTAAAAGCTATATGGATAAAGGAGAGTTGGTTCCAGATCAGGTTACTATTTCAATGTTAGAGGCAGAAGTAGAAAAAAATCCAAAAGCACAAGGTTTTATATTTGATGGATTTCCAAGAACCACTCCACAAGCAAATGCGTTAGCTAATTTTTTAACATCAAAAGGAACAAGTATTTCAGTAATGTTGGCTTTAGATGTAAAAGAAGAAGAGTTGATAAAACGTTTGTTGCTAAGAGGAGCCGATAGCGGAAGAGCTGATGATAAAGATGAAAACATCATTGCAAATAGAATAAAAGTATATAACGAACAAACCGCTGTAGTTGCTGATTTTTACGCTGCCGAAGGTAAATTCGAAAAAATAAATGGAGTGGGATCTAAGGATGAAATTTTTTCACGGTTATGTAATGCTGTTGAAAAATATAGAGTTGAAAGTAATTAGTAAAAAAAGTTGGTGATTTAGTGATTTGAAGAATTAGTGAGTTATTGGATGGCAAATTAGTTAATTAAAAATAAAATTGGTTAATCAATGAATGATTTTGCTGACAAATTTAGAAACAGGACTAAACAGTTTGCACTAGACAATATAAAACTTTTTCAGAGTTTACCTAAAACTGAAGAAGCCAGAATTTTGGGTCGCCAACTTCTACGGTCATCTACTTCGGTAGGTTCAAATTACAGAGCAGTTTGTAGGGCAAGATCGGATAAGGAATTTTTTGCTAAACTTTCAATTTGTGTAGAAGAAGCTGATGAATGTGTATTTTGGCTAGAATTATTATCGGAATCTGGAATAAGTAGTAATGAACTAACAAAAGCTTTAACAAAAGAATCGATTGAAATTATTGCTATTTTATCTAAGTCAAGAAAAAGTTTTAAAGAAAATAGAAATAACAAATAATTAACCAACTCAATAACTAACAAATTAAACAATTCACCAACTCACAAAATCACTAAATAATAAAATCACCAACTCACAAACTAATAAAACATGGCAAGCACAAACTTTATCGATTATGTAAAAATACATTGCCGTTCTGGTAAAGGGGGGGCTGGTTCTCGCCATTTTCGTCGCGAAAAATACGAAGCCAAAGGTGGACCTGATGGAGGTGATGGTGGTAGAGGCGGTCATGTTATTGTTAGAGGAGATAAAAATTTATGGACTCTACTACACTTAAAATACAAACGACACATAAAAGCTGGACATGGTGAAGCCGGTGGTGAATCAAGAAGCACCGGAGCAGAAGGCGAAGATGTTTATGTAAATGTACCGCTTGGTACAATTGCAAAAGACCCAGAAACTGGTGAAGTTTTGTTTGAGATTACAGAGCATGGAGAAGAACATATTTTAATGCCTGGAGGTAGAGGAGGAAAAGGAAATGACCATTTTAAATCGGCAACCAACCAAGCTCCAATGTATGCCCAGCCTGGTGGAGATAGCGAAGAAGGTTGGCGAATTTTAGAATTAAAAGTGCTGGCAGATGTTGGTTTGGTAGGTTTTCCAAATGCAGGGAAATCAACTTTATTATCGGTATTATCTGCAGCTAAACCCGAAATTGCCGATTATCCTTTTACTACAATTGTTCCAAATTTAGGAATGGTTCCTTATCGCGATTATCGTTCGTTTGTAATGGCAGACATTCCTGGAATTATTGAAGGAGCTCATGAAGGTAGAGGATTAGGAATTCGATTTTTACGACACATTGAGCGTAACTCTGTATTGCTTTTTGTAATTGCTGCCGATAGTGATGATATTAATAAAGAATACAAAACATTGTTAAACGAAATTGCTCAATTTAATCCCGAATTATTAGATAAAAATAGAATTTTAGCCATCTCAAAATCCGATTTGTTAGATAATGAGTTAAAAGCCGAAATTGAAAAAGATTTGCCCAAAATACCACACATATTCATTTCTTCTGTTGCCGAGCAAGGCTTAATGGAACTAAAAGACATGATTTGGGAAAAGATTAACAGTTAATTCTTACCGAACATTTGGCTGGTATTTATCTTCATATTCCATTTTGTAAGCAAAAATGTAGCTACTGCGATTTTCATTTTTCTACTTCACTAAAAAATAAAAAAGCATTGATTGCTGCTATGCTTAAAGAAATCGTTTTAAAAAGAAATGACTTAAAAGAACCCATTTCAACCATTTACTTTGGAGGCGGTACTCCATCTATATTAGGTATAGATGAGTTGAAACTTTTAATTGATGCTTTAAATAAAAATTACGCTATTGCAAAGGAAGTAGAATTAACTGTAGAATGCAATCCTGATGATTTAACCAAACAAAAACTCGATGAGTTAAAAAGTGCTGGAGTAAACCGTTTAAGCATTGGTGTACAATCGTTTTTCGATGACGATTTACAGTTTTTTAATCGTGCACATGCTGCAAATGAGGCGGAGCAATCTATTTTAATGAGTCAAGATGCAGGTTTCGATAATATTACTATCGATTTAATTTATGGTACGCCTACATTAACTCAACAAAAGTGGGAGAAAAACCTAAAAAAAGTGGAAGAACTCAATATTCCACATTTATCAGCTTATTCGTTAACCATAGAGCCCAAAACAGCAATTAACCATCAAGTGAAAACCAAAAAAATTCAACTTTTACCCGAAGAAGAAGTTGTTTTACAGTTTAATAGGTTGATGGATTTTACCGAATCGATTGGGTTAAAACAATACGAAATTTCAAATTTTGCAAAAGAAGGATTTGTTTCTCAGCACAATAGCAATTACTGGAAAGGAATAGCATATTTAGGGTTTGGGCCTTCGGCACACAGTTTTGTTGGAAATAAAAGGTTGTGGAATGTTTCAAATAATCCGAAATACATTAACGCAATTGAAAATAACACGTTGTTTTTTGAAGAAGAAATAATAGATGAAAATACCGCTTATAACGAATATGTTTTAACTCGATTAAGAACCATTTGGGGTATCGATATAATGGATTTAAACAATAAATTCAATTCCACATTAATTCATCATTTTAAAAAAGAAATCTCTCCATTTTTACAAAACAACTTTGTTCAACAAAGAAAAAATGTGTTCATTTTAACCAAAAAAGGTATTTTTATAGCAGATAAAATTTCGAGCGATTTATTTTTTATACCATGAAGGCAACAATAGAATATAAAAACAATACTTACCAAATTGATTTATCAAAACCGTTGGATATAGCTATGCCTTTAAAAGCTGATGATACAAATCCTACAGCATGGTATGTTAGTCCGCCAGAGTTTACTCCTGTTATGGAACACGGTTTTGTGGGCGATGTAAATTTAGGTGGTGCAGTAAATTTTAGAAACATCTTTTTTAATCCTCACGGACATGGAACACACACCGAATGTGTTGGTCATATTAGTAAAGAGTTTTATACCATTAACCAATGCTTAAAACAGTTTTTTTGTTTGGCAAAACTGGTGACTATATTACCCGAAAAACAAGGAGATAATCAAGTAATTACTTTGCAGCAAATACAATCGGTTTGGAATAATAGTTTGGCTGATGCTGTTGTTATCAGAACATTGCCCAACTTACCATCAAAACTAGAAATGCAATATTCCAACACCAATCCTGCTTTTATTCATCATGAGGCGGTAGGTTTTTTGGTTGAAAATGGAGTTAAACATATTCTAATTGATACACCGTCTGTTGATAAGGAAGAAGATGGCGGAGCATTGATTTCGCATCATATTTTTTGGAACTATCCAGAAAATCCAAATTTAGAACGAACCATTACAGAATTGATTTTTGTTGATGATTATATTACAGATGGCGAGTATTTTTTAAATCTTCAAATTGCACCTTTCGAAAACGATGCTTCACCAAGTAAGCCAATTTTGTATAAAATAATATAGAAATAATTTTTCATAAATCGAACTATTTCAAACTTTTAATTTGTTATTTTTGACAAAACAAAATAAAATTTTACAATGAAGCTAGATTCGATTGATTTAAAAATCTTAAAAAAATTACAAGAAAACGGTAAAATAACTAATTTACAGTTGTCGAAAGACATTGGTTTGTCGCCTGCACCTACCTTAGAACGTGTTAAAAAATTAGAAAGCAACGGCTTTATAAAAAGTTATCATGCTTTGGTTGACGAGGAAAAACTAGAACTAGGAATTACAGCATATATGCAAATTTCATTAATCCGTCAACGCGACAATGCTATTAACGACTTTGTTGCTCAAATCAATAAAATTGATGAAATAATGGAGTGTTATAATGTAACTGGTCAGGCCGATTATTTGCTTAAAATTATGGTAAAAGACATTAAAGAATTTGATGTGCTGGTAAAAGAAAAATTATCGCCAATTGAGCAAATTTTAAACATGCATTCGATGATAGTAATAAATAAAGACAAACACTCATCGGTACTTCCTTATAAGTATAAGTAATCTAAAATGAATATTGAGGAGTTAAGAGACTATTGTATTCAAAAGAAAGGAGTAACAGAGGATTTTCCTTTTGATAAAAATACGTTGGTTTTTAAAGTAATGGGTAAAATGTTTGCTTTGGTAGATGTTGAAAATTTTGATTTCATCAATTTAAAATCAGACCCAGAAAAAGCAGTAGAGTTAAGAGAGAAGTATGAAGGAATTAAACCTGGTTACCACATGAGCAAAGTTCATTGGAATAGTGTGTATGTAAATACTGATGTTAGTGATAAATTGGTTTTAGAGTTGGTTGACGAATCGTATAAATTAGTAGTGAGTAGTTTAACAAAAAAATTAAAAGAGGAATTAGAAAGATGATGAAGCGAATATTGAGTTATTTTTTACAAGGATTATTGTATACACTTCCTGTGTTTGCAACAGTTTATGTAATAATTGAAGCAATAATTTTTGTTGATGGAATTATTCCTGTTAAGGTTCCTGGGTTAGGATTACTCATTATTTTAAGTTCGCTTACTTTAATAGGTTTTATAGGAACTAGATTCATTACACCAAACATTATTAGCGTTGATAAATATTTAGATAAAGTTCCGTTAATCAAAACAGTTTATACTTCGGTAAAGGATTTGCTTTCAGCATTTGTTGGTAAGAAAAAGCGATTTACAGAACCAGTTTTGGTAAAAATGGAGGGGAATGTAGAGCGTTTTGGTTTTGTTACTCAGCATGATTTAACCGATTTGGGCATTTCTGCCGATAAAGTTGCTGTGTATATTCCGTTTTCTTATGCACTTACAGGCAACTTAATTGTTGTGCCCAAAACCAGTGTTTCTCCTGTTGATGGAAATTCAGCGGACATTATGAAGTTTGTTATTTCTGGAGGGGTTACAGAAATTGAGGAAAATGATGAAGAAGTTGAAACTAAACCAAAATAAGTTTTTACTGATTTGCAAAAACTGTTAATGAAATCATTCCTTTGTCTAAGTTAATATAATCCAATTGAACAGAAATCAAACCATCTTTACTAGACCATTCCAACAAACTGTTTGAGTCGGTAGCTTCACCAAAGCGTTCGTCTTTTTCAAAAACTAATTTTATTTCATCAAACACTAGTTTCGTATCACTTTCTAATGAAAAATAAGTGTCTAAGCCAACTTCAAAACAACCAGCATCATCAAAAAAGTACGTTGCTTTGTATGAATCATTCTCACCAACAGGATATTCATACTCTAAAAATTTCTCATCTTCAGTAATTAAAGCCGATTTTTTTTCAGATTTACGAATTTCGGTAAGTGACTTATTTAAGTCTGCTATCCTTTCTGAAATTGATTTTACTTTGGTTATTTGATCGTAATACGAATCGCTTCCAACACAAGAAGTCATTATGATGATAATTGCGAAAATGCTTGATTTAAAAAATGTTTTCATCCTTCAAATAAAATAAATATTAATACCCAAAAGTAATCCAAATCTCTTATTCAAATTAAAAGAATTATGAACAAATTACCATTACTTTTGGCAACATGTTAAGTAAATACAAATATCATATTTGGCTACATATTATTGTGTTGATATTTGGTTTTACCGGAATTTTAGGAAAACTAATCGAAGCCGACTCGTATCTGTTGGTTTGGTATAGGGTTGGAATAGCATTAATTGCTATTCTAGGGTATTTTTTTATTACAAAACATTCACTAAAAATTACTCGAAAACTTTTATTTAAAATACTATTGGTAGGGGTTGTAATTGCTGTTCATTGGATTACTTTTTTTGAAGCAATTAAGCAGTCAAATGTTTCCATTGCGTTGGTATGTTTTTCTAGCAGCACATTGTTTACTTCGCTAATTGAACCTTTTTATTTTAAACGAAAAATAAAACCTTACGAATTAATATTTGGTTTGTTAATTATTGTGGGTTTGTATTTTATTTTTAGTTTCGAATTTAGTTACCTAAACGGAATGTTGTTGAGTTTCTTTTCTGCTGCCTTAGCATCGTGGTTTACAGTGTTAAACGGAATGTTGGTTAAAGAAACTAATGCTAAAACCATTTCTTTTTATGAATTGTTAGGAGCATTTTCTATTGTTTCAATCTATTTGATTGGAGCAAATGGATTGAATTTTTCTGCATATAAAATAAGCTGGACCGATTTTAAATGGTTGCTGATTTTAGGAACAGTTTGTACAGCTTTTGCTTTTATTGTAAGTGTTGAAGTAATGAAAAAAATATCGCCTTATACCGTAACCATTAGTGTTAATCTTGAACCTATTTACTCTATTATTTTGGCACTCCTAATTTGGCCAGAAACAGAAACCATGAGTTCGGGTTTTTATATGGGTACCATAATAGTATTGGTTACCATTTTCTTAAATGCTTATTTTAAAAGAAACAAGATTGACTCTAAATCGTAATAGTTGATTTTACATAACTAATGGGGCAGCAACTTAATCAATACATAAATGAAATTCACGATTTCGATAGGTCTATTTTGTCTAACGATAAACACAGCATATATGTTGTTGATGAAAACTTTAGAATTATTTATCACAATTTAGCTTATTTAAAATTTGCAGAGGAAAATGGAGGAGAGCCTACTATTTCAAAGAAATATTCTTATGGAGCAAATGTTTTAGATGCAATTAGTGGTGATTTAAAGGCGATTTATAAAGATAAACTTCTAAAAATAATATCTTTAGGTAAAGGAGATAAATTAATATATGAGTGCTCTAGTAATAAGGTTTATCGGTTGTTTATGCAAAAAATATATCCTTTAAGAAATAAAAAAGGATTGCTTTTTTTAAACGCTTTAGCTGTAGAGGAAGGTATTAATAAAAATAGCACTAATCCAATAATTGAAAATTACCTTCAACAAAATGGTTTTATAAATCAATGCAGCAATTGTAGAAGAACCCAAAGAAAAAACGAAAGTGAAATTTGGGATTGGGTTGGCAATTGGGTTGAAAAACAACCTAAAAACATGAGTCATACCATTTGCCCAATTTGTTTCGAATATTATTGGAAAAATAATTAAGACGCCAAGAAATTTCTAAGTATTGTCTTACCGTGTTCTGTTAAAATGGATTCAGGATGAAATTGAACGCCATAAACCTGAAATTTGTTGTGTTTTAACGACATGGGCTCATTGTTTTCGTCAATTGATGTAATACTTAAAACAGTTGGGAAACAATTTTTATCAATTACCCAACTATGATAACGACCAACATTCAATTGTTCAGTTAAATTGTTAAAAAGCAAATTGTCTTTATCAATTACTTTTATTGGTGTAGAAATTCCGTGATACACTTTTTCTAAATTTTTTAATTTTCCGCCAAATACCTCTCCAATAGCTTGCATACCTAAACAAACTCCCAATATTTTTTTGTGTGGGGCATAAGTTTCAATTAGTTGTTTTGTAATTCCAGCATCTTTAGGTAAACCTGGACCTGGCGATAAAATAATTATTTCATAGTCGTTTACTTTTTCTATTGAAATTTCGTTGTTTCGAAAAACATCAACAGTAAAATCTGAAATCGATTCAATATAATGAACCAAATTGTAAGTAAACGAATCAAAATTATCTAATAGAAGTATGTGATTGTGTTGGTTCATAAAGCACTACAAAAGTAACTTTAAATAAGAAAACAAAATTAAATTAATAAAAGAGCAATTAAGATATTTTAACCTAGTTTTAAGTGGTTTAGTATAAAGATAATAGAGTTGTGAAGATGAATAATTGTGGTTAATCTAATTTATGTTGTAAAAGGAGAAGTTAGTATTAAAAATATATACATTTGTCAATTCAATTTACATGAATTTAGAAATTTAAAAAATTTTATATATATGTCAAATCACAAAGAAGAATTAGAAAATTTTATGGCTCCTTTTAGAGAAAAGTTTGGTCATGAGAAAGAATTTTTACAGGCAGTTGAGGAAGTAGCAGAAACAGTACTACCGTATATTGCAAAACACCCAAAATACAAAGAAGCTAAAATTTTAGAAAGATTGGCAATGCCAGAAAGAGCTATTATTTTCAGAATTCCTTGGGTAGACGACAAAGGTAATTTCCAGATTAATACTGGTTACAGAGTTCAAATGAATAGTGCTATAGGTCCATACAAAGGTGGAATGCGTTTTCATCCAACAGTAAACCTAAGTGTAATGAAATTTTTAGCGTTTGAACAAACGTTAAAAAATAGCTTAACATCATTGCCAATGGGTGGTGGTAAAGGTGGTGCTGATTTTGACCCAAGAGGAAAATCAGATAACGAGATTATGCGTTTTTGCCAAAGTTTAATGACAGAACTTTTTCGTCATATTGGTCCTGATACCGATGTTCCAGCTGGAGATATAGGTGTTGGTGCTAGAGAGGTTGGTTTTATGTATGGTCAATACAAAAGATTAGCCAACGAATTTACAGGCGTTTTTACAGGAAAAGGAATCAATTGGGGAGGTTCGTTAATTAGACCTGAAGCAACAGGTTTTGGTGCTGTTTATTTTACTCAAGAAATTTTAAAAAATGTAGGAGATTCCATTAAAGGAAAAACAGTTGCTGTTTCAGGTTTTGGTAATGTAGCTTGGGGTGTTGCTAAAAAAATTGATGAATTAGGAGGTAAGGTTGTTGCTATTTCTGGTCCTGATGGATTTGTTTACGACGAAAAAGGAATTACAGGTAAAAAAGTAGATTACTTATTGGAAATGAGAGCTAGTGGTAGAGATAAGGTTCAAGATTATGCAGATAAATTTGGAGCAGTATTTCATGCAGGGAAAAAACCTTGGGGTTTAAAAGTGGATATAGCAATGCCATGTGCAACTCAAAACGAAGTTGATGTGGCTGATGCTAAGGAATTAATAAAAAATAAAGTTCCTTATTTAGTTGAAGTAGCAAATATGCCAACTACACTTGAAGCATATAAATTGTTAAAAGCTGCAGGAGTTGTATTTGCTCCAGGAAAAGCTGTTAACGCAGGTGGTGTTGCAACTTCTGGATTGGAAATGTCGCAAAACTCTCAACGTTTATCATGGTCGGCAAAAGTAGTTGACGAACATTTACACGACATTATGATTGAAATTCACAGAAGTTGTGTTCAGTATGGATACGATAAAAAAGAAGGAAAAGTAGATTACGTTAAAGGTGCAAATATTGCAGGATTTGTTAAAGTTGCTGATGCAATGATTGACCAAGGACACGTATAAAACACTTACTCAAACAAAAAAAAGCAGGTAATTTAAAAATTACCTGCTTTTTTTTGTTTTAATATTTTTTTTAATAATTTACATAAAGCTCTAACAATCTCTCAAAACCAATACCAGCAAGCAGAAAAATAATGATAATATTCAAAAAAATCATTTTATGTTCTTCTCTTCTAATATGAGCTAATATTGCACCCGCCATTACCATAGCTAAAGCAGTTGCTGCAACTGGAGTAAGTATGGGTAATACATTTAAATAATGTGGTGCAAGTAAACCAATTGCTCCCAACACTTCTAAAAATCCAAAAAATTTAAGCGTTGAGGCCGAATAATCTGCTTCCCAACTTTTGCTGTTTGAAAAAGCAACTTTTCCTTTAATAATTTTGGTTAAACCAGTGTATGCAAAAACTCCAGCTAAAGAAATTTGTAATACTGAAATAATTATATCCATATCTATTTTAAATAAGTTAATTGTTTAACACTAAGTTAATCAAAAAAATATTAAATATGATTTTCGTCATATATTTATTTTAATTCACAATAATCAAACATCTGTTCAATTGGATTTTTACTATTTTCAACAGAAAGAATTTATAAATAATTAAGTTTGCTTTCAAATTAAAAATTTGGAATTTATGTACGGAAAACTGCAAAACGACCTCCAACAAGAATTAAACAATATTCAAGAAGCAGGTTTATTTAAAAAAGAACGAATTATCACTACTCCAATGGGAGCTGAGGTTAAAGTTAATACTGGTGAAGAAGTAATAATTATGTGTGCTAATAATTATTTAGGACTTTCGTCGCACCCCAAAGTAATTGAAGGTGCTAAAAAAGCCTTAGATACTCATGGCTATGGAATGTCTTCAGTTCGTTTTATTTGTGGAACTCAGGATATTCATAAAATATTAGAGAAAAAAATTGCCGATTTTTTAGGCATGGAAGATACTATTTTGTATGCCGCAGCTTTCGATGCAAACGGAGGGGTGTTTGAACCTCTTTTTGGTGAAAATGATGCTATAATTTCTGATGAGTTAAATCATGCTTCAATAATTGATGGCGTTCGTTTGTGTAAAGCTCATCGTTACCGTTATAAAAATAGCGATATGGCTGATTTAGAAGAACAATTGAAAAAATCGCAAGCACAACGAAATCGTATTATTGTTACCGACGGCGTTTTTTCAATGGATGGTTATGTTGCTAAACTGGATAAAATTTGCGACTTAGCCGAAAAATATGATGCTCTTGTTATGGTTGATGATTCTCATGCGACTGGCTTTATTGGAAAAACAGGTAGAGGAACACATGAGTACAATAATGTAATGGGTAGAGTTGATATTATAACATCTACTTTAGGTAAAGCTTTAGGTGGTGCTATGGGTGGTTTTACTTCGGGTAAAAAAGAAATTATTGAAATGCTTCGTCAACGCTCTCGCCCTTATTTATTCTCAAACTCATTATCTCCAGTAATTGTTGGTGCTGCAATAGAGGTATTTAATCTTTTAAGCTCAACAACCGAATTAAGAGATACATTGGAGTGGAACATCAACTATTTTAAAGCAGGAATGCGAAAAATAGGATTGGAATTTAGAGACGGAGAATCGGCTATAGTGCCTGTTATGTTGTATGATGCAAAATTGGCTCAAACTTTTGCCGAAAAATTGTTACAAGAAGGTATTTATGCTGTAGGATTTTTCTATCCAGTTGTGCCAAAAGATTTAGCAAGAATTAGAGTTCAGATTTCGGCTGCACACACACAGGCTCATTTAGATAAAGCAATTGCTGCTTTCGAAAAAGTGGGTAAAGAGTTGGGTGTTATTAAATAGATTGTTTGAAGGTAGAAAGCCTAAGTTTCTCATAGTGGAGAAGTAATATCAGTAAGCTAATTGCTGAAAATAGAAAAGAAAACAGTTGGTTAAAAAAAAGAAGACCGAAGTTAGATGTGGTCATTTCATCTAACTTCGGTCTTCTAACTTCTAGCTTCTTCTTAGTCAAATATTGGGTCAACCGCCTTAACATAAGATTTCTTTTTAGGTTTAATTTTCTTCACAAACAATACGTCTATCAACTCATCATCAATCGTTACAATAGTTTGACTCATACCATTAATAATATTGATGATTTGATCAGGAAATCGGTACTTTCTAACTATTCTTTCATACGTGTTATCTTCAAATTTTAAAAACATTTCATTAGGGTTAATATTCCCGCCTTTTACATGGACTTTTCCATAAAAGCAATCGGCCATACTACCCTTTCTAAAAGTAATAATTACATCGTCGTAAGTGCCATCAGCAATTTCTTCAGCACCTCTTTTTTCAAAAATCTCAGCATATTTTTGATAGCAAGTAACCATTGCATCATCATTTTCCTGAGCCACAACAACCATTGTTGATGAAGCTAATACAAGGCTAAGTAATAATTTTTTCATATGTATAATGTCTTAAAAGAGTTTATAAAAATAAATATACTTTATTTATTATCTAAATTTGAAGGTCACATTTTTTGTTTTATTTAAATTATTCCTTCATAATGAGCATAAACAGTATAAAAAATAACTTTCTTGAGGCAAAACAAATATTAGACCAATTTGTGCAAGATGAGCATAATTTCTCAAAAATTGCTGAAGCAGGCGAAGTAATGTTGAATGCAATTGTTGATGGTAAAAAAATTATTTCGTGTGGAAATGGAGGTTCAATGTGTGATGCCATGCATTTTGCAGAAGAATTATCAGGTCGTTTTAGAGAAAATAGAAAACCCATTGCAGCAATCTCTATTTCTGATGCTTCGCATATTACTTGTGTAGGAAACGATTATGGCTTTGATGAAATTTTTTCGAGATACGTTGAAGCTATTGGTAATACAGGAGATGTGCTTTTGGCAATAAGTACAAGTGGAAATTCCAAAAATGTATTAAAAGCGGTTGAAGTAGCCAAAACAAAAGGAATGAAAATTGTTGCATTAACTGGAAAAGACGGTGGATTATTGGCTTCAATAGCCGATGTAGAAGTTCGTGCCCCTCACTCAAAATATGCCGATAGAGCACAAGAAATACACATAAAAGTTATTCATTCACTTATTCATTACATCGAAGAAAATTTGAAAATTTGAAAATTAAATTAACCTATATTAAGTCTAATGTCTTATATCTAACATCTAATGTCTAACCTCTAATTTAACCACAAATTTTATGCTTGTTAAAACCTACGGAAGTGCAGTTATAGGAGTTGATGCAATAACTATTACAGTTGAAGTAAATGCTGATAATGGTTTTGCTTTTTTTATGGTGGGATTGCCTGATAATGCTGTTAAAGAAAGTCAGTTTCGAATTTCTTCGGCATTAAAAAATGTGGGTTACAAAATGCCAGGAATGAAGATTGTGGTAAACATGGCTCCAGCCGATATTCGTAAAGAAGGTTCGGCTTACGATTTAACACTCGCAATTGGTATTTTAGCCGCGTCTGGACAAATACAAAATCAACATGTGGGCGATTATGTAATTATGGGAGAACTTTCGCTTGACGGAGGTTTACAACCCATAAAAGGGGCTTTGCCAATTGCCATTCAAGCAAAAAAAGAAGGGTTTAAAGGATTTATTTTGCCGAAAGCAAATGCAAGAGAAGCAGCTATTGTTGATGGATTAGATGTTTATGGAGTTGATAATATTAAAGAAGTTATCGACTTTTTTAATGAAGAATCAGTTCCTGATAAAATAGTGGTTGATACCCGAAAAGAATTTTATGAAAATTTAAACAATGTCGATTTTGATTTTTTAGATGTAAAAGGTCAAGAAAATATAAAAAGAGCTTTAGAAATAGCCGCAGCAGGAGGTCATAATGTTATTTTAATTGGACCACCAGGAGCAGGTAAAACCATGCTGGCAAAACGCTTGCCAACCATTTTGCCACCATTATCGCTGCACGAAGCATTAGAAACAACCAAAATTCATTCGGTAAGTGGTAAGTTGGCTGCCGAAACTTCGCTAATAAGCACTCGCCCTTTTCGTTCGCCCCATCATACTATTTCTGATGTTGCTTTGGTTGGTGGTGGTGGTTTTCCTCAACCTGGCGAAATATCTTTGGCACACAATGGAGTGTTGTTTTTAGACGAATTACCTGAATTTAAACGAACCGTTCTTGAGGTGTTGCGACAACCATTAGAAGAACGAAGAGTTACGATTTCAAGAGCAAAATTTTCGGTTGAATATCCTGCAAGCTTTATGATGGTAGCATCAATGAATCCTTGTCCTTGTGGGTTTTATAATCATCCCGAAAAGGAATGTGTTTGCTCTCCAGGTGTGGTGCAAAAATACTTGAGTAAAATTTCTGGACCACTATTAGATAGAATTGATTTACATGTGGAAGTAACGCCAGTTTCATTTAATGAATTGAGTAGCGTAAAACAACAAGGAGAAAGCAGTAATCAAATTAGAGAGCGAGTGATAAAAGCTAGAGAAATTCAGGCAAAAAGATTTGAGCAAAACAAAGGAATATACGCCAATGCTCAAATGAGTTCGAAACAATTGCGTGAAATTTGCGAAATAAACCAAGCAGGACAAGATTTACTTAAAGTTGCGATGGATAGATTAGGGCTGTCGGCAAGGGCTTACGACCGTATTTTAAAAGTAGCACGAACTATTGCCGATTTAGACAATTCGTCAAAAATAGAAACCAATCATTTAGCCGAAGCCATTCAGTTTAGAAGTTTGGATAGAGAAGGTTGGGCAGGGTAAACTAATGCAAAAACTTAGTTAAGATTACATAGCCAAGTATAACACCAAAAATGGTTATTAGCACCCAATATGTGCCTTTAAATAACGACTTGTTTCTTTGTTGGTCTTTGTAAAATTGATAGCCAATAATTACAATAAAAGCAACAATAAATAAAATAGCAAAAATTTTTTGTCCGTCGGTAAACATAATTAGTGTTTGAAGTGAACAAAAGTACGCCCAAAATTTTTACTGTCTTTTTCTATTCGGTGGTATTTTGATTTTATTTCGGGCAACTCCAAAAATCGAAGAACCCTTTTTTTTAATTGTCCACTTCCTTTGCCATGAATTATTTCAAGTGTTTTTATTTTGCAATCTATAGCATCAAAAAAAGCATCGTTTAGCGATGCTTCTAGTTTTTTTGAATGATTGAAAATATCGTGTAAATCGAGTGTGATTTTACTCATAAACCATTATCCAGCTTTAGATTCGGTAACAATCCAATTGTTGTTTTCTTTTTTCATGTTTACGTTTATAGCAATCTTATCGTTTTTCCTAAAAGTTGCTTTTATGGTAACTTGATTATCATCAGTGAAATCCATTACTTCAAAAATAAAATAGCTGTCCAAATTTCCTTGATAAACACTTCTAAATACCTCCATTTCTTCAAAAGTCATTACTTTAACACGTTTATCAAATTTAAAAACGATTAAATTGTTAGGAATTTTATCATCATTAATAATAATAATAGGAGTGTTTCCAGCCTTTTCATCATCATTAAAATAATTTTTTAGAGCGTGTAAATCTAGGGTTTTTTGGATAACAGTATTGATGTCTCTTGAGCTTTGAGCAAAAAAAGACAGGGGCAGAATTACTGCAAGTATTAAAACAAACCTTTTCATAGCATTAAGTTTTAAATGTTTCCTTGTTGTATTATACGATTTTAGATAAGTTTTAGTTCCAAATAATACTATTAAAAAAACAACGTGAAAGTACAATTTTGAATTTAAAATACCAACAATAATGCCAATCAAATTTAATTATTTAACATTATGAAAAAATGGCAGCATCTTTGTATAAGAAAATCCAAAAAAGCATATTTTTACATATCAAATCTAAATATTCAAATAATTAATGAAAACAAATTGGGTTAAATATTCCGCATTGGTAATTGTTTCAATTGCCTTGGCAACTACTTCATGTAAAAAAGATGAAGAAGATGAAAAAATTGATAATGAAACAACAACAGCACAAGACAATGCATTAGCTCAGAATATTTTTGATGACATGAAAAAGGTTGTTGAAGAGGCAGTAGAAAATGATACTACTTCAAAAACATCATTTTCATTTGGAACTTGTGCTACAGTAACTGTTAATCCAGCTTGGGCAGATACAGCTACTTGGCCAAAAACTGTTACAATTGATTTCGGTGCAACCAATTGTACAGGAATTAATGGAGTAAAAAGAAGAGGTAAATTAGTTGTAAATCTTACAGGAAAATATAGAAACCAAGGAAGTGTACTTACTGTTAATCCAACAAATTATTATGTAAATGATTATTTAGTTGAAGGTACTAAAACCATTACTAATTTAGGACGAAATACAGCAAATAATTTACATTTTTCTGTCAATGTTTCTAATGCTAAAATAACTTCACCTTCTGGAGAAGTTTCTACATGGAATTCGACCAGAACCAATGAATGGGTTGAAGGTGAATCAACTATTGGATTGTTAAATTTATGCGATGATGTCTATCTAATATCAGGTTCAGCAAATGGAGTTAGTAGAACAGGAAAACCTTATACAGTAAACATAACTTCGCCACTTAGAAAACAAATTTGCTGTAGATGGATTGTTAGCGGTACTTTAGTTATTTCGCCAACAGGCTTATTAAATAGAACAATTGATTTTGGTTCGGGAGCTTGCGATAATAGTGCAACTATTACTATTGCAGGAAACACATTTACTTTTGCAATGAATTAATAAAAATTACAGTTGATTTAAAGTCCATCATTTGATGGACTTTTTTTTATTTTAAATAATCAAAAAACTCCTTTAATCTATTCTTTTTGCCTTTGGTGTATAATCTACCTATTGGTTTAGTTTTGTACCCTTATATTTGTATTGTTATTTTTTAAATTTATTTCATGAAAAAGTTTTTAGTAGTAGTCTTAGTATTTATATCAGTAAGTGTTTTTGCACAAAACAGTAATTATAAATTTTCAATCGATTTAACCAAGGTTAATAACGATATGATAAAAGTTGAGCTAGAAACTCCAGAAATAAAGTCAGATAAGATTATTTATAATATGCCAAAAATGGTTCCGGGTACGTACAAAATTTATGACTTCGGACAGTATGCAATGGATTTTGAAGCTTATGATAAAAAAGGATATGCTTTAAGTGTAAATAGATTAGATAACAACAGATGGGAAATTGAAAATGCTAAAAACTTAGCAAAAATAACTTATTGGGTTGAAGATACTTGGGATGCAAAAGTGGATAAATTAGTTTTTGAACCAGGTGGAACAAATATTGAAAAAGATGAAAATATTGTGTTAAACAATCATGGATTCTTTGGTTATTTTGATGGAATGAAAACCGTTCCTTATGAATTATCAGTTACTCGACCCGATAATTTTTATGGAGCTACTGGTTTATCTAACATTAAAACCATTGGCAACAAAGATGTGTTTTATGTAAATAATTACATGGATTTGGTTGATTCACCAATCATGTATAATATTCCAGATACCACAATAATTAAAGTGGGTGGTGCCGATATTTTAATTTCTGTTTATTCAAAAAACAAAGTTGTAAGTGCTAAAGAATTGGCAAAAAATATCAGTACAATTTTAGATGCCCAAAAAAATTATTTAGGTGGTAAATTACCTATCGATAAATATGCCTTTATCATTTATTTGTATTCAGGACAAAGCGGTTCGGGAGGAAGTGGAGCTTTAGAACATTCGTATTCATCATTTTATTATTTGCCAGAAATGTCTTTAGACAGATTGTCAGGATTTTTAGTAGATGTTGCTGCTCACGAATTCTTTCATATTGTAACTCCACTAAACATTCATTCGGAAGAAATTGGCGATTTTGATTACATTAACCCTAAAATGTCGAAACATTTATGGATGTACGAAGGTGTTACCGAATATTTTGCAGGACACGTTCAAATTTATGAAGGTTTAATTTCAAAAGAAGAATACTTAGAAGTGGTAGAAGGTAAAATTAAAACTGCAAGTTATTTTAAAGACGATTTACCTTTTACAGAAATGAGCTTGGGTTGTTTGGATGAACACGAAGACCAATACGGTAATGTTTATCAAAAAGGTGCTTTAATAGGGTTGTGTTTAGATATTTTATTGAGAGAACACTCTCAAGGGAAAGTAGGTATGAAAGACATGATGGCAATGTTGTCAAACGAATACGGTAAAAATGTTTCGTTTAAAGATGAAGAGTTGTTTGATAAAATAGCCAGTTTATCTACACCAAAAATTAGAGAATTTTTTAAAAAATATGTTGAAGGAAGCGAAGCTTTGCCTTTAGAAGAATTGTTGGGTAAAGTTGGAATAACTTATAAAACCAATGTTACTGTTAAAGAAATAAGCTTAGGTGGTGCTGCAATGAGTTACAATCCTGAAACAGATAAAATATTTGTTATGGATACAGGCAATATGGATGAATTTGGTAAAACTTTAGGTTATAAAAATAACGACGAAATTTTGTCAATTAATGGAGTGAATATCGGACCAGACAATATCAATTCAGAAATAACTCGATTAAAAAACACCTTGAAAGCTGGCGATAAAATTGAAGTGGTTGTATCTCGCGAAGAGAAAGGAAAGAAAAAATCGATAACACTTAAATCTAAAGCAATGGCAATTGAAAAAACAAAAAAATACCTTATTGAATTTAATGCTAATGCTACTCCAGAACAATTATCGTTGCAAAAAAGCTGGTTAAGTAAATAATTGATTTTATTCAGGAGATGAATTGATGTTAATAAAAAAAAAACTATACTGGTTTGCTCAACTTTTTGGTTGGTTAGTGTATGTTTTAATTGTTGGTGTTTTTAATAAACTCAATGGCAATGATTTAACAGTTGAATTGCTCTACAGTTTGTTTTCAATTTTTCTTATTGGATTATCGGTTTCACATTTTTATCGAGCAATAATAATTAAACTCAATTGGATGAGCTTGTCGGTTGCTCACCTCATTCCAAGAGTAATTATTAGTATTCTTTTTTTAGGAGTAATTGTTTATATACTTCAAACTCTAATCATTGAAATTGCCCTATCAAATTACGATTACACATTTGTTTTGGCTGATGCATTTCCCAAAATAATCAACTGGTCGTTGTTGCTTTTACTATGGTCGTTGCTCTATTTTCTGTTTCATTTTATTAATAATTATAAAAAAGAAGAGATTAAAAACTTAAAGTGGGAAGCAGCAAGAAATGAAATTGAATTAAATAAAATTAAATCGCAGTTAAATCCGCACTTCATATTCAATTCAATGAATAGTATAAGGGCTTTGGTTGACGAAAACCCAGATTTAGCTAAAAATGCGATAACTCAACTATCGAATGTGCTTAGAAATTCATTGTTGATGGGTAAAAAAAAGTTGGTACCACTTGGCGATGAACTAAAAATTGTTGACGATTACTTGAGTTTGGAAAAAACTCGTTTCGAAGAAAAATTAAACATTATTAAAAAAATTGAACCCAATACCGAAACTTTTCTGGTTCCACCTTTAATGATTCAAACCATTGTAGAAAATGGAATTAAACATGGAACTTCAAAGTTAGCTGAAGGTGGTTCTATCGAAATTCAAACAAAGTTAATGGATGACAAACTGGTTATTACCATTTATAATTCGGGGAAATACGACGAATCAAAAATTCCAGAAACAGGATTTGGCATTTTAAATACCATTCAACGACTACAATTATTGTTTGGAAATGCAGCAAAATTCACTATTGAAAATGAAAATAATAGAGTGAAAGCACAATTAATTATTCCAAGTAAAACACAACTTTAAACTAAGATAATATGAAAGTTATTATTGTTGACGACGAAAGATTGGCTAGAAAAGAACTCCAGAGTTTACTAGCAAAATATCCTCATGTTGAAGTTTTATCTGAATGCGAAAACGTAAAATCTGCAACAGCAGATATTGAACGACTAAAACCTGATTTGGTTTTTTTGGATATAAACATGCCCGAAAAAGATGGATTTGCCCTACTTGAAGAATTAGATTATATTCCTGAAATAGTTTTTGTTACCGCTTATGATGAATATGCAATTAAAGCTTTTGAAGTAAATGCCTTAGATTATTTATTAAAACCAATTCAGCCTGAACGATTGGAAGAAGCTTTAAATAAATATTCAAGCTCAGAATCAGTAAATAATAGTGAACAAAAATTAGGTCTGAACGACCAAGTTTTTGTTAAAGATGGCGACCGCTGTTGGTTTGTTAAGTTATCTGATGTTCCAATGTTTGAATCGGAAGGAAATTACGTTCGTGTTTATTTCGATAACAACAAGCCATTAATCCTCAAATCACTCAACAACCTCGCCAATAAATTAGATGAAAATGTGTTTTTTAGAGCCAATAGAAAATTTATCATCAATTTAAATTGGATTGATACCGTTGAAAATTGGTTTAATGGAGGTTTAATGGTTAAGCTAAAAACGGGTGCAAAGGTTGAAATTTCTCGTCGACAAGCATCGCGATTAAAAGACATGAAAAGTCTTTAAAGTTTCAATTGATAAATTAAAAGTAGATTTTAATCTTATTTTTAAGCCAATTTATCTATTTTATTGAGTTTTAAGTATAAAAATATCGCTTTTGTGTAATTTTTATTTCTAAATTTAAACTCCAAATCGATTAATAAAATGGAAAAGTTATATATAAAAGGAACAGATTCAACCCCAGAAATTCACTTTGATATAGCTCAAAATTATTTTTTGGTTAAAGGAAAATCTGTTTTTTCTGAAGTTGATGAATTTTATTCGCCAATTATCAATTGGTTAAAAAATGCAGAAGGTAAATTTCCAAAAAAATCCGTTTTTGTTTTTGATTTAGAGTATTTCAATATCATATCTTCCAAACGAATTCTTTTTATTTTATACACCTTAAATGAATTAAGAGCAAAAGGTGATGATATTCATGTAACTTGGAGTTTTTCTTTAGAAGATGATGATATGAAAGAAGTGGGAGAAGATTATGCATACATGGTAAACCTTCCTTTTAACTTTGTTTGTAAAACAATAGAATCAGAAATTCAATAGTAATTTCAGAAGCATATCTTCTTCTCAATCAAGCAAAAGTTCAACTTATTTTTCTATATCTTAATTATATTGTTGAATTTTGTTCCCGTTAAATTATTAATTAAAACTCATGAAATAGCCACGTGTAAAAGCATACCAACACTAATGAAGATACTCTGGTATATTCCTTATGACATACAAAAACAACCGAACGAAGTGAGCTCATGAGTACCTTAAAAGACATTAAAAAAGAACGAATAATAAATATTTACCTATGAAAAATACTTCTATTATACTAAACATAGTATTAGCAATTGCTGTAGCAATTTTATATTATTTACATTTTTCTTGTGCAGCTTCGTGCGATAGCACTATTGAAAATGAGGTTGCCACAACAGTTGAAACTGAAGAAGCTGTTCCTCTTGGAGAAATTAATACAACATCTAATGTTGGTTATATCAATATCGATTCCTTACAAGATAAATACAAATTGTATGAAGCTCTTATTCAGAAATTAAAAGCTAAACAAACGAAATACGAAGCTGAAATTTCAACAAAAATGATTGCGTTTGAAAAGAAAGTAAAAGACTTTCAGCAAAAAGCAGCTACCATGAGTCAATTTGAAGGACAAACAAAACAGCAAGAATTAGCTGAAGAGGAACAAAAACTGTATAAGTTAAGAGAAGATTTTACCATTAAATTTCAAGAAGAAGAGGCGAAGTTGAATGATGAGTTTCAAAAAACGGTTCAAGCATTTATTAAAAAATACAACGAAAAAACCAATTTTGATATCATTATTGGTGCTTCTCAAATGGGAAATATCGTATTAGATTTTAAACCAGGAATAGACATTACTCAGCATGTTGTAGAAGGACTGAATACAGAATACAAAGAAAAAACAGCAAAAAAATAATGTTAATTGCAGAACATAAAAAGCAAACAAATTTAGCCGAATATATTTTGTATATGTGGCAAATTGAGGACATTATTCGTTCTCATAACTTTGATTTAGACTTAATTAACGATTCAATTATTTCTAGATTTGAAGTGTCAAAAGAAGTTCAATACGATATCAAACTTTGGTATCAAAATCTTATTGAACAAATGATGAAAGAAGGAAAGTCAGAAAAAGGTCACTTAAATGCTCTTAATCTTCATTTAGATGAGTTAAACAACTTACATAATTCATTACTAACAACAATTCAAGATACACAATACCAAGAAGCGTATATTTTAGCTCAAGATAACATAAAAAATTTTATAAACAAATCAGGAGGCGAGGCAAATACCGAAATTGAAGCCTGCTTAATAGCGTTGTATGGATTTTTAATGTTAAAGTTAAAAAGCTCTGAAGTAAGCAGTGCAACAAAAGATGCCATGCAAACTTTTAGCAAACTTTTAGCTATTTTGATTGATAGACACAATAAATTAAAAAAAGGAGAGTTACTTTTTTCCACAGAAAAAAGCAACTAGAGTTATAACTCTTGTAAGGAGTTTTGAAAAAATTAATTTCCATATTATTATTCCTTATATCGTTTTCATTTGTTCATGCTCAATGTTCAACCGAAGTGCAAGTTGACACCGTTTCTGTTTTACCAAATGGAGACGTTATAATTGGTTGGGAACCTAGTCCAGATGCAGGTATTTTAAGCTACGATATCTATTCATTAAATCCACTTACCGGAGCTAACGATAGTATTGATGCAACAAATACAACTACTTTTTTTTATGTTATCCCTTTTGATACCATTCAAAAATATCAAATTACTCAAATTGGAGTGGTTGCAAATTGTGGTGTGGGTATTGGTATTAGCCCATTAACCTTTTTTTATAATACCATTAAATTAAATCAACAAATAGACATTTGTAACGCATCAGTTAATTTAACCTGGAATGCTTATACCGATTTTGCATCAGGAGTTAATGTATTGTATCATGTTTTTGTAAGTGTTAATGGCGGTGGTTTTCTGTTTGTAGGTTCAACCAATTCGCTTTCATATAAATATGAAGGCTTAGTTGTTGGAACAAATTATCAATTTTTTGTAAGAGCCGAAGAAAACAATGGAGCAGGTCCGTTTACAACTTCTTCTAATTTAGTTGATGTAAGTGGAAATTTTTTAAAAAACCCAACATTTTTATATCTCTACACTGCATCTGTGCAAGATAGCAGTAATATTATGGTTCAGTTTTATGTCGATACAGCAGCAGACATTAGAAACTATAACATTAAAAGAGCATTGTCAAGCGACATGAGTTATAGTGTTGTAGGAAGTGTAAATGATTACAATGGAATGGATCCGCTTTTAGAGTTTTTTGATGAAGAAGTTGATGCTAAAAACAATTCTTATGTTTACCAAATAGAGGCTGTCAATCAGTGTAATCAAACCAAAATAACATCAAACATCGGAAAAACTGTTCAGTTGAGTGCAACACCAGATAAGTTATCGTCAACCAATAAATTGGATTGGAATTATTATGAAGGATGGAAAGGTAATGTTTCTGAATATCAAATTTATAGGCAGTCGAAAAACGATGTAAATTACAATTTAATAGCAACAATTCCCGCATCATTTACCCAAAATACATTTACCGATAATGTGGCAAATGAAATTCAAGGAACTGGCGAATACTGTTATAAAATATTAGCCGTAGAAAAAAACACTATTCATATCGATAATCTTCCAACTGCAACAAGTTATTCAAACGAAATTTGTGTTAAACACGAACCTTCACTTTATATTGCAAACGCATTTGAACCATTAAGTGAGTTTAATTCAACCTTTAAACCATCAGCAATTCTATTTGAATTAAGCACTTATCTATTTGTAATTTATGATCGTTGGGGGCAAAAAGTGTTTGAAACAACCGACAGAGAAGTAGGTTGGAATGGAAAATTCAATAATTCGGGAAACAATTTACCCATGGGGGCTTATGTTTATGTTGTTCAATTTAAATCGAATAACGACGAAGAATTCCAAAAACGAGGAACAGTTACCCTAATAAGGTAAATTTTTTTATGTTGGCATTGAACTTGACCAATGTTCGTTAATACCTTATTTTTGCTACTTCAAATGAAAAATGCTTTTTACATAATTGTTTTTTTTGTCCTTTTAATTTTTAACTTAAGTGGTTTAAAGGCTCAAAATTCAGATTGCACAAAGCTTTTGAAGCTAACCGATACGGTTTATTATGCAAAAAATATTAGTGGATTTGGTGATAAAATCGAATTTAAAAACAATTTTAACGATAATTTAAGTACATTCCCTCTAGAAACTAATTCTATTTGGTACTTAATAAAATCACCCTCAACAGGTAAGTTTACTTTCGATATTGTTTCTGAAAATTCGAATGACGATTGGGATTTTTTGTTGTACGAACACAAAAACCTATTTTGTAAACGAATTGATTCCAATAAAATAAAACCCATTAGAGCCAATTTATCGCGAAGTGCAAACACGGGGCTGTCGTTAACTGAGGTAGAACTTTTCTCTTCACCAGGAGTAAATAACAACTATAGTAAATATGTTGATGTAAAAGAAGGTCAGGAGTTTGTTTTGGTAGTAAACAATTCGAAACGAGCAAAAGGAAATCATACCCTTAAACTTCACTTTCCTGAAACAATACAAAAAATTGAAGTTGCTCCTGTAAAAGAAGTGATTGTAACTCCAAAGTTGGATTTTGTTTTTGAAATAAAAGATGCTGCAACGCTTCAACCTGTTTCTTCTAATGTAAATATTAAAGGCTTACTAAAAGAAGAAACGGTTTTAAATGACATTACCAATTATCAGGTAATTTTAGAACGAGGTAATTATCGTGTTAATTTAATTGTTGTAGCTCCCGATTACATGCTTTATACATCAAAAATTAAAATTCCCAAATCGAAACCTTCATACAAAGAAACCATTTTATTGGAAAAAATTGAAGTGGGCAAAAAAGTTAGCCTAGAAGGCATTCAATTTCAACCAGCTAGCGACCGTTTTTTAACTACAGCAAAAGGTTCGTTAAATGCACTGTTAATTTTTATGCAACAAAATAAATCGATTAATATCGAAATTGAAGGTCATGTAAACGGGCCAGGAGAACCCAATCATCAGGAGTTTAAACAACTTTCGATTGATAGAGCCATTGCTGTTAAAAAATTTCTGACTGACAGTGGAATTGAAGAAAGCAGAATAAAATATAGCGGTTTTGGAAATTCAAAAATGATTTTTCCCGACCCCAAAACTGACGATGAACATTCGATGAATAGAAGAGTAGAAATAAAAATTTTAGCAAAATGAGTTTAATTTTAGGAATAGAAACTTCTACTAAAATGTGTAGCGTAGCAATTAGTAATAACGAGGAGTTGCTATCAATTCGAGAGCAAAGTGGCGATTATTCTCATGCCGAATTGCTTAATAAATTTATAAATGAAGTTTGCCACGAAGCCAATATTAAACTTAATGATTTAGATGCCGTTGCCGTAAGTAAAGGACCAGGTTCTTACACAGGTTTACGCATTGGTGTTTCGGCTGCAAAAGGTTTGTGTTATGCTTTAGATAAACCATTCATAGCTGTAGATACATTAAAAGCAATGGCAATGAACTTAATGATGAATAATCAACAATCCATTGCCTTCGGAGAAGGTTGGAATGATGCATTATTTTGCCCAATGATAGATGCCAGACGAATGGAAGTGTACACCGCTGTTTATAATGGAGCATTGCATGAGGTTGAATCTGTATCAGCAAAAATTATTGATGAACAATCTTTTCAGGATTTATTAATAAATAACAACATCATTGTTTTTGGAGATGGTGCTGAAAAGTGCAAACAGATTTTAGCGTTTAACAATAATGCAGTTTTTATCAATAACATTGAACCATCTGCTCAATACATCAATCGTTTGGCATTATCAAAACTACATCAGTCCGACTTTGAAAATGTTGCCTATTTTGAGCCCTACTATTTAAAAGATTTTTTGGCAACTACACCCAAAAATAGAGTTTGATTACACTAAAAGAACCTTTAAAAAAAATTACCAATATAATTTAATTAGAGGTATTACTATTGACCAAAACAAAACAGCCAAAAGTAAAATAGGTAAGGTCGATTTTTTGTTCATGTAAAACCTTGATGCTAAAAAACATCCAACAGGAATAGAAAAGAAAATTGGCATTAGAAAAGCAATGCCATAAATACCATATTTTGCTTTAATGTTTACAATAATTCGATTTTGTTTGGTAAATACTTTTTTGGGTTTACTTCTTTTAATTAACCGATTGATGAGTTGATTTATCCAACTACTAAAATAGTAAAAAACAAATACACCAATTGTTCCTCCAACAATAAGCAATAGCACGGTTTGGTGGTAAGGATAGCCCTTATCTATAAGTAAATAACCCGCAGCAAATAAAAATTTAATTGCAGCAAATATTAGAAGTAATGCTATTTCTATTATTGCATCCATTGGGTTGTTGTATCTTTTTTAAATTTCAACCTTTTAAATTGTTTAGTCGATTTTTACCACTTTTAATTTTTTCCATTTAAAATAACCATAAATAACAATAATGGTGTAAGCAAACATTAATAAAGCATAAACTTCTAAACCTCTACTGTAATATAAATAAACTGAAACACCATCAATTGCAATCCAGTAAAACCAATTTTCTATCCATTTTTTTGCCATTAAATATGTTGCAATAAAGCTGAATATGGTAGTGAACGAATCAATTAGTGGTTTTTCGGCATCTTTAAAATAATAAATTAATCCGTAATAGAGTAGAAAAGAACATACGGTTCCTGCTACAATTATTATAACATGAGTAAAGATTTTTCGTTGGTAAACTTCTTCTAATACTTTTTGTTTTTTCCACACAATCCAACCGTAAATGCCTGCAAAAACATAAAATATGGAAAGTAAAGCTTCTCCATAAAGTTTAGCGTAAACAATAAATAAATAGATGCTTAGCAAAGAACCCAAAATGCCAAAAATCCAACACGAAATTTTATTCTTTGCCATTAATACGGTGTAGAGTACACCAAAAATTACTGCTACAATTTCAATGAGTAAAGAAAGGTTGTTAGATATCCAATTCACCATTCAGCACTTTCATTACAAAAATCATTTTACCGTATTTTTCAAAAGAGGTTTTAATCTCGTTTTGTAAAATACTCATTACTTCATCAAATTCGCCAACAATATGCGTGCTGGTTGCATTGGTTTTTACTTTTATGTTTTTGTAGAGGTTTAACCTGTCAATAAAATCTTTTATTGGAGGAATATAGTCCGTATTTAATGGGTAGTTGCTGATTTCGATGGTTGTTTTCATGTGTTGTTTTTTTTTATCAAAAATAGGAATAAAAAAATCCCACTCATTGCTGAATGGGATTTGTTCTAATTTTTTAAGAACTAAGCCAATTCTGCTTTTGCTACTTCGGCTAAAATTTTATTTAGCGTAGTGCTTGGGCACATTGCTTTTGTCGCTTTGTTAAAGTCTGGATGATAGTATCCGCCAATGTCAACTGGTTTACCTTGAGCATTGTTTAACTCATTTACAATTACGGTTTCGTTTTCTGCTAAAGCTTTTGCAGTTGCTTTAAATCGTGCTGCAAGGTCGGTATCTTTAGTTTGTTTTGCTAAAGCCTCTGCCCAATACATTGCAAGGTAAAAATGGCTGCCTCTGTTGTCTAACTCGCCAGCGTCTCTTTTTGGAGATTTATCTGTTTCTAAGAATTTTCCTGTTGCTTCATCTAACGTATCGGCTAAAACTTTTGCTTTTTCATTTTTTGTTACTTCGCTTAAGTGTTCAAATGAAACAGCTAAGGCTAAAAACTCTCCTAAAGAATCCCATCGTAAATGACCTTCTTTTAAAAATTGCTCAACGTGTTTTGGAGCAGAACCACCAGCACCAGTTTCAAATAACCCACCACCGTTCATCAATGGTACGATAGAAAGCATTTTAGCACTTGTTCCTACTTCTAATATTGGAAATAAATCGGTTAAATAATCACGCAGTACGTTACCAGTTACCGAAATAGTGTCTTTTCCTTCACGAATACGAGCTAAGGTATATTTCATTGCTTCTACTGGCGATAAAATTTGAATATCTAAACCTGTTGTGTCGTGATTTGGTAAATATTTTTTTACTTTTTCAATAATTTTCACATCGTGAGCTCTGTTGTTATCTAGCCAAAAAACAGCAGGGGTTTGTGAAGCTTTTGCTCTATTTACAGTTAATTTAACCCAATCTTGAATTGGAGCATCTTTAGTTTGGCACATTCTAAAAATATCGCCTTCACTAACTGCTTGTTCCATCAAGGTTTTACCAGTTTCATCAACAACTCTTACTGTTCCTGCTTTAGCAATAATAAAAGTTTTGTCGTGAGAGCCATATTCTTCGGCTGCTTGAGCCATTAAACCAACATTTGGAACACTTCCCATTGTGGTTGGGTTAAATGCACCATTTTTTTTGCAATCATCAATAATGGTTTGATATAAACCTGCATAACTTGTGTCAGGAATTACAAATTTAGTGTCTTTCGATTTTCCATCTGGTCCCCACATTTTTCCTGACGAACGAATGTAAGCTGGCATTGATGCATCAATAATTACATCGTTAGGCATGTGTAAATTGGTAATTCCTTTGTCAGAATCAACCATTGCTATTGCTGGACGTTTAGCGTAACAAGCATTAATATCGGCTTCAATTGCAGTTTTTTCTGCTGCTGGTAATTGGTTGATTTTTGTATATAAATCGGTTAAGCCATTATTTGGATGAACGCCCAATTTTTCGAAAGTTGCAGCATATTTTTCGAATACATCGCTGTAAAATACCGAAACAAAATGCCCGAAAATAACTGGGTCAGAAACTTTCATCATGGTTGCTTTTAAATGAACTGAAAACAACACATCTTTTTGTTTAGCGTCTTCAATTTGTTCAGTAATAAAAGTTCGTAATGCTTTTGCACTCATTACCGATGAGTCGATAATTTCACCAGCTTTTAAAGCAGTTTTCTCTTTTAAAACGGTTGTTTGACCTGAGTTGTCAACCAATTCAATTTTTACGTTTGTTGCATCTGCTACCTCTACCGATTTTTCGCTGTGGTAAAAATCGCCACTGTTCATGTGAGATACATGCGATTTCGACTCGCTGCTCCAAGCACCCATGCTATGAGGATGTTGTTTTGCATAATTTTTTACAGCTTTAGGAGCTCTTCTGTCAGAGTTTCCTTCTCTTAGTACCGGATTTACCGCACTTCCTTTTATTTTGTCGTATTTAGCTTTAGCTTCTTTTTCTTTATCTGTTTGTGGTGCGTCAACATAATCTGGAACGGCATATCCTTGCGATTGTAATTCCTTAATAGCATCTTTTAATTGAGGAATTGAAGCACTAATGTTTGGTAGTTTGATGATGTTTGCTTCAGGTTTTGTTGCTAATTCGCCCAACATGGCTAAATCATCAGAAATACGTTGGTTTTCATTTAAATATTCAGGAAAATTTGCAATTATTCTTCCTGCTAATGAAATATCTTTTGTTATCACTTCAACTCCTGCACAAGCAGAAAATGAGTTTACTATTGGAAGAAATGAATACGTTGCTAATGCTGGAGCTTCATCTGTTTGAGTGTAGATAATTTTAGATTTCTGTGTCATGTGGTATTAATTTATTTGAAGAAATTATTATTGATAATTTGAATAGATTTATCCTTAATAAATCTACTGCGAAGCTAATCATAAAATGTGCTATTTTCAAGGGAAAAATAAACAAAATTTAGGCGTAATTTTGAAAAACTGTTGAACATGAAAAATTATTCACACTAAATTGTTTGAATATTAAAATAAAATTTACGTATTTTGCACTCCTTAAAATTTAAAGAGTAAAGAAATGTCAAAAGTTTGTCAAATAACAGGAAAGAGTGTAATTACAGGAAATAATGTTTCTCACTCTAAAAGAAGAACTAAAAGAAAATTCTACCCAAATTTATTTGTGAAGAAATTTTATGTTCCAGAAGAAGATGCTTGGATTACTTTAAAAGTATCTGCTGCAGGAATTAGAAATATTGATAAAAGAGGTATCTCGGCTTGTTTAAAAGACGCAAAAGAGAAAGGCTTTTTAGCATAAGAATTAACAATAATTTTTTTATTGGTATAAACGTTGTTACTTTAGTAGCAGCGTTTTTTTATTTTCTAAATAGGATGAAGTATTTGTTTTCAACGGTTTTTTTATTGGTTTGTATAAATCCATTTCTTTCACAAGAAAATGTGGTGGTACTTGCTAATCAACCTCAAGAAATTAAATCGAACGAATACGATAACGATTTGCTGCCTGCTTCATTTTTTGAAAACAACAGAAACGAGCTTCGTAAATTGATGCCGAAAAATTCGGTTGCAGTATTGTTTTCAAATCCTGTTCGAAACCGTTCTAACGATGTCGATTTTCAATATCATCAAGACCCCAATTTTTATTATTTAACTGGCTTAAGAGAACCCAACTCGGTGGTTTTTATCTTTAAAGAAGTTCAGCAATATGGAAATGACATTACTGCCGATGAAATTTTATTTGTACAAAAAAACAATTCGTTAGATGAAATATGGACTGGAAAACGATTAGGTGTTGATGGTGCAGAAAAATTTCTCGGAATCAAAAAGGCAATGGCTTCAACCGATTTTTCAATTTTTGATTTGGAATTAGAAACCTTCGATAAAATTCTTGTTGGAAAAATACCGCAAGACATAGAAAATAATTTTGTTAAAGATGATTTGTATAATTTGATACAAGGATTTCATCAAAAAACGAAAAAATGCGAGTCGAAATTAGATGAAAATAGTATTAATAATCAGTTATTGCCAAAGTTGCGTCAAGTAAAGAAACCCGAAGAACTGGTTTTATTAAAAAAAGCGATTGATATTACGTGTGATGCTCAAATAGAATTGATGAAATCGTTAACACCTCAATTGAAAGAATACCAAACACAAGCAATAGTTGAATATGTTTTTAAAAATAATGGGGCAGAATATCCTGGATTTCCAACCATTATGGGGTCTGGAGAAAATTCTTGTGTGTTGCATTATACATCAAATAGAAAACCTTTTGAACAGAATGATTTGTTGGTTTCCGATATTGGAGCTGAATATCATGGTTATACAGCTGATGTAACTCGTACTTTGCCTGTAAATGGTAAATTTTCGGAAGAGCAAAAAATTATTTACAACATCGTATTAGAAGCCCAAAATGCAGGAATTAAATTGTGTAAAAAGGGAAGTAAGTTTTGGGATCCACACGATGCGGCTACTCAAGTTATTGCTAATCAGTTATTGAAATTGGGTATTATTAGTAAGGCATACGAAGTAAAAGAATATTTTATGCACGGAACTTCTCATTATCTAGGTTTAGATGTTCATGATGCAGGTTTGTTTGGTGCTTTAGAAGTAGGAAATGTAATAACGGTTGAGCCTGGAATTTATATACCTGCTGGTGCTAACTGCGACCCCAAATGGTGGAACATTGGAGTAAGAATAGAAGATGATATCTTAATTACTGAAGATGAACCAATTAATCTTTCTGCAAAGGCTCCTCGAACAATTGATGAAATTGAACAGTTGATGCTCGAAGTAGGTAGTTTTGAAAAATAGCAAAAAAATATTTTAACTTTTTTTAGAATTACTGTTGAAACAATTTATTGTGTCCTATCGTTTAATTATCATTGTTTAACCCTATAAATTTATTGATTATGAACTCAACTGCTACGAAAAAACCTACTATGGTTGAAAAAGAGGAAATATCAAAACTTTCTTTCCCAAAAGAAGAAGTTTTAAAAGATGCTGATAAGCAGAAAGAGTTAAAAGCGGCTCTAGATAAAGCCATGAAACTTGGTAATGCTTACAAAGGAAAAGTTAAAATTGTTTTTGAAGATAGTGAAGGAGTTAAAGCTGTTGAAACAACCATTTGGGGAATTACGGATAAAAACATTTTATTAAAACAAACTACTATTATACCAATTCGTAGAGTGTTAGAGATAAAATTTTAAAAAACTAAGTAGTTTTAAGTGAAGCCTCGAAAAATTCGAGGCTTTTTTTATTCTTTGCTAAGCTTAAAAAAAAATGAGCATTTGCGGAATAATTCAATTTTAACTACAATTAACAATATATTCACAAAATTATATATGTTAAAAAATTACCTTTGCTTTGTCTTAAAAATTATACCATGAATTTAAAACAGCAATTTACTAAATCCATCTTATTTATTTTAGTTCTTTTTACATCGTTTCAAGTAAAAGCACAAGTTTACGACCCAGTTGATTGGAGTTTCGAAACTAAAATTGTAAACGAAACCGAAGCTCAATTAATAATTAAAGCAACACTAGAAAAGGATTGGCACATTTATGCAATGTTTTTACCTAGTCAAGATGGACCGATTCCAACAACTATAACTTTTAATCCTTCTGATGATTATGAACTTGTTGGCACAACAAACGAAGGCAAATACAAAACAGAGTTTGATCCCAACTTTAATATGGATTTAAATTACCATGAGGGAGTTGCTGTTTTTACACAAAACATAAAAATTAAAAATAAAAATCCTTTTAAAATTACAGGTGTTGTAGAGTCAATGGTTTGTAATGTGGAGATGTGTTTGCCGCCCGAAGAAGTTGAATTTGATTTTTCAATTAATGGTTCTATTGATGCTGCAAACACAACAATTCAATCAAATGCTGATTTATCGACTATAATTCCAAACTTACCCAACCTTAATATAGATGAGCCAGTGAGCAACTGTGGCGAAGAAAAAGAAGAAGTGAGTGGAAGTTGGATGGTATTTCTTTTTGGATTTCTTGGTGGGCTGTTAGCTTTACTAACTCCTTGTGTTTTCCCGATGATTCCGCTTACAGTAAGTTTCTTTACAAAAGGAGGAAAAGATGGTAAAAAAGGATTGTTTAGAGCTGTTTTGTATGGTTTTTTCATCTTTTTAATTTATGCAGTATTAAGCATTCCGTTTCATTTTAATACCGACCCAGCTGTACTTAATGAAATAGCCACAAGTGTTTGGTTGAATGTTGTTTTCTTTGCTGTATTTTTAATTTTTGCCATCTCATTTTTTGGTTTTTTCGAAATTACTTTACCGAGCAAATTAACCAACAAAGCTGATTCTGCCTCTGAAGTAGGAGGAGTAATAGGAATCTTTTTTATGGCGTTAACGTTGGCTTTGGTTTCATTTTCGTGTACTGGTCCAATTTTAGGAACGGTTTTAGGTAATTCGCTTAAAAATGGTCCATGGCCTATAACAGCTGCAATGAGTGGTTTTGGAGTTGCTCTTGGGTTACCATTTGCATTGTTTGCTGCTTTTCCGAGTGTAATGAAAAAAATGCCTCAATCGGGAGGATGGTTAAATTCTATTAAAGTGGTTTTAGGTTTTATTGAATTAGCTTTAGCACTTAAGTTTTTATCGAATGCCGATTTAGTAGAGCAGTGGGGATTGGTTCAAAGAGAAACATTCTTTTTAATCTGGACTGTTTTAGGCGTAGGTTTGGTACTTTATTTAGCAGGTGTTATTAAGTTTCCGCACGATTCGCCAATCGTTAAGTTTTCTCGATTTAGAATAGTATTTACGGTACTTGTAGCCATTTTTACCATTTACATTTCAACAGGTATTTTTAAATCATCACCTTGGAATCATCATTTGTTGAGTGGGTTTCCTCCTCCATCATTTTATAGTTGGTATGATAATGAAACATTTCACGCAGAGTTTACCGATTTTGATTTGGCTTTAGCAGAATCTCAGAAAACAAATAAACCATTGTTAATCGACTTTACTGGTTGGGCTTGTGTAAACTGCCGAAAAATGGAAGAAAGTGTTTGGACAGTTGAATCAATAAAACAAAAATTAGCCAACGATTTTGTTTTGGTTTCGCTATATGTTGATGATAAAGTAGAGCTACCTGAAAACCAACAAGGAGTTTTTGAATTTGATGCCAACGGAACGGTAAAAAAGAAAAAAATTAAAACCATTGGTAATAAATGGGCAACTTTTCAAACACATGTTTTTAATAACAACTCGCAACCTTATTATGTAATGCTTTCTCCAAAAGGCGAACTACTGGCAAATCCAATTGGTTATATGGATGATGCTGTTGAATATGAAAAATATTTAGATTGTGGATTGGCAGCTTTTGATAAAAATAAGACAATTCAAGAACCTTCTTCTTTTAAAGTGAATATTACCAATAGAATTATAGAAAAATGAAAACTGCACCAATAGATAGGTGGGTTATCAATCCCATTCAAAAATTTATTAATAATAGTACCACAAGTGGTATTGTGCTTTTTTCTTCAGCATTTTTAGCAATTTTAATAGCCAATTCTCCATGGGCAGATGAGTATCATCATTTATGGGAACTAGATTTTTCAGTTGGATTTAATGGAAATTTTATTACTAAAAATCTTCATCATTGGATTAATGATGGTTTAATGGCTATCTTCTTTTTTGTAGTTGGATTAGAACTAAAAAGAGAAATAATAGGTGGTGAATTAAGAAATCCTAAAAATGCCATATTGCCTATTATTGCTGCAATTGGAGGAATGTTGTTGCCAGCTCTTATTTACTATTTTTTTAATCAATCAGGAGTTACTTCTGATGGTTGGGGAATTCCAATGGCTACCGATATCGCATTTGCATTAGGAGTGCTTTATTTATTAGGAGATAAAGTGCCATTATCATTAAAAGTTTTTTTAACTGCCTTAGCTATTGTTGACGATATTGGAGCTGTTTTAGTAATTGCATTTTTTTATACTTCAGATATAAATTTTGTCAGTTTAGCAACTGGAGGTGTTTTTATGCTGGTTCTTATTGTCTCAAATATAGTTGGGATAAGAAATACGATTTATTATGGTATTATTGGTATTGGTGGATTGTGGTTAGCATTTTTAATGTCTGGTGTTCATGCAACTATTGCTGCAGTTTTAGCCGCAATGACTATTCCTGCTGATGTAAAAATTTCTGAAAAGATATATACAGAAAAGTTGAAGCTTTTAATTGCAAAATTTCAAAAAGCAAAACCAAATAACAACTCCACAGTAACAAGTAATCAACTTCATATTATTGAGGATATAAGAATCTGTTCAAAAAGAGCATTAACACCACTTCAACGATTGGAACACTCCATGCATCCTTTTGTAGCTTTTGTTGTGATGCCGATTTTTGCATTTAGTAATGCTGGAGTAGTATTGTCTGGTGATATGTTTTCTCAATTAAATACCTCTGTTTTTTATGGAGTTTTTTTCGGACTTATATTGGGTAAGGTATTAGGAGTTTTTGGTTTAGTTTTTTTATTGGTAAAATTAAAATGGATTAATTTACCTGATGGGATGAATAATATTCATTTATTGGGAGTTGGTTTTTTGGCATCTATTGGATTCACTATGTCCTTATTTATTGGAGGCTTAGCATTTGTCAATAAAGAATTTATTGCTCAAGCAAAAATGGGAGTTTTGTTTGCCTCTATTGTGGCTAGTTTTATTGGGTATATTATAATAAAGTACGCTAATAGAAAATAGAGAAACAATCACTTAATTTTGTTTCTTAATTACAAAAGTGATATTCCATAGGAGCATTAAAGCACCTATAAAAGCAGCAACTCTGCCAATATAATCACCATGAATGGTGTAAAAGGTAGTTTGGTTGTTGAGGTTTATTTTTTCAGCAATTACATCTTGTTCCCACCAGTTAGTAGCTTGTAATACATCACCTTTTTGGTTTATAAAACATGAAATACCAGTATTTGCACTTCGGGCAATGCTTCTTCGTGTTTCAATGGCTCTAAGTCTGCCATAAGCCAAATGTTGTTTGTAGCCTGGAGTATCTTCCCACCAGCCGTCGTTAGTAATAATAAAAATTACATTAGCTCCTTTTTTCACATAATCTGTAACGTATTCGCCATAAATGGATTCGTAACAAATTACTGGAGCAATTTTAACTGTTTCGTTATCAAAAATCTTTGCTTCTTTTTCAACTCCTAAACTTCCCATTGTTCCGCCCAAATTGATGGCATATTTTTCGAGAGGAGCCAAAATACTAGCAAAAGGTAGTTTTTCTACACCCAAAACCAATTTTGATTTGTGATAAATTTTTATGTCGTTTTTTGAATCTATTTCTAGGGCGGTGTTAAACGCATCGTACCAGCCACCAGTTTGTTCGTCGAAGCGGGCTGTATTGGTTGGTTTTTTATCACTTTTAGGATAATCGATGTAAGTATTTGCCCCAATAACCATTTTGCTGTTTGGAAAATCGTGTAGTAATTTTCTTGTTTCGATAACGCCATAATTTTCATCTAGTGCATCTTCTGTGCAACCTCTTGGTATAGCAGTTTCTGGAGCTACAATAAAACCAGTTGTTGAAGTCATTTTTTTCTTGGCTAACGATAAAATTCTATCCACTTGTTGAGCTTCAGTCATTCCTCCAAATTTATCTTTGTAAGGGTCGATATTTGGCTGAACAACAACCACTTCGATTGGTTGGTTGGTTTCTGTGTAATTGCTATAAATTAGCATAGAAACTATTGTTGGGATAATTAATAATCCAATTATCGTAATCATCAGTTTTTTTTGCTCGACTAAGCTTTCTTTTAATAGCATTAGGTTTTGAAGTAGAATAAAAACTAAAATATTTACCATCAAAACCCAAAGGCTGCCGCCTAAAGCACCCGTGTATTCATACCACTGTATTAACCAGGTTTGGTTAGCAAATGTATTTCCAAAAGTTGACCAAGGATGGGATAAGTCCCAATTGTAGTGAAGCCATTCAAAGCCCAGCCAAAGAACAACTAACGCTATAAATCCTTTGCTTGAACCAAGTCTTTTTTTAATGCTATGAAACCATAGAAAAATGGTTGACATAAACAGCGAGTTTAAAACTTCTGCCATTACCATTCCGGCTTCGGAAGCAAACCAAATCCACCAAGTTGAAAAAGTGTTAAATGTTAAAAAAGTAAGGTAGGCATGTCCAAAAACAGCCCAAGACGACCTCTTTTCTTTACTCAATTGGTGTTCAACAAAAAGTAATGGAACAAATGAGATAAAAAGTAATGGTGCTAAACCTCCTGTTTCGGGCCAAGAAATGCCCATTAATAAGCCACTAAGAATGGCTAAACCTAGAAGTTTTAGTTTTTGCATGGTATTATTTTATTACAACTGGAAATAACTCTCTACGTTCTTTTTCTTTTAAGATTAACGATAATTCTCTTCCAGTTTGCCCAGCAATAGAAGTGTTTTCTTCAGCTCTTCTAATCAAATAAGGAATTACATCTTTAACTGGACCATAAGGAACATATTTGGTTACATTAAAACCTTCTTTTGCTAAATTCATGCTGATATGGTCGCTCATTCCTAGAAGTTGTGCAAAATATACTCTTGGGTCATCTAAAACTATTTGGTGTTTTTGCATTAAATCAATCAAATATTGAGTACTTTCTTCATTGTGCGTGCCACAGCAAAATGAAATACGGTTGATGTTTTCAACGCAAAATTTCAAAGCTGCATTAAAATCGTTGTCAGTGTCTTTTTTTGTAGCTTGCATTGGGTCTTTATATCCTTTGGCTGCGGCTCTTTCGCGTTCTTTTTCAATATAAGCACCGCGAACCAATTTCATTCCAATGAAAAAATTCTCTTGTTCGGCAATAGTTTTTAGTTGTTTTAAATAATCTATTCTATCCCAACGATACATTTGGGCAGTATTAAAAACAATTGCTTTGGAATGGTTGTATTTTCTCATCATATCTAAAACCAAATCGTCAATAGTATTTTGTATCCAAGTTTCTTCGGCATCAACAAAAATTGGTATTCCAGCCTCAAATGCTGCACTACACATTTTGTCCACTCTGGCTTTTACTCGTTCAAACTCTTCTTTTTCCTGAGAGGTTAACTCTTTTTTATCATTAATTTTTTCTAGTAATGCAAAACGAGCAAAACCAGTAACTTTAAAAACCGAAAATGGAATTAATTTGGTGGTTTTTGCTTTTGCTATTGTAGAAAGGGTTTCAATAACATTTGCATCAAAATCGGCTTCACTTTCTTTTCCTTCAACCGAATAATCTAAAATGGTTTTTACGTTGTTTTTGCCTAATTCATTAATGGTTTCATCGCATTCGTTAATGGTTTCTCCACCACAAAATTGTTTGTAGATGGTTGATTTTATGATGGGTATTGGAAATTTTAGTGGTAAAAAAAGTTTTAGCATCGCAGGACCAATTTTAATTAACCAACTCCAACTAATGATTTTAAAAAGCCAATAACTTCTTTTTAAATCCTTTTCGTCTTTACCTTTAAATGCTACTTCAGTATTATTAAAATTTACCATAAAAACTAACTTGAAAATAATATGCGAAAGTACCCGATTTTTTTGTTTCCCTTGTTTTAAAAGTGCTATTTTTACCAATAATTTTTTACCAGAAATGGCACACCAGATCAAAACATTTAAAACCAATAATTCCGAAATATATGTTGGAAACGATGTTTTTGTGTTGCTCAATGAATACTTGTTTTCTTACGAGAAATCAAAGATATTTTTGTTGGTTGATGAAAACTCATTGAATTTTTGTGCTACTCAATTGATTTTTAAAGTAAAACTGTTGGAAAAAGCCGAAATTATTGAAATTGAGAGCGGTGAGGAAAACAAAACCATCGATATTTGTTACGAGCTTTGGAAAACTTTAGCAGATTATAAAGCCGACAGAAATGCTCTGTTGATTAACTTGGGAGGAGGCGTAATTACCGATTTGGGAGGTTTTGTTGCTTCCACTTATAAAAGAGGAATTGATTTTATTAATATTCCAACCACTTTGTTGGCTCAAATAGATGCATCGGTTGGCGGAAAAGTTGGTGTTGATTTAAACGGGTTGAAAAACATGGTGGGTGTTTTTAATGAACCGAATGCAGTGTTTGTTTGCCCCGATTTTTTAAAAACACTTGATAAACGCCAAATGCTTTCGGGTTATGCTGAGGCATTAAAACATGCTTTAATTGCCGATGTTAACTATTGGAACGAATTAAAAAATGGAATGCTTTCTGATGCGACTTTTTGGATGAAAATGATTACAACTTCGATTGAAATTAAAAACAATATTGTGTTAAACGACCCAAAGGAGAACGGAGAGAGAAAGCTCTTGAATTTTGGACATACCATTGGACATGCTGTTGAAACACATTATTTAATCAATGATGAGTTGCCTTTGTTGCATGGCGAAGCAGTTGCCGTTGGGATGATTTGCGAATCGTATATTTCACAACAAATTAACGGATTAACCAATGATGAGCTGGAAGAAATTACTTCTGCTATTACTTCGTTTTACAAACTTCCATTAATTCAAACCGAAAGTTATATTGAACTGATTGAACTAATGAAAAACGACAAGAAAAATAAAAAAACGAGTTTAAATTTTACCTTGCTAAACACCATTGGTTCTGCAACCATTAACCACGAGGTAGATAACAACATGATTGTTTCATCGTTAGATTTTTACAACTCGGTAATCAAAAATAACTAAGTGAATTTGTCGCTAAGCCATACCACCAAGGTTGTTCGAGGTGAAATTACATTGCCCTCATCTAAAAGTATTAGCAACAGAGCATTGATAATTAAAGCATTGAGTGGTTTGCCTTTTGAAATAGAAAACCTTTCAACGGCAAACGATACGCAAATTCTACAGCAATTATTGGCTGATAAAAACCGAACTACTTTTGATGTCGGTCATGCTGGAACAGCCATGCGATTTTTAACAGCATATTTGGCGATACAACAAGGAGAATTTATTTTAACAGGTTCGGAGCGAATGCAGCAACGACCCATAAGGATTTTGGTTGACTCCTTAAGAACCATCGGAGCAGACATAACCTACTTAAAAAACGAAGGTTTTCCTCCTTTAAAAATTATTGGAAAAACACTTTCTGGAGGAGAAATTACTATCGATGGCTCGATAAGTAGCCAATACATTTCTGCTTTAATGATGATTGCTCCTTATATAAAAAATGGGTTAAAAATTAATTTTGAAGGACAAGTTGCTTCAAAACCTTACCTAGACATGACTGCTGAAATGATGAAAAGCCCCACCCTAACCCTCCCCGAAGGGGAGGGAATCTTCTCCCACTTAGGGGGAGATAAGAGAGGGGGCTTTGTAGTGGAACCCGATTGGAGTGCAGCATCGTATTGGTATAGTATGGTTGCTTTGGCAAAAGATGCCGAAATAACCTTGTTGGGATTAAAAAAGAAGAGTTTGCAAGGAGATTCAGTTGTAGCTGAAATTTTTGAAAAATTTGGTGTAAAAACTGATTTTATTGAAAATGGAATTCGCTTAACTAAATCTTCCGACTTCGGACTTCGGACTTCGGACTTCCAACTTAATTTCACCAATTGTCCCGATTTAGCCCAAACGGTTGCGGTAACTTCTGCTGCTTTAAATGTACCTTCAAAACTTACTGGTTTATCTACGCTTCGGATAAAAGAAACCGACCGAATTGCTGCATTGCAAATAGAATTAACCAGGCTAGGATTTAATGTTGAGGTTGATGGAGATGATTTGATTGTTAATCGTCATTCTGGCAAAAGTCAGCAACTCAATCACTGGAGTTCTATTTCTGTTCACACTTACGACGATCACCGTATGGCAATGGCTTTTGCTCCGTTATCACTATTGTCTCCAATTACTATTGAAAACCCAGATGTAGTAGTTAAATCGTATCCAAATTTTTGGAAAGATTTAAAAAATGTTGGGTTTGAGATGAAGTAGAATTCACTTCCCAATCTTCTCCATCAAATCCACCAAACGATTAGAGTAACCAGCTTCGTTGTCGTACCAACCTACCACTTTTACCATGTTGCCATTGGTAACCGTTAGTAGCGAGTCGAAAATACACGAGTGAGAATTGCCCACAATATCAACTGAAACTATAGGCTCGTCGGTATATTCCAAAATGCCTTTTAAATTGGTTTCGGCAGCTTTTTTAAATGCTGCATTAATCAGTTCTGCATTTAGTGGTTTGTTGGTAAATGCGGTAATGTCAATTAAAGAACCATCAGGTATCGGTACTCTAAAAGCAGAGCCTTCAACTCGCCCAATAATTTTTGGAAAAATTTTGGTAATGGCTTGTGCTGCACCAGTACTGGTTGGTACTATAGAAACTGCACCAGCTCTTGCTCTACGTAAATCTTTGTGTGGAGCATCGTGTAATTTTTGGTCGTTGGTATAGGAATGTACGGTAGAAATAAATGCGTTTTCAATGTCGCCAATTTCGTTAAGCACTTTAATTAAAGGTGCAGCAGCATTGGTAGTACACGATGCGTTAGAAATAATAAGGTCTTCGTTGGTTAATATATCATCGTTTACACCAAGCACAATGGTTTTAACGTCGTCACCTTTTGCAGGTGCCGAAATAATTACCTTTTTTGCTCCAGCTGTAATATGTTTTTGAGCCAGTTCTTTGGTTAAAAATAAACCTGTCGATTCAATAACAAAATCAATGTTTAAGGTTTTCCAAGGCAGGTTTGTTGGGTCTTTTTCTTGATAAATTTTTATTTCTTTTCCGTTAATGAGAATGGCATCGTTGGTATGTCCAATTTTGGCATTAAAAATACCATGAACTGAATCGTATTTTATAAGGTGAGCGAGAGTTTTAGTGTCGGCTAAATCGTTAATGGCAACTAACTCAATTGCAGGATGGCTTTGAAGTGCTCGTGTTACAAATCGACCTATTCTTCCAAATCCGTTTATTGCTACTCTTATCATAATCGTGTAATTTTTATCAAAGTTAGAAAAATGTAAGGCTTAACAATTTTTTTAATTGTGCTTATTTTAAAAAAAAAGACCCTCAAACAAATGAAGGTCTTTTTAATTATCTTGATAAGCAGCTATTATAATGCTGCAACGTGTTTTGTTAAGCTAGATTTTAAGTTTGCAGCTTTGTTTTTATGAATAATGTTTTTCTTAGCTAATTTATCTAGCATAGAAGAAACTTTAGGTAACAAAGCAGCAGCAGCTTTTTTATCTGTAGAGTTTCTTAAATCTCTAACAGCGTTACGAGTTGTTTTATGTTGGTATTTGTTACGTAAAGTTTTTGCAACAGTTTGTCTTATTCTTTTGATTGACGACTTGTGATTAGCCATAATGTTTAAATCTTAAATTATACTTAAATTTTTAAGGACTGCAAATGTAGGAATTTTTTACAATATCCAAACATTTTCAATTTATTTTTTAAAAAGCTTTAAAACCTTTCCAGCTCATCATATAATTCTTTAACGGGCAAACCCATTACGTTGAAATAAGAACCTATAATTTTTTCTATGCCAATGTAGCCTATCCATTCTTGTATGCCGTAGCTTCCGGCTTTGTCGAAAGGTTGGTAGTTGGTAATGTAATAATCAATTTCAAAGTTTGATAGCGTTTTAAAATAAACTTCAGTAATTACATAAAAAGATACTTGTTTTTCTACAGAGGTGAGCGTAACAGCTGTTACCACTTCGTGCATTTTTCCAGAAAGGTCGCTAAGCATATTAAACGCATCGTCGCGGTCTTTTGGTTTACCAATAATTTTATCGTCCAAACAAACAATGGTATCGGAAGTAATAACGAGTTGATTTTCTTTTAAATCGGGTAAAAAAGCATCGGCTTTAAGTTTGCTTAAGTATAAAGCAACTTCTTGTTTTTTTAAGTTGGAAGGATAAACTTCGTCAACTTCTTTAAGAACAACGGAGAAGTTTAAGCCTAAATCCTTTAACAATTGCTGTCGGCGTGGCGATTTAGATGCCAAAACAATGTCCTTTTTAATAAAACTTAATGGATTATTCATAAATCTACCAAAAGCGTGTAAGCAAAAACCAATGTGTATAAAATTCCTGATAGCATTAAAAATTTTGCAAATTTGCTCAATGCTGTAAAATCGGTTTTTTCAGTTGCATGTTGTAGTTTGTAAATTAGGTAACCCAGCGGGAGTTGAAGTGCAAAAAAGAAGTAAATAAAAGAAGTGCTGTCGTGTGATACTAATTGCTGATATTGAAGAATACCAAGCAAAATCATCATTATTAAATAAATAAGTTGAGTAATTCGTTTGGCTTTTGGTTTGCCATAAACCACTGCTAACGTATTACTGTAGTATTTTTTATCGCCTTCATAATCTTCCATGTCTTTAATAATTTCGCGAGCTAGGTTGCTTAAAAAAGCAAATACTGAAAAACCAATTATCCAAACCCAAATGTTATTCAAAATTTGACTCAACACATAACGCACATCGTCGAAACTTGTTCCTTCTTCCATATAAAATATTAAGGTATTTGCGGTTTCGTCAGCAAAATTGTTTTGCATTAAAATTTCATAATAACCAGCAACAAGAGGTACTAATGCAGCTAATATTGCAACCACAAAATTTCCTATAAACACCCGTTTTTTAAACGACACCGAATAATACCACAATGCTCCAATTGACAAAAATTGGATGATAGCCAGTTTGATGTTTCCGATATCATAAGCCACATACAGAGCGAGTATCATGGCAATGCCGCTAATTACAATATGAGAACCCATTGCCCATCGGCGTTTAATATACTTTCCAACAATAATTTTATCGGGGCGATTTACTCGATCTACTTTGGTATCAAAATAATCGTTAATAATGTAACCCGCAGCAGCAATCATTACTGTAGATAGCGACAATAGAAAAAAATCGAGATTACTCATTTTTAACTCGATTGAGTTAATGGTTAAAAACGGATAAATTATTGCATAACGAACCACATATTGAGTTAACGCAATAATTAATAAATTAGGTAACCGAATAAGTTTTAAAAATGCTATAAAAGGATTCATGTGGTAAAAATAATGAAATAAGTTGGAAGTGTAAAGTAGGAGGTTGGAAGATGGAAGACCGAAGTGGGAAGTTGGAAGACCGACCCCGAAAGCTTTCGGGGGTGAACTGAATACAAAAACTAAAAAATCGTAATTTTAGGCTATGATAAAGCAAACAAATATTCATCAGGTTTTGCTCAAATATTGGGGTTACAATGCTTTTAGAGAACTTCAGGAAGATATTATTACTGCTGTTTTAGAAGGTAAAGATACTTTAGCATTGTTGCCTACAGGTGGAGGAAAGTCGATTTGTTTTCAAGTGCCCGCTTTAGCCAAAGATGGTATTTGTATTGTTATTTCACCACTTATTGCTTTAATGAAAGACCAAGTTGAAAATTTGGTAAAACGAGGTATAAAAGCCACTGCTATTTATTCTGGAATGACCAAACGAGAAATTGATATTGCTATTGATAATTGTGTGTATGGTGATTATAAATTTCTCTACATTTCGCCTGAACGAATTGAGACCGAAATTTTTAAGGCTCGTTTACCCAAAATGAATGTCAATTTATTTGCTATCGACGAGTCGCATTGTATTTCGCAGTGGGGTTACGATTTCCGACCATCTTACCTTAATATTGTTAAGTTAAGAGAATTAAAACCAGAAGTGCCTTTTTTAGCACTAACAGCAACCGCAACAACCGATGTGGTAAAAGATATTCAGCAAAAACTTGGTTTTAAAAAGGAAAATGTACTACAAAAAAGCTTTGAACGAAAAAACATAGCTTATGTGGTTATTTACGAGGAAGATAAGCTAAAACGATTACTCAAAATTTTATCTAAAATAAAAGGAACATCGGTGGTTTATGTTGGTACACGAAAAAAAACAAAAGAAGTTGCTCAATTTTTAATTCAACAAGGAGTTTCTGCCGATTATTATCACGCAGGATTATCCAACCAAGAACGTAGTGTAAAACAAAACAACTGGATAAGCAACCAAACTCGTGTAATAGTTTCTACCAATGCTTTTGGAATGGGTATTGACAAACCCGATGTTCGAACAGTAGTACATTTGGATTTACCCAATTCATTGGAAGCTTATTTTCAGGAAGCAGGACGTGCTGGTAGAGATGAGCAAAAAGCTTATGCTGTGTTGTTGGTTGAACAAGCCGACCGTTTGGATTTAGAAAAACAAATCATCAATAGTTTTCCTGACATAGATACCATCAAACAAGTTTATCAGGCATTAGCCAATTACTACCAAATACCTATTGGTTCGGCGTTTAACGAAAGTTATTTTTTTGATATGAGTGCATTTTGTAAACAATACAATATGCAGGTTTTTACTGTTTTTAATTGCCTTAAGTTTTTGGAAAAAGAAGGTTATTTAATGCTTTCGGAAGCAACGTATAATCCTTCGAGAATTAAAATTGAAATAAACAAAAACGAATTGTATGAATTTCAGGTAAAAAACCCTACAATGGATTTGTTTCTGAAAACCATTTTGCGTTCATACACTGGTTTGTTTGAAGAATTTGTAAAAATTGATGAATATGATTTGGCAAGAAAAATAAATACCACAAAAGAAAAAGTGGAAAAAGCCTTAGATTATTTAGCCAATCTAAAATTGATTAGTTATGTAAAACAAACCAATTTGCCTCAACTAACTTATTTGCAAGAGCGAGTAGATGCTAAATCGTTATACATTTCTAAACAACACTATACCGAACGTAAAGAAGTGGCGGTTAAAAAAATGGAAGCGGTAATATATTATGCGTTTTCAAAACACAAATGTCGCAGCCAAATTTTACTGTCATATTTTGGTGAAAACGATAGTTTTCGATGTGGTGTTTGCGATGTGTGTTTGGAGCGAAATAAACTGGATTTGAGTGATATTGAATTCTCAAACATTTCTGACCAAATAAAAAAAATTCTTACTCAAGAACATTTACCCATCACTTTGTTGGTAAATAAAATTAGTGGCTCAAGAGAGGATAAAATAATTAAAGTAATTCAATGGCTTACCGAAAACGAAAAACTGGTGTTTAACGATAAAAACCTTTTAGAATGGAGAAAATGAAATGGGAGGTAAAACATTTTGATGAGTTATCGGCATTGGAATATCACCAGATTTTGTATTTGAGAACTGAAATATTTGTGGTAGAGCAAAATTGCCCATATCAGGAAGTTGACCATAAAGACCTCGTTGCTTATCATGTGTTTGGATTAAATGAGCAAAATGAACTGGTTGCTGTTGCCAGAATTTTACCTGAAAATGTTTCGTATAAAGAAGTTTCTATTGGACGAGTTGCAATAAAACAAACGTATCGTGGAACTGGACTTGCTGACAAACTAATGAATGTAACTTTTTCTGCTATCAATCAACTTTTTGGTAAAAAAAACATCCGTATTTCTGCACAAGAATATCTGCTCATATTTTATTCAAGACATGGATTTAAAGCTGTTAGCGAAACCTATTTAGAAGATGATATTCCGCATGTGGAGATGTTAAAAACAACAATTTAATATTTTAAAAATGAGTCTAACAAGATACATAAAGCATAAAGCAATGTTTAATCTTAAATCTTGGTTTAAATATCATTTTCCAAATCCTGGTTTAAATGTCAAAAATCAATTATTAGTACCGTCTTTAAATAAATCAAAAAATAATGGGGAGATTGGCACTGCATTAGATTATTTGATACGATTCAATTTAGAAAGAATTAACAAGAAGGTAATTTTCAGGAATAAAAATTGGATTGCAGAAGAAGGATATAACAGTATCATTATGGAATGTGATTTGAATAATGACTCACATATGGAAATAGGAAACCCAGAAACAGCTACAAAAATAGTCGATATCGAAATTTTCAGAGAATTTATCATTAATGAATTTAACAATTCTAAGAAGAATTATATAGAATTTATGAATAAAGGAATTATTACAGATGAATTATTAAAATCATGTGTTTTTCTATCAAAATTAGATTCTAGATATCGATCGGGTATAATAGACTTATATATTGATGATACATGCTCTTATGATATTAATGAGTTAAAACAATTAATCAATATTGTTCCATGGAATATTTTCGAAGCAAAAAAACAATGTTTTCTTAATCCTAATTTTGGTGATGGGTCAAAGCTAGTAAGGGGAGCCGATGCAGATTTGATAATTGACAACACATTGATTGATATAAAGTCATCTAAAGAATTTAAAATTCATAGAAATGATTTGAATCAGTTAATTGGTTACGTTTTATTATCCCATATTGGAAAAATAAATAATGAATATGACATAAAAATAACTCATATAGCAATTTATTTTGCTAGATATAAATACTTCTGGAAATTCCCATTGTCTAACTTTTATGAACTAGAAAAATATAAGGAATTATCAGACGAATTTATGAAGATAATAAATAACCCGAATCTTGATTTGGTAAAAGATTTGCCAAAAAAAGAAACTAAGATTAGCTATGATTTAGGCGAGAATCCTTTTCGTTAGTAGTTGATGTTAATTTATCGTAAGCTTTCTAATTTTTTTAATCGGACCAGGGCAAAAACTCTGGTGGCATTCAACACAGCGGTTTACTAAGTTGTTAAACCCTTCGGCTCTATTGGTTTCGTTGCTAAACAAGGCATTTGCTTCTTCAATCATTAATTTGGTGTACGCTTCAAATTCTGGTGTTTTTACATCTGGATCGGTTGGAATTGCTGTGTGGATGCGTTCCAATTCAATAATGTATTCTTTAGTTATGTTGCCTTCGTTATTGGTTATTAGCTTTTTAATTGAGTCGGCATCGTTGTACATTTTTCGCATCAATAAAGCCAATTCGCTATCGCCATTAGGATTTATCGCCGAAGCTTCAACCTCTTTTTTTTCGCATTGTTCTTCCTCAGTTTGATTGTTGCAAGCAATTATTAGCAAAGAAAAAATCCCGAAAAAAATCGGGATTAATTTTATTTTAATGTTCATGTCCTTCATGTGAATCGTGATTGTGATTATGGTCGTGGTTATGTTCTTCTTCTTTAGCGTCACCAGAAGTGGTTAATTTTTCTTCTTTAATAATTACGCCAATAGCTTCAAAAACGTATTCTATTTCAGGTTCTGTTACGGCATCAATTTCTTCCTGGCTTGCGTTGGCATCTTTTAAGTAATGCTTTAATTCTTCTACAGATGTGGTGTCAATTTTACCAACGCCTTGAATATAAGCCATTCTTCCAGCAGCATCTTTAGGCATAAAAAAACCATAATCTTTAAAGGTAACCCTCATTTGTACATCATCACCCAAATCCAACATCATCCAGCAGCCTTTCTTTTGGCATACATCAGCTATTGGAGCCATTAATTTAGCTTCTATCGAGTCTTTTCCTTGTAATTGTGCTATATATTCAGCAGCGGTTAATGCACCATCTTCAGTAATTTCTTCACCATGTTTGGTAACAATAACTTCTATATTTTCGGTAACTTGTTCTGGTTGTTCGTTGTTTGAACAAGCAAACAACAACAATGTGCTTGCTGCAAAAATTAATTTCTTCATTTTATTTGGTTTTTTGTTTAAGTCTGCAAATATAATTTTTTGATTCAATAAAAAACTAATCTTTATCATGTTTCTAATTTTCAGTAACTTTAACACATGATTTCAATTAAAAATAGCTGTTTAATTTTATTCTTCTTTTATATTAGTTCAAAAGCTATGGCACAAAACAACTACAACAAACTTACTGAAGCAGAAAAATACGTGATTATTAACAAAGGTACCGAACGCCCATTTACTGGAGAATATACTAACAACAAAGCAAAAGGACAATACTTGTGTAAACAATGCGATACACCGCTTTACAACTCAAAAGACAAATTTGAATCGCACTGTGGATGGCCAAGTTTCGATGATGAAATAAAGGGTAGTGTTTTACGAGTTAAAGATGCTGATGGAAAACGTATAGAAATTGTTTGTGCTAACTGCAAAGGACATTTAGGGCACGTTTTTGAAGGAGAAGGGTTTACTCCCAAAAACATTCGTCATTGTGTCAATTCTATTTCTTTAAAATTTGTATCGTTTGAAAAATAAATATCTTATTTTTACCTTGCTTTTTAAATACCTAATTATGAAAAAAAATATACTTGTTGCTTTATTATTAAGCTTTTCTACTATTGTTTTTGCTCAACCTGTAGCTGACTTTAACTTTACAAATGTATGTATTGGAAATACTACATTTTTTACTGACGCATCCACGGGAGCTACATCATGGTATTGGACTTTTGGTGAAGGAGGTTCTTCTTCTCAACAAAATCCAATTTATAATTATTCTATTCCAGGTAATTTTACTGTAACACTAGTTGTCGGTGATGCAGGTGTGTATGATACAATACAAAAAATAGTATCTGTTTTTCCTATCCCAACCATTAATGTTAGTGGCAATCAATCGATATGTATAGGAACATCAACTGGATTAACTGCTTCTGGAGGTGTTACTTATAATTGGTCGCCAAGCACGGGATTATCTTCATCTACAGTTTCAAACCCAATAGCTACACCTACAAGTACTACAACATATACAGTAACAGTAACCGATGCAAACGGTTGTGTTGGTAATAATATGATTAATATAACAGTTAATCCTTTACCTAATATTAATGCTGGTGCTGACCAAGTCATTTGTTCTGGCGATGGTTTTACACCTAATGCAACTGGAGGTGTTTCTTACACTTGGGACAATGGTGCTAATCAAGGTACTACAATCTATCCATCAACAACAACTAATTACACTGTAATTGGAACAGATATGAATGGATGTCAGGGTACAGATAATCTTGTTGTTAATGTTTCACCAGCAATTTTCTTATCTGACGTTGTTACAAGCGTAAGTTGTAACGGTGGAGCAGATGGGACAATTACAATTACTCCATCAGGAGGAATAGCTCCATATACTTATTCTTGGATGCCCAATCCAGCAACTACTCAATTTATTAATAACTTAATTGCCGGAACATATACCGTTACAGTAACTGATGCAAACGGTTGTACCGAACAATTAAATTCAGTTGTAACAGAGCCAGTGCCTCTTGTAACAACATTAATACCAACAGATATTTCCTGTTTTGGAGCAAATGATGGTATGATAAATTCAAATACAAATGGAGGAACTCTTCCTTACAGTTACGCTTGGAGTAATGGCTCAACAACACAAAATATTTCAGGGTTAAATGCTGGTTCGTACAATTTAACTGTTGTAGATGGAAATGGTTGTACAACTTTTGAATCGACTGCTATTAATGAGTTGCTTCCTGATGGGGAAATTTCGGGTGTAATTAATTTTCAAGGAGCTCCTATTAGTTCAGGAACAGTTGAACTGATTAGAAAAGACGGAGTTTTGCCAGGTGATTTAACTGTTGTTGATACATTTTTTGTTTCAACCGGTGGTGTTTACATGTTTACAAATGTGCCAGCAGGATTATATCTTGTTAAAGCTATAGGAGACACTTCGCTTTATAACTGTGCGGCAACTTATTCAGTAAATACAGCTCAATGGGATTTAGCTGACGAATGGGATATTACTTCAAATTGTAGTAACGACTCACAAATAGTTTCTATTGATTTAATTGAACTTCCTGTAAATAGCGGTATAGGAACTATAACAGGGCAATTAATTGAAGGAGGAAGCGGGGTGTTTAATAAAGCTCCAGGCGATCCGCTAAGCGATATTGATATTACTGTTGATCAATCACCAGGAGGGGCTATAATGGATGCAACAATTACAGATATTAACGGGTATTTTACGTTTAATAATTTACCTGTAGGAACTTATACTTTACATGCAGATATTCCTGGATATGGAGTAACCAGTCAAACCATTGATGTAAATGCAACAACAAGTTCTTTTGATGTGGTACTTTGTACAATCGATTCAATAAATATGATTGACATGTGTGAGATTAATGTAACATCTGTAAATGATTTTAGTTCTAAAAATGAAATTCGTATTTATCCTAATCCTGCAAAAAATAGCTTAACTATTTCTTTCGAAAATAACAATTCATCAACTATTCAAATTGTTGATATTACTGGGAAAATTGTTTTAACAAAAAAGCTAATCAAAACTATTGAAAGATTAGATATTTCTTCACTTCAAAACGGAATGTACTTTATTAAAATTCAATCGAATGAAAAAGATTTTGTTCAAAAATTGATAGTTAAATAATAAATCATTGAATTAAAAAAAAATAGGCTGATTGAATTTTTCAATCAGCCTATTTTGTAGTAAAAAATTTAAAAATTAAGCCAATACTTCTTTTACTCTAGCAGCAGCTTCTTTAAGTAACACAGCAGAAAGAACTTTTAAACCTGAATCGTCAATTAATTTTTTTGCTTCTTCGGCATTAGTACCTTGTAAACGAACAATAATTGGAACAGGAATATCTCCAATGTTTTTATAAGCATCAACAACTCCTTGTGCAACTCTGTCGCAACGAACAATACCTCCAAAAATATTTACCAAAATAGCTTTAACATTTGGGTCTTTTAAAATAATTCGAAATGCTTTTTCAACTCTTTCAGCATTTGCAGTACCTCCAACGTCTAAAAAGTTAGCTGGCGAACCTCCTGAAAATTTAATAATATCCATAGTAGCCATTGCTAAACCAGCTCCGTTAACCATACAGCCAACATTACCATCTAATTTTACAAAATTTAATCCAGCAGCTTTAGCTTCCAATTCTGTTGGATCTTCTTCTGTTGGGTCGTGCATTTCTGCAATGTCTTTGTGGCGGAATAATGCACTATCATCAACATTTACTTTAGCATCAACAGCAATAATTTTATTGTCAGAAGTTTTTAATACTGGGTTAATTTCAAACATTGATGCATCAGTGCCTTCATAAGCAGCATAAAGAGCAGAAACAAATTTTACCATTTGTTTAAATGCTTCACCTGATAAGCCTAAATTAAATGCAATTCGTCTCGCTTGAAAACCTTGTAAACCTACTTTTGGGTCAATTTCTTCTTTAAATATTAAATGTGGAGTATGCTCAGCAACGTGTTCAATATCCATACCACCCTCGGTAGAATACATGATAATGTTTCTGCCTGTTTCGCGGTTCATTAAAACTGACATGTAAAATTCTTCAGGTTGAGCTTCTCCTGGGTAATATACATCTTGAGCAATTAATACTTTGTTTACTTTTTTTCCATTACCTTTAGTTTGAAGTGTAACTAAATGTCCTCCTAAAATTCCTTTGGCAATATCTTCTACTTTGTCTAATCCTTTTGCTAAAACTACACCTCTCGAACCTGTTTCAGTAACCGTTCCTTTACCTCTACCACCTGCATGAATTTGTGCTTTTACCACATACCACGATGTTCCAGTTTGTTCAGTTAATTGTTTTGCAGCTTCTACAGCTTGTTGTGGAGTTTCGGCAACTATACCTTCTTGTATTGCCACACCATACTTTTTAAGTAATGATTTTCCTTGATATTCGTGTATGTTCATTTGTGAATTGATTTTTGTTTGAGTTCCAAAAGTAATAGTTTTTATCGGTAAATTCAAAAGGTATTTTTCAACTGTTCAGAAAAATCTTTTAGGATTTATTACTTTTACTCATTCAAAGCTTAAAAGATTGATTTTTTTATAATGATTGTAATAGAAAACATACATAAATCCTATGGTAATTTAGAAGTTCTAAAAGGAGTTTACTTAACCATAGAGCAAGGAAAAGTAATTTCTATTGTTGGGGCTTCGGGTGCAGGAAAATCAACTCTACTTCAAATTATTGGAACTTTAGACAAACCCAACACTGGTTCACTAAAAATTAATGATATTGATGTTTTTGGATTAAAAGACAAAGAATTATCGTTGTTTCGAAACAAAAATATTGGTTTTGTATTTCAATTTCACCATTTATTACCTGAATTTACTGCTTTAGAAAATGTATGTATTCCTGCATTTATTAATAAAACACCAAAACCCGAAGCAGAAAAAAGAGCAATAGAGCTTTTAACTTCACTTGGGTTAAAAGATAGAATACACCATAAACCATCTGAATTATCAGGTGGTGAAGCTCAGCGAGTAGCTGTTTGCAGAGCATTAATTAATAACCCTGCTGTAATTTTAGCCGATGAACCTTCTGGAAACTTAGATTCTAATTCAGCAAAGGAACTTCATGAATTGTTTTTTAAACTACGAGAAGAATTTAATCAAACCTTTATCATTGTAACGCATAATGAAGAATTAGCTAACATGGCCGACCAAAAATTGGTAATGAAAGACGGAAATATTTTAGTTAACTGCTAAATTCAATTCCAAATTCTTTTTTTAGTTGTTCTAAATCATTTTTAAAATAACAAGAACAGAATTCTATTTCTTCAGGAGTCATTTCTCTATATTTTTTTTCTGTCCTATTTATATCTTTAATTTTTTCAACCAAACTTGTTTTAAATATTATTTTTCTTATCAAATTAATCTGTAGCGGTTTTCTAATTAATTTTCTTAACCAGTTATTTCTGTCAATTAAAAAACTATTCAACCCCTTTAGTTTTACTCCTGAGGCTTTATTTTTTATTTGTAATGGTGTTACATCTAATTTAGTTATTCCTAAAAAATCGAAAAGTCTGTTTAATGTTTCAACAGGCTTAGTATTTAGTTCGTTTGTTGTGCAAATAAATAATTGTTCCTTATTAAAATAATTTAACCAATAGCTTAAATGTTTATGATACAAACTTCCGTAAAAGTTGCAGTAGTTGTTTTGAAAAACAATATCATTATTTTTTAAATAGTTACTTTCAAGAACTTCACTTTCAATAAATGAAGTTTTTTCGTCAATATAACCATTATTTATAGCATATTGAAAGTTGGAAAAAGTTCTTTGAGATGGTTCTCTTATAACCACAATTAATTTGATTGATGGGTTATATTTTTTTATCCTTAAAGGAGCGTTTTTGTCCATCAATAAATAAGTGTCGGATGTACAAGTTCGTCCTTTTTTGTTTTCAAAAAATGCATTTAAATATTTTTCTCCTCTATTGAAATGGTCATCAATTGAGAAATAGGAAACTTCTTTGATAGTTGAAAAATTAATATTAGGATGTTGTTTTACATATTCGACTAAAGAAGTAGTTCCTGATCTGCCAGCTCCTATTATTATACTTTGTAATTTCAATTTTCTATTTTTAATGTTGAATAAAAAAGGGATGTAAAAACATCCCCTTGATTGAAAATTTACTTACTAGTTACTTAGCGTAATTTACAGCTCTCTTTTCTCTAATTACAGTAACTTTAACTTGACCAGGATAAGTCATCTCTGTTTGAATTTTTTGAGCCATATCGAAAGACAAGGTATCTGCCTCAGCATCACTTATTTTGCCGCTTTCTACAATAACTCTCAACTCTCTACCTGCTTGTATTGCATATGCTTGCTCTACTCCAGGGTATGACATTCCAATTCCTTCCAGCTCTTTAATTCGTTTAATGTACGATTCCATGATTTCTCTTCGTGCTCCTGGTCGTGCTCCTGAAATAGCATCACAAACCTGTACAATTGGCGAAATAATCGTTGTCATTTCTATCTCATCATGGTGAGCTCCAATAGCATTACAGATATCAGGTTTTTCGTTGTACTTCTCAGCCAACTTCATACCTAAAATAGCATGTGGCAATTCTGGATCATCATCTGGCACCTTTCCAATATCGTGTAAAAGTCCTGCTCGTTTTGCAACTTTTGCATTTAAACCAAGCTCAGAAGCCATAGTAGCACATAAATTGGCAACCTCTCTCGAGTGTTGTAATAAATTTTGTCCATAAGATGAACGGTATTTCATTCTACCAATCATTCTCATTAATTCAGGGTGTAATCCATGAATGCCTAAGTCTATACAAGTTCTTTTACCAACTTCAATAATTTCTTCTTCTAATTGTTTTTTGGTTTTATTTACCACCTCTTCAATTCTAGCAGGGTGAATTCTGCCATCGGTAACCAATTGGTGAAGCGATAAACGAGCTATTTCTCTTCTAACTGGGTCGAAACAAGAAAGAATAATAGCTTCAGGAGTGTCATCAACAATAATTTCAACACCAGTTGCAGCTTCTAATGCTCTAATGTTTCTTCCTTCTCTACCAATAATACGACCTTTAATTTCGTCGCTTTCGATGTTAAATACCGAAACTGCATTTTCTACAGCTTGCTCAGTTGCAACACGTTGTATGGTTTGAACAACAATTTTACGGGCTTCTTTGTTGGCATTAATTTTTGCTTCATCCATAATGTCTTTGATGTGCGACATTGCTTCAGTTCTAGCTTCTGCTTTTAAAGCTTCCATCAATTGATTTTTAGCTTCATCGGCACTTAATCCTGAAATAACTTGTAGTTGTTCTACTTGTTTACGGTGAGCTTTTTCAATTTCAGCTTCTTTCTTTTCAGTTGCTTCAATTTGATGGTTAAGTGCTTCTCTTAACTTATCAATTTCTAACTCTTTTCTTTTAACGTCTTCAATTTGTTTTGAAGCTGCGTCGTTCTTTTGTTTTGCACGATTTTCTAAATCGTTAATTTTTCTTTCACGTTCAGTAATTACTTTTTCGTGTTCTTCTTTTAGTTGAAGAAATTTTTCTTTTGCCTGAAGTAGTTTCTCTTTTTTCTGAACTTCTCCTTCTGCTTTTGCATCTTCTATAATTTGCTGACCTTTTTTGTCGAGCCCTTTCTTATAAATGATGCTAACAACTACCGAAGCTATTGCTGCTCCAATAATTAGTCCGATTACAATACTTAATACATCCATTTGGTGTTAATTTAAATTAATTAATTAATGGAAGTCCAACTATACTTTACAAACACGAGTAAATAAAAAAACCCGTACAAAATTGGCTTGGATAAACCCAAGTAAAAATGGAAGAAACCGCCTAGCTTGGTCAAACTTCCCGTGTCCATTCCGAATATTCGGAATGAATACCCAAAAGGGGTTACAAGGGGCCTGTTTTAATTAACTTTGAGCTTTGTTTCAACTAAGTAAAGTGTTAGTTTATCAAACAAAAGAGTTGTACGGGAATTTTTATATATCTTAAACTACTAAAATTTTAGCAGTTATAATTCTCGAAAATATATTGCCTATAATATTTAAAGAACGTTACAAGTAATTATCAAAAAGTTGTTCTAATTGAACTAAACTTTCTTCAATTTGAGAGTCGCCTTCAACATCTTGTTGTTTTAGGCTTAAGTTACTCGACGCAGTTTTTAATGCAACCATCGCTAACAAATCTTGGTAATCTTTTACAGCATACAATCGCTCGTATTCAGCAATAGATTTGTTTATTTCTTCAGCAGCTTTTCTAACACCTTCTTCTTCTTTAGCATTAACTGTTAAAGGATAAACTCGGTTTGCAATTTTTATCTTTATCGATAACTCTCCCATTTTGGGTTTAACTACTTGTTAATTTGAGCAATACATTTATCTATTTCCCGTACCATTTCGTTTATTTTCAACTTCACATCTTTGGTACTTTCACTATCAACACTTTTAGAAATTTTCAACACTTTAATTTTGTTTTCCATTTCTGATAACTGTTGATTTCTTTTGTTCAATTCTTCTTTTAATTCAAATACTTCGTTTGTTAGTTGTTTATTTTGCTCAATAACCACTTGGTATTTTTCAACCAATTTTTCTGCTTTTCTTCTGAGATTGGCTACTAAAGCGGATAAATCTTTCATTAACGTAGTGTTAAATTAGTAAAAAATTCAACTTCTACAAAGGTAATATTTTTAAACAGAACATTTGTGAATATTAATTTTAAAATTTTAGTTTTCTGCTAAAATGTGGTGCTAGCTTTGTAATAGCATAATTTTTGCTATTATATTACCATTAAACAAATTATGATTAGAACTTTAATATTACTTCTTTTTTTGTGTTCAGCTTTTTATGGTTTTTCGCAACAATCTACAAATTATCCGAAAGACTATTTTCGCTCTCCATTAGACATACCGCTTTTGTTATCGGGTAATTTTGGTGAATTACGTAATAATCATTTTCATTCGGGATTAGATATTAAAACTCAAGGTGCAGAAGGAAAAAACGTGTATGCCATTGCTGATGGATATGTTTCTCGAATAAGGGTTATGCCTAATGGTTATGGTAAAATTATTTACATCGACCATCCTAATGGATATACTTCTACTTATGCTCATCTTCAACAATTTAAAGGAAAAATTGCCGAAGAGGTAAAACGCTATCAGTACGAAAAAGAAAGTTTTGAATTGGACTATTTTCCGCCCGATACACTTTTGCGGGTTAAAAAAGGTGATATTATTGCTTTGTCTGGAAATTCAGGAAGTTCAGGTGGGCCACACTTGCATTTCGAGATAAGAGAAACTGCAACGGAATTTGCTATAAATCCCATGCTTTTTGGATTTGATATTAAAGACAATATCGCACCTGTAGTTAAAAGTATTTCGGTTTTTCCTTTAAACGATACCAGTTTTGTTAATAATAGAAATGTTACTCAAGAGTTTAATGCAATTAAATCTAACGGTAATTATCAAGTGTTATCAAGCATTTCGGCTTATGGTTTAATTGGTGTTGGAATTAATTCATACGATCAACAATCTGGAGCTTCAAATCAAAATGGAACATATTCAGTAATGTTGTTTGAAAACAATGAATTGATTTATAAAACGGAATTATCTTCTTTTCATTTCAATCATAATAGGGCAATGAATTCGTTTATTGATTATGAACTGTATCATAGAACAAAAAAAAGATATCAACGAAGTTATATCGAACCAAATAATCCATTAACGGTTTACAAAGAACATAAAAACAATGGAGTAATTTCTGTTAAAAATGGCGAAACAAAAACAATGAATTTTATTTTAGGAGATTTAAATAAAAATACCTCTTTGTTGTCCTTTACAATTCATGGAAAAAAACCAGAATTAATTGAAACAGCAACCATTAGAGCTAAAGTTGATACTATTTTAAATTGTTTTATTGAAAACATTGTTGATAAGCACAACATAAAAGTAACTTTTCCGAAAGGTGTTTTGTATAGCGATTTACATTTGCAATATCAAGAAAAACCAGCATTACGAAACTCATTAACGCCTGTATATCAAATTCATAATGGTTATACTCCAATTCATGACGTAATTGAAGTTTCGATTAAGCCGGGAAGAATAACTGAAGAACAGCGAAAAAAGGCTGTAATCGTAAATATTGATCAAAACGGAACTTATTTTTCGAGAGGTGGGGAATGGCGAAATAATTATTTGACCGCAAAATCAAAAATACTTGGAGGATTTACTGTTATGACGGATACAATAGCTCCTCACATTAATCCTGTTAATATTTATCCAAACAAAAATATGTCTGCCAATTGGTCAATATCAGTTACTATTTCTGATAATCTTAGTGGTATTAAAACCTACCGTGGAGAAATTGATGGAAAATGGATTTTGATGGATTACGACGCTAAATCGGCCAAACTAACTCATGTTTTTGATAATTTACCGAGTGGAAACCACGTTTTTAAATTAGAAGTAACCGACTTTGTTGATAACAAAAAAGTTGTAGAAATTCCTTTTATTCGGTAAGCACCAACTTTTGAGTTGCCAATTGGTTATTCATTGTAAGTTCGATAAAATAAACTCCTTTAGTTAGTTTATTGTTTCTTAAATCGATTACGAAAACATTTTTTCCAACATTGGCATTAAAATTATAGTAAAGAATCAACTTGCCGTTAATTTCTTCATTGAAAAACAATATTTTGTTATAAATTATTGAAATTCATAACAATAAAAAAGTGGAGTCGGAGGGATTCGAACCCTCGTCCAAACAAGGAACTAATAAGCTTTCTTCATGTTTAGCTTTTACTTAATTGTTAGACTTAAAGCAGGATAAAAGCCACCAACCTTAAGCTTAAGCTTCTTTAGTTTCGCCAATAAATCGAAGCAATTTACTAGCTAGTTCAAAATGATGAAACCTCAAATACAACAATTAATGAACTGAACTGTTGTGAGATTAATGGTTCTGCCCGCCTTGCGGACAAGAATTAAGATAATCCGACTTGGTCGTGATTATGCAGCCATTGCATAGTTATTTTCGCCAATTAGCGATTTGAGAGCCGATATTTACGAGCCAACTCACAATGCTCGACATGCTTACTTACCACTTCATCTTGCAGTCAAAACCAAAAACGACCCCAATATTTTCAAAGAACATTACAAAATTAAGACATTTTACTGGCAAATTCCATGCAATTTCATAATTTCGTGGTCAAATTTAAAAGATGATTAAAATTGGTGTTATAAAAGAGGGCAAAACGCCTCCAGATGAAAGGGTTCCTTTTTGTCCGGAACAAGTGAATTATATTAATGCCAATTTTCCAGATGTTAAGGTAGTTGTTCAAAAGAGTGATGTTCGTCGTTATAAAAATGAAGAATTTCAAAATCAAGGAATTGAACTTGTTGACAACCTTGATGATTGTAATGTGTTAATGGGAATAAAAGAAGTTCCTATTGCCGATTTAATTCCTAATAAAACCTATTTTTTCTTTTCTCATACCATAAAAAAACAAGCTTACAACCGAAAACTTCTTATTGAGCTATTGGATAAAAAAATTGCCATGGTTGATTATGAAACATTGGTCGATAAAAATGGTTCAAGATTAATTGGTTTTGGAAGATATGCAGGTATTGTTGGCTGCTATAATACGTTTTTTGCTTACGGACAACGAACGGGTTTGTTTAATCTTAAAAGAGCATATCAATGTTTTGATAAATCAGAAATGCTAAATGAACTTCCAAAAATTAAGTTGCCAAACGATTATAAAATTGTAATTACTGGAGGGGGTAGAGTTGCTAAAGGAATTATTGAAATTCTCGAAAAATTAAATATTCAGAAAGTAAAACCAGCTGATTTTCTTTCCAATACATATTGCTATCCAGTTTATACCCAGTTGTTTCCAGAGGATTACAACAAAAGAAAAAATAATCAACCGTTTACTGTAAGAGAATTTTATGCTGATGCTTCAGGGTTTGAATCTAATTTTATGCCTTATGCAAAAGTAGCCGACATGTATATTTCTGGTCATTTTTGGGCAAAGGGTTCTCCATTTATTTTTACCCGAGAAGATGCAAAATCTCCTGATTTTAAAATAAAAGTAGTTGGTGATATAAGTTGCGATATTGATGGACCAGTTGCTTGTACAATAAGACCTTCTTGTATAAAAGAACCTATTTACGGATACCATCCAACAACAGAACAAGAAACAGAATTCAATAACCCAGAAGGAATTACCGTTATGGCGGTTGATAACTTACCTTGTGAATTGCCAAAAGACGCGTCAAAAGATTTTGGAAGTGAATTTATTGATAAAATATTACCTCATTTAATTAACGACACCGAGCATGTTATTGAACGTGCAACAATTTGCAAAAATGGTAATTTAACACCTCGTTTTGAATACTTACGTGACTTTGTAAATGGCGAAGTTAAAGCCTAGTGATTATATTTTTCTTAAAAATCTTTTTAAGTAAACAATAAAAATATTGAGTTTTTATAATCTTTTCTGCAGATAGGTTTGTTTCCATTGGTATACGTTGCAGGTTAAATGATATACTATCTTTTTTTATACCAGCACTTCCAAAAGTAATATCAACTTTAGATTCAATTTTTTTAAAAAATTCTTTCCCAACGCCATCGTCAGTAAAAGGAAAAGAAAATACACTGTATTCTAATTGAAATTCATTTTTTAAAAAATCTAAACTTTCTAATGTTTGTTTAAGTTGATCTTCTTCAGATAACATATTATACAAAGGGTGATTTTTGCTATGTGCACCAATTGTAAATCCTTGCAGAATAAGTTCTTTTATCTGAGAAGACGTTAAATATGGTTTTTCAGTTTCTAAATACTGTTTAAAATCAATTTTAACTATTTCGGCTAACTCATCTAAATCTTGTTTTTGATTGTAATCGATATCCAACATTCCATGTGCAGCAACTTTTTCAGCTAATATACTCGCTTTAAATCGATAAAATAAATCGTTGTTGTCAATAAAATCGGTGTTGATAAAGAATGTTGCTGGTATTTTTCGTTTTAGTAAAATTGGAGCAACCACATTATACAATTCACTCAAACCATCATCAAAGGTAATGTGAAAATAATTTTCACTGGTTTTGAACCCATTTTTTTTCAACGCTATCAATTCTGCTAATGAAATGGGTTTAAAATTTTTTGTTAAATAATCTAAATCTTTTTCAAAATCAACAATCAATCTCGGTTCATATAAATGTACAAGATGTTCTGGTAAATGATTTGTTACGGCGTGATAAAACGGAAAAATTATTCGTTCTCCAGTAAGATTAATTAATTGCTGTTGACCAAAATACTGTGAAAACCAGTTGGATATATGTAGTGCAGATGATTTAATAATTCAGCAATTTTAAAACTTTAGATGTTCTTTTAGTGATTTCAAAATAAGGCGTTTGTTTTCCTCCAAAAGCTCTAAAATAACGTTCAATTGATTCAATCATACTTCCTTCAAAGTTAAACGATTTAGTTTTATTCTTTGAGCGTTTTATCGCTTCCCATAACAATAAACTCATGGAGCCAGAGGTTTTATAAAGTGGTATTGGTAGCTCCATGCAAATAATATGCAGCTTCATTATCCCAAACATAAAATAAAATAGAGTGAATTTCACCATTACCATTTTTTGCCATCAATACTTCTCCACAATTATTTTGAATACAAAAATTTACAGCCTTGTTCAAAAATTCTTTTGAAAAAGGGTAAGTTTCCTTTCTTTCACTATAAATGCTATGTTTTAGCGAAAAAAGTTCATTTGCATTATCAATATTTTCAATAGATAAAGATTTTTCAGCTTTTCTAATTTCTCTTCTAATATTTTCTCGGAATTCATTAAACACATTGTCCAATACTGATAAATCTTCTATAACGTATGTATATTTAGTAGTTTGACTAAATCCTTTCCAGTAAAAAGGCAACCAATTGGTAATAAAAGGATGAAATTTTTGTGTAAAACCATCCGATTTTGGTAATTTATTAATCAAAGAAGTCATTACCTCCTTTTCAAAACTCAATCTATTGGTGTATTTCTGATTGTTTGGGTAATTTAACCATACTCCTTGATAAGGAGTTAAAGGAGGAGGAACTATTAAACTAAATTTTAATTTCTTTACTATATAAAAAGGAATAAAACCTAAAACTTCATCATTATTTTCTTCCAGAACAACTCCCCATTCATTTTCAGTAAATAAAGTGTTATACCAATCGTATCTTAAAAAGAAAGGAATGTTAGCGTTTTCGGCACAAAGTTTTTTATATTTTTCTTTTGTAGAGTCCATATCAAAACTCAAAAATAGCTTTAATAATTAAAAACCTTTAAAAACTATATTTATTTTATAATTTTGTTCGGTAAAAACATTTTTAAGACATGAGAGAAATTCAATTTAGAGAAGCATTAAATGAAGCAATGTGTGAAGAAATGAGAAAAGATTCTAGCATTGTGTTGATGGGAGAGGAGGTTGCTGAATATAATGGAGCTTACAAAGTAAGTAAAGGTATGTTGGATGAATTTGGTCCGAAAAGAATTATCGATACACCCATTGCTGAAAATGGATTTACAGGTATTGCTGTTGGTGCCGCAATGAATGGAATGCGTCCAATTGTTGAATTTATGACTTGGAACTTTTCTTTAGTAGCGATTGATCAAATTGTAAACAACGCAGCTAAAATGTATAACATGTCAGGCGGACAAATAAATATTCCTATTGTTTTTAGAGGAGGAACTGGGTCGGCAGGTCAATTAGGTGCAACTCACTCTCAAGATTTTGCTAATTGGTATGCCAACTGCCCTGGTTTAAAAGTTATTGAACCATCAAATCCTGCTGATGCAAAAGGTTTGTTAAAGGCTGCTATTAGAGATAATGATCCTGTAATTTTTATGGAATCTGAACAAATGTATGGTGATAAAGGTTTGGTTCCAGATGGCGAATACATTATCCCAATTGGCGTTGCAGATGTCGTGAAACAAGGTACAGATGTTACCATTGCTGGATTTGGTAAGATGATGAAATTAGTAAAAACCGCAGCAGAAGAATTAGCTAAAGAAGGTATTAGTGCCGAAGTTATTGATTTAAGAACAGTTCGCCCTATCGACTATAAAACAATAATAGAATCTGTAAAGAAAACTAATAGATTGGTGTTTGTTGAAGAATCATGGCCTTTGGGTTGTATAGCTTCTGAGGTAACTTTTAAAGTTCAAAAAGATGCTTTTGATTATTTAGATGCTCCTGTATTAAGAGTTACTGGTGCAGATGTGCCAATGAGTTTTTCTGTTCCTTTAATAGAAGCGTATCTTCCAAACGTTGATAAAATTATTAAAGCAGTAAAACAAGTAATGTATAAGTAGGATGCAAGTTTGAAGTTTAAGGTTTGAATTCCGTGAATTGAAACCTTAAACTCTTTCAAACATTATTTCTAATCAGTATAATTTATAGGTTAAAACATAGTTTTTAACGACCAAAATTAAATTATTCATTTTTCATTATCCATTATTCATTTATTTCCCTACTTTTGCCGTCCGAAAAAAATATATACACATATAAATATTAAGAAAAAATAAATAACAGTATGGGTTCAATGATGATTTATTTGCCAATTATAATGGCGTTGATAGGATTAGCTTTTATGGCTGCAAAAAGAGCATGGGTATTAAAACAAGATGCTGGAGATGGTAAAATGAAAGAAATTTCAGATTACATCTACGAAGGTGCTTTAGCATTTTTAAAAGCTGAATACAAACTTTTAACATTTTTTGTTATTGGATCAAGTATAGTTCTTGCAGGTATTTCATTTGTAGTTCCAACTACACACATATTAATAGTAGTAGCTTTTATTTTTGGAGCATTCTTTTCTGCTTTAGCTGGAAACATGGGGATGAAAATTGCTACTAAAACAAATGTTAGAACAACACAAGCAGCTCGTACAAGTTTACCACAAGCTTTAAAAGTTTCTTTTGGTGGTGGTACCGTTATGGGTTTAGGAGTTGCTGGTTTAGCCGTATTAGGTTTAACAGGTTTCTTCATCTTATTGTTCAACTTCTTTATGAAAGGAGTATGGACTTCTACAGAAGACATGACTATTGTTTTAGAAACATTAGCAGGGTTTTCATTAGGCGCTGAATCAATTGCATTATTTGCTAGAGTTGGTGGAGGTATTTATACTAAAGCTGCCGATGTTGGAGCTGATTTAGTTGGTAAAGTTGAAGCTGGTATCCCAGAAGATGATCCTCGTAATCCTGCTACAATTGCCGATAATGTTGGTGACAATGTAGGTGATGTTGCTGGTATGGGAGCTGATTTATTCGGTTCTTATGTAGCAACCGTTTTAGCTGCAATGGTTTTAGGAAATTATGTAATCAAAGATATGGGAGGTGCAATTGAAGATGCTTTTAATGGAATTGGACCAATCTTATTACCAATGGCTATTGCTGGTTTCGGTATTTTATTTTCTATCATCGGAACCATGTTGGTTAAAATCAAAAATAACGATGCAAAAGAACAACAAGTACAAGGTGCTTTAAACGTGGGGAATTGGGTTTCTATCGTTCTAACAGCAATATCTTGTTTTGTATTAGTTAAGTATATGTTGCCTGAAACCATGAAAATGGAATTTTTTGGTGAAGGATTAAAAGATATTTCTTCGTTGAGAGTTTTTTATGCTGCAATAGTTGGTTTAGTAGTTGGCGGTGTTATATCTTCGGTTACTGAATATTATACTGGGTTAGGCACAAAACCCGTTTTAGCTATTGTACAAAAATCAAGTACAGGAGCAGGAACAAACGTAATTGCTGGTTTAGCAACAGGTATGATTTCTACTTTCCCAACTGTAATCTTATTTGCGGGTGCAATATGGGCATCTTATGCTTTTGCTGGTTTCTATGGTGTTGCTTTAGCTGCTTCAGCAATGATGGCTACAACTGCAATGCAATTAGCAATTGATGCTTTCGGTCCAATTTCTGATAACGCAGGTGGAATAGCTGAAATGAGTGAATTACCTAAAGAAGTAAGAACGCGTACTGATATTTTAGATTCAGTTGGTAACACTACTGCGGCTACTGGTAAAGGTTTTGCTATAGCCTCTGCAGCGTTAACTTCATTAGCATTATTTGCTGCTTATGTAACATTTACTGGGATTGATGGAATTAATATCTTTAAAGCTCCAGTATTAGCGATGTTGTTTATTGGAGGTATGATTCCAGTTGTGTTTTCTGCATTAGCAATGAACTCGGTTGGTAAAGCTGCAATGGATATGGTTTACGAAGTTCGTCGTCAGTTCAAAGAAATACCAGGTATCATGGAAGGTAAAAACAAACCTGAATACGGCAAATGTGTTGAAATTTCTACAAAAGCAGCTTTAAGAGAAATGATGTTGCCAGGTATTTTAACCATTGGTTTCCCTATTTTAATTGTTTTATTACCTATGTTATTGGGTTACGATAACAAATTAATAGCAGAAATGCTAGGTGGGTATATGGCTGGGGTAACGGTATCTGGTGTATTATGGGCTGTTTTCCAAAACAATGCAGGTGGTGCGTGGGATAATGCTAAAAAATCTTTTGAAGCAGGAGTAATGATTAATGGTGAAATGACTTATAAAGGTTCTGATGCTCACAAGGCTGCAGTAACTGGAGACACTGTTGGTGATCCATTTAAAGATACTTCTGGTCCATCGATGAACATCTTAATAAAATTAACATGTTTAATTGGTTTAGTTATAGCGCCAATATTAGGCGGACACACGAATGAAGCGAAAGAAAAAGAAACTGTAACAGAAGAAGTTGTTGTTACTGAAACAATAGAAACAGTAGCTACTGAAAATGTAATTCAATGGACGGGGAGAAAAGTTGGTGGAGCGCACAACGGAACTGCTCAACTAAAATCTCATTCTTTTGAAATTAAAGATGGCAAACTAGTAGGAGAGTTTATTGTTGATATGAATTCATTAATTTGTTTAGATATTGAAGACGAAAAATACAATCAGAAATTGGTTAACCATTTAAAAAATGAAGACTTCTTTAATACAGCTACATATAATGAAGCAAAATTTGTGATTACCAATTCGGAAATAGACCCAGAAGATAATACTTATTATAATGTAAAAGGCAATTTAACTATTAAAGGTATAACTAATGAAATTGAATTCCCTGCTACAGTAGTAAAAGATGGCGATAAATATAAAATATCTACATCATTTGCTTTTGATAGAACACAATTTGGTATCGAATACGGATCGAAATCTATCATAAGTAAAATTGCAGGTACATTTATATATGATGAAATTGAGATTTCTGGTGAGTGGAAATTCTAAGAAATGAATAGTTTTTATTAAAAAAGAAGAAGAAATTTGACATATTTATTACATTTGACGTGTTAAAAATGTGTTATTTTAAATAAAAAAGATTGACAAAAACAACTAAAATAATCTATGTAAAGCAATGGTAGCAAAGGATTTGTTGGTTATTAACAGTATGTTCATAACTGCAAACATTTGTTAATAAAATAAAAAAAAAGTTGCACAGATTAAAAAAAATGTTGTAAGTTTGTCGCAAACTAAAAATTAAATTAAAAATTAAAAAGTTTAACTAAAAACAATTAAAAATGAAAAAAAGATTATTATTCGTAGCTGCTATTTTTACTGCTACAGCGACTTTCGCTCAAGAAGGATTAACTTCTAAAAAAGGTGAGGCTTATTTACCAGAAGCTGGTGACTGGGCACTTGGTTTTGATGGTACTCCATTCGTAAACTACATTGGTAACTTAGCTAACGGTTCAACTGGTAACTCAATCGGTTTTACTAACGGAGGTGCTATCTATGGTAAAATGTTTAAAGACGAAAAAACTGCTTATAGAGCAATGTTCCAATTAGGTTTTGCTAACAATACAGTTGGTAATGTAGTAAATTTAAAATCTAATCCAAGTGATGTTGATACAAAAGAATTTACTAATGAAACTAAAACTTCTTCTAACGATATTAAATTAGGATTTGGTATTGAAAAAAGAAGAGGTAACACAAGAATTCAAGGTGTTTACGGTGCTATGTTTACTTTCGGAATTGGTGGACAAAAAACTACTAACACTTATGGTTTAGCTTATAGCGATTCTACAGTGTTAGCTAACATGGGTAACCCAGATTTTCCAAATGGTAGAATTACTGAACAAAAAGCTGGTTCAAGAATGACTTTAGGTGTTCAAGGTTTTATCGGTTTTGAGTGGTTTTTTGCTCCAAAATTCTCTTTAGGTGCTGAGTACAGATGGGGAATCGAAATGAACAATGTTGGTGAGTCAGAAACTACTACAGAATCTTGGGGTGTAGCTCCAGGTGCTGCTGCTGGTACTCCAAACTCATTACAAACTAAAACTTCTAAAGGTGGTAAAGCTAGTGCATTCAACTTCGGTCCTGCTAACGCTGGAAACGCAGTTTTATTAGTAAACTTCCACTTCTAAGATAAACTTAGTTAAGTATATAAAAAGTCCCACAGCAATGTGGGACTTTTTTTTGCCCTTGTGTAAACCATTAAGGTTTTTAAAACCTTGAAGGTTTGCTTTTAGCAAAGTACGTATATAAGCTATCAACGAGCTATTAGCACTTGATATAATAATTGTAACTAATTAGTTTTGGCTAATCAGAACATTAATCACAAAGAGTACAAAGTTTTGCATAAAGACCATAATTGCATCAATTACTTTGCAAACTTAGTGAGTTTTTCTTAGTGTACTTTGTGGTTTTTTTATAAACTAAAATCGGTTACACCAATGTGATTTATAAATAAAGTCTGATTTAGTTTCGATTTTATTTTCACTGAGAATGGTGAAAAAAATCTTCAAGATTCTTTTCTTAAATCTTGAAGATTTATAATAGGTATAAATAAAAGCTACCTTTTCAGGGAGAAAGATAGTATTTACTTCGTTTTAAATAAGCCATGCAATTCAGCATCAATGTTATTGATGATGGTTCCCAAATCTTCTGCCTTCTCTGAAAAATTATTGGTGTCTACATCAATAATTAATATTTTTCCTTGATCGTAAGTAGATATCCAAGCTTCATATCGTTCATTTAATCGTTTTAAATAATCTAAACGAATACTTTCTTCGTAATCTCTTCCTCTTTTTTGAATTTGATTTACTAAAGTAGAAACTGAAGCTCTTAAATAGATTAATAAATCTGGTGGATTAATAAAAGATTCTTGTAATTTGAATAAAGAGAAATAGGTTTCAAAATCTCTAGTGGTCATTAAACCCATCGAGTGTAAGTTGGGAGCAAAGATATAGGCATCTTCATATAGTGTTCTATCTTGTATAGTTGGCTTACCACTCTTATTAATTTCTTGAATTTTACTAATACGACTTGTTAAATAATATACTTGAAGGTTGAAAGACCATCGTTGCATATCGTTATAGAAATCATTCAAATATGGGTTGTCATCAACATCTTCAAAGTGGGTGTCCCAATTGTAATGTTTCGCTAATAATGTAGTAAGTGTAGTTTTTCCTGAGCCTATATTTCCTGCAACTGCTATTAACATATTTCGTTTTTTTTGAAAGACTAAAAATACAAAAAATATTAAATAACAAACTAATAAAATCAACTACTTTAAAAGAAATTATAATTCGATTGTATCTTGAATTAATTCATTTTTTGAATTAATAATATAGATGGTTTTATTTTCTATTCTAACCATTTTAATATTAGAATACTGAAGTGGTTTAAAAACTGTTTTTTCAAGTGTAAAAAAATCATACGTTTCAATATTTCCTTGTTGGTTAACGTATAGCAAATATTTTTCTTTTACTTGAAATGATGTTAACCCAAAAATAGGAATGGTTTTTATATAAGTACCATAAATATCAAATACTAAAATACCATTTGTAGAGTCATTTAAATAAACTCTATTATTAAATTCAACTAAAAAATTGGGTTGAATGTTTATATTTAATAAGGTTGAAATATTTGCAGATGTATTAGTTATGTTAGTGGTGTTTTCAATTCGAGTTAATTGATATTTAATAGGATTGTAGTACCAAACACCATTGTTATATGAAGAGCAAACCAATGATGTTTCTTCTAAACTAACTTCATTCAAATCTAATACGCCACCTTGCTCTGTTAGTGTGTTATCAAGCACAACAACTTTAGAAAATTCTTTAAAAAACACTATTATTTTCATTGGATTTGAAACATCAACACTTGAAATTTCACCTAATATATTGTTGCTATAAGTAAATTGCCGTTGTCCGTTTTTACCAGTTTTAAAAATTTGGTTAGAGGTTATTTCATAATAGCTGCCAGTTTGATCTGTTGTAAAAAATCTACCTTTAAATATTAAAGGTTTATTTTGTGCATTGGCATTCAGCCACAAAAAACAGGTTAGTATAAATATTATTTTTTTCATTAATATAACATTAATTAATAAGGCATCGGTCGTTATTTATATCTACAATTTTTGTGCCCTCTACATTGCCCCTCCTTCGGAGGGGTTGGGGAGGCTTCTTTTATACATTGAAAGTATTTCTTCAACTATTTTTCTGTCATTCGATAAACGGGGAACTTTATGTTGCCCACCCAGTTTGTTATTTGCTTTTAGCCAATTATAAAATGTTTGTTGAGGAACAATAATTACTTCGGGTAAACCTAATATCATATCTTTATATCGCTTTGCTTCATAGTCTGAATTTAAGTTTTTTAACGTATTATCTAATACCTCAATAAAATAATTCAAATTGGTTGGTTTCTTTTCAAACTCAATTAACCATTGGTGTCTGCCACTTGTTTTGTTGGATAAATATACGGGAGCAACAGTAAATTCTTTAATGGTTGCATCGGCTTTTTTACAAGCGTTTTCTATTGCATTTTCAACATTTTCAATAATCAATTCTTCTCCAAATGCATTAATAAAGTGTTTTGTTCGTCCTGTAACTTTAAATCTAAACGGATTTAATGAAGTAAATTTTACCGTATCACCTATAACATACCGCCATAAACCTGCATTTGTGGAAATTACAACAGCATAATTTACATCAAGTTTTACTTCTTCTAAAGTTATGGTTTTTGGTTGTTCATCATTGAAATTACTCATAGGAATAAATTCATAAAAAATCCCATAATCGAGCATTAGCAACATCTCATTACAATTTTTTTGGTCTTGTAATCCAAAAAAACCTTCGGAAGCATTGTAATTTTCGTAATAGTTAATGTTACTTCCTTTTAATATTTCATCAAATTGCTCTTTATAAGGAAGAAAGCTAACTCCACCGTGCATATACAATTCAAGGTTTGGCCAAACTTCATGAATGTATTTTTTATCCGTTATTTCTAAAATTTTTTTTAGCAAAATAAGTGTCCAGGAAGGAACTCCAGAAATGTTAGAAACGTCTTCATTAATTGTAAACTGAGCCATCTTTTCAATCTTCGATTCCCATTCTGCCATTAAAGCAATTTCTAAAGTTGGAACTCTACGTTGTTCAACCCAAAAAGGGAAATTTTTCATGATGATTGCTGATAAATCGCCAAAATAAGAGGAATTATTAAATTCATTAATTTGACTACTACCGCCTACAACTAATGTTTTTCCTAATATTAATTTTGATTCGACATGGTTGTGATGATAAATCGCCAATAAATCTTTACCACCTTTGTAATGACAGTCTTCTAGCGATTCTTTGCTTACTGGTATAAATTTGCTTTTGCCACTAACAGTTCCAGAGGATTTTGCAAACCATTTTATTTCAGAAGGCCATAAAATATTTTGCTCACCACGTCGAATTCTAAAAATATCGTTTTTTAAACTTTCGTAGTCTTGTAGAGGAACTCTGTTTGCAAATTCATTTGCATTGGTAATGCTTTGAAAATCATATCTTTTCCCCCATTCCGTATCTTTTGCTTGTTGTAGTAATTTTAGCAACAATTCGTGTTGTACATCGATTGGGTATTTAATAAACAACTCCATTTGATGTATTCGTTGTTTTATTATCCAAGAAAATACCGAGTTGATGATTTCCACATTAAATGATGTTTAGAGTTTAAAGTTAAAAGTTTAAAGTTGATTCTCAACTAAAATTATTTACTTAAAATAATATTTAATTTTCAACTTTCAAACTTTATGAACTTTCAGCTTTATGAACTTAATCGGTCCTATTAACAAAATGAACACAGCTTTAGCTGAAAAAGTTATTTACCATTTGCCTATTGGAGATGATTTGGTAAACATGAACGAGTTGATTGGAAAAGAAATTTCATTAAAATATACCAATCAAATTATCTGTGTAAATTGTGGAAGAACAACGGTAAAATCGTTTAATCAAGGATTTTGTTACCCATGTTTTAAAAACTCACCAAGTGCTGCGGATTGGATTATTCATCCAGAACTTTCAAAAGCTCATTTAGGAATTGAGGATAGGGATTTAGAGTACGAAAAATCGGTTCAATTAAAGCCTCACATGGTATATTTATCGCTTACTAGCGGAATAAAAGTTGGGATAACACGAGAAAGCCAAATTCCTACTCGTTGGATTGACCAAGGAGCAGTTAAAGCTATTATTTTAGCACAGACACCCAATCGCTATTTGGCAGGAATGATTGAAGTAAGTTTAAAACAACATCTTGCCGATAAAACCAATTGGCGACAAATGTTAATGAACATGCAGGCTGATGTGGATTTGATTGCTGAAAAAAACAACATTAAAAAACTATTGGCAGACGAATATCAACCCTATATTTTACAAGAAAACAATATAACTGAAATCAATTATCCTGTACTAAATTACCCAATTAAAGTAAACAGTATTGGATTTGATAAAGTTCCTGAATATTCAGGAAAACTCACTGGAATAAAAGGGCAATACCTCTATTTTGAAAATGGAATTGTTTTGAATGTTAGAACGTATAGTGGCTACGTTGTGGAACTAGGTTATTAAAAACTCCCGCAGATTACGCTGATATACGCAGCGCAGAAAAAAGAAGCCAAGCTTTTTTAAAAAGCTTGGCTTCTAACTTCTATCTTCGGTCTTCGGACTTCAAACTTCTCCTTATTTCAAATACCTAAAATCGTGATTGTTTTTAACTTTTTGTAATGCTTCGTAAATCAATTTAATTACATTTTCTACATCTTCTTTGTGAACCATTTCTACAGTGGTGTGCATGTAACGCAATGGTAGCGAAATCAACGCAGAAGCAACTCCACCTGTTGCATAAGCAAAAGCATCAGTATCTGTTCCTGTAGCTCGGCTCGCAGCAGCTCGTTGAAAAGGAATTTTTTTAGCATTAGCTGTATCTTGAATTAATTTTAATAAATTGTTTTGCACTGCTGGTCCAACGGTTAAAACAGGTCCTTTTCCTGCATGGTTATCACCACTGTCAATTTTATTCATCATTGGTGTTTGAGTATCGTGGCAAACATCAGTAACGATAGCCACATTTGGTTTAATGTTTTGCACCATCATTTCGGCACCACGTAAACCAACTTCCTCTTGTACCGAATTGGTAATATATAAACCAAATGGAAGTTTTACTTTGTTTTCTTTCAACAAACGTGCTACTTCAGCAATCATAAAACCTCCAATACGGTTATCCAAAGCACGACCAACAAAATATTTATTATTCAACACCATAAACTCATCTTCGTAAGTAATTACACAACCCACATGAATTCCTAAAGCTTCTACTTCTTCTTTAGTGTTGCAGCCGCAATCTAAAAAAATGTTATTCAATTGCGGAGTTTCTTCTTTTCCTGCTGTTCTGGTATGAATTGCAGGCCAGCCAAAAACTGCTTTAACAATTCCTTTGTCGGTATGGATGTTTACTCTTTTTGAAGGAGCTATTTGATGGTCTGAACCACCATTTCTTCTTAAATAGATAAATCCTTTATCGTTGATATAATGCACAAACCACGAAATTTCATCGGCATGAGCTTCTATAACCACTTTATAAGGAGCTTTAGGATTAATTATGGCAGCAACTGAACCATAAGTATCAACCATGTATTCATCTACATAAGGTTTTACGTAATCTAACCACATTTTTTGTCCACCCGATTCAAAACCTGTTGGAGAAGGATTGTTGATGTAATTTTCTAAAAATTTAAGTGATTTTGATGTTAAAATTGAATCACTTGTTTGTTTCTTTGCTGATTTTGAAGATTTTGTAGCCATAATTTTTTATTTAATTCGAGCGATGAAGTTAGTCCTTTTTTATAAAAGGAGTACATTTGAACCGAATGAATTTTGACGAAAAATACCTGTTGCGATGCCTTGAATTGGCAAAAAATGGATTGGGTAACGTTGCTCCAAATCCGATGGTTGGTTGTGTAATTGTTTTTGATGGTAAAATTATTGGCGAAGGTTATCATCAAGAATATGGAAAGGCTCACGCTGAAGTTAATGCCATTCATTCCGTTAAAGATAAATCTTTACTTAAAAGAAGCACTCTTTATGTTAACTTAGAGCCATGTGCTCATTTTGGGAAAACCCCACCTTGTGCCAATTTAATTGTTGAGCATCATATTCCAAGAGTGGTAATAGGTTGTGTTGATTCCTTTTCAGAAGTTTCTGGAAAAGGCATCGAAAAACTAAAAAATGCAGGGATTGACGTTTCTGTTGGTGTTTTAGAAAAAGAATCGTTAGAATTAAACAAACGCTTTTTTACTTTTCACAATAAAAAACGACCTTACATTATATTAAAATGGGCTGAGACCAAAGATGGGTTTATTGATGTGGAAAGAATAACTGAGATTGCGGGTCAAACCAATAATGAAGTAGATAACTGGATTACTTCTCCTTTAAGCAAACAATTGGTTCATAAATGGCGAAGCGAAGAAGCCGCCATTATGGTTGGAACCAATACCGCATTAAACGACAATCCTCAGTTAAATGTAAGAGAATGGAAAGGTAAAAATCCTACTCGTGTTGTGGTTGATTTACATGATAGACTACCACAAAACTTATATGTTTTTGATAAAAGTGTACCAACTTTAGTTTTTTCATTAACAAAACAAGAGCAGGAAAACAACTTAACTTTTGTAAAAATCAATGACTCAAAATATTTAATAAAAGAAATATTGGACGAATTGTATAAAAGAAACATTCAATCCATTATTATAGAGGGAGGAGCAACATTGTTACAATCGTTTATCGACCAAAATTTATGGGATGAAGCTCGAGTTTTTGTTGGGAACAACTATTTCAAAAAAGGGTTGAATGCTCCTGTTTTGAATGGGAATTTAGTTGCAAAACAAATTATTGATTCTGATGATTTAATGTTTTACAAACAAATTAAATAAATAACAAAAAAGATTATTAATGTCATTTATATTGTTATGTATCAGTATTAATTCTACTTCGTGGTCTTCACTTCGTTTTTCATATCTGCAAAGAAGCGAAGAAAAAACTTTGTTCAGAATGATACTCTATCGACAACTTTTTACTTTATAAACTTTTTACTTTAAGAACTAAACTTGGACACTTACCAAACCATAGCAGCAGCATCCGAAGGAATTTACAAAGAAAAAGGCAGTAAATTTTTAGCTTTTGCATACCCTATTTTTAGTGAGGAAGAATTTAAAAATCATCTTGCTCAACTTAAAAAAGATTACCACGATGCCCGACACCATTGTTATGCTTTTAAATTGGGTTTAACCGAAAACGAATATCGATACAGCGACGATGGAGAGCCAAACAATTCGGCAGGAAAACCAATTTATGGGCAAATTTTATCAAAAAACATTACCAATGTTGGTATTGTAGTAGTTCGATATTTTGGCGGAACAAAATTAGGTGTTGGCGGATTGGTTACTGCCTATAAAGAAGCGGCTGCAGATGCATTACAAAATGCAAGAATAATTGAACAAACAGTGAATAATTTTTATCAAATTTTGTTCGATTACCCTGTTATGAGTGAAGTAATGACTTTTATTAAGAAAAACGAATTGAATATTACCAAACAACTATTTGAAAATACCTGTTTAATTGAATTTGGAATTCGAAAATCGGAAGCCGATACGGTGGTTAGTGAATTGGAAAAAATAGAAGGAGTAAAAGTAAAGTTTTTGAGGACTATTTAAGCTGTATAATCCACTACTTTTAAATTCAAATACGCAGCAACCTGATTAGCTAATTGGAGTGTTTCTTCGTAATCTCCTTTAAAAACAAATGCTTTCTTTTTGGCATCTTCGCACAAAAACAAGCAAAACTTGTAATCGCTAAAATTACTTGTGCAGCTTTTGTTTCCCATTAATTTGGGTGAGCTTACTGTTTTAGCAAATTTTACTTTGGTTAGGGCAATGTAATTTAAATTTGGCAAGGGTTTCCATTCACCAACATTCAAACCCAAGAAACGAACAACAACCCGAAAACTATTTTTTTCTTTATCGAGCCAAAGGTATTTTGATTTAAACATGAATTATTCTTGTTCTAATACTATGTTTTTAACCAAAATGTAGGTTTTTTCTTCTCCTATTGGTAAATCAAAATTAATGGTTTGTGCTTTATAGCCCAATGCAGAAATAGTAGCCGAATATTTTATATTGCCAGGAAGTGTTGCCAAAAAATCACCTGTTTCTTCAGTGTTAATTGATGAGATTAACTCGCCTTTTTCATCTTTAAACTCTATAACTGCTTCTAGTCTTAAGCCATCTAATTTTGCTTCTATGCTTCCTTTAACTATCGAAAGATTTTTTTGAGTTCCTTTTAATAAATCGTAATTTTTTAAGTCGATTTGATAAATGTCTCTTTCTCCCAAACCGTCTTCTCTAACCGTTGAATAATAAGCAATTTTACCATCTGTACTTAATACAAAATGAACATCATCATCAACGGTATTTATCGGATAGCCTAAATTTTCGGGAGTTGACCACGTTCCGTCCATTTGTAAACGAGAGGAAAAAATATCGTAGCCACCCATAGAAAGATGTCCTTTTGAACTAAAAAACAAGGTTTTGCCGTCGGGGTGAATAAAAACCGAAATTTCATCTTCTGGAGTATTAATTACGGAACCTAAATTTCGAGGTTCGCCCCAAACTGTTCTCGATATTTTTTCAACTACATAAATATCACCTTTTCCGTTTGCTCCATATTTTTTTCCTTGACGTTCGCTAACAAAATAAAGCTTTGTTCCGTCGGCTGATAGCGATGCAGAACTTTCAAAATAGGATGAATTGATTTGTTTGTCTAAAGCTGTTGGTTCGCCCCAAGCTCCCGATCTTCTTTTCTTTGAAACAAAAATATCGCCAATGTAAACACTGCCATCGTTTCTGTAGATATAAATTTGGTTTCCGTCAGGCGAAATACTTAAACTTGCATCGTGCCCTTCGGTGTTTAATTTTCCTTCAATTGGGTTTGCTTTTGTCCAATCGTTGATTGTGGAATCAAATTTTGTTAGATAGATGTCTTCATAATACTTGTAATCGCCAGCTTTATCAACACCACCACCTTTGGTGTCGGCTCTACGAGAAGTAAAAATCATGGTTTGTCCATCTGCGGTAAGCGACGGAGCGTAATCTCCTCCTCTCGAATTTACGTTTTTTCCTAAGTTAGAAATTTCGACTTTAACTGGGGCAAACATCATTTTTTTTGCAAACTCTACTTGTGCAAGAATTTTATCGGCGTCGTATAAAGGGTTTTTCTTTTTTAAATTGCTTTTGTATTCTTTGAGTTCAGCTTCTGCTAAATCCAATTGATTGTTACGGTGTAATGCGTAACCCAATTTATATCCAAGTTCTGGGGTAACTTTTGGATTTATTTTTTTTGCATTTTGGATGTATTCAACCGCCAATTGCCATTCTTTCAAATCTAAATAACATTCGCCAATTCGGTAGTTAATCATGGCGTCGTTGGTATAACTTTTAAGCAATTCACGGTAAATATTTAATCCTCCACGAATGTTTCCATTGAGATATTGATGACGAGCATCGTTCATCTTAATTTTATACGTTACTTTATTGGGCTTGCTTGATTTATCGTCTTGAGCATTTGCTGTTAACGAAAATGCAACAAGAAAAAGAATAAAAATTCGGTTAATTGGCTTCATCTGTTTAGTGTAAAAAGTTGGAAAACAAAAATAACGATTAAGATGACATGCGAAAATTATAATTTCAACAACAACCCACTAAATATTAACATTTTCGGCTAAATATTCTAGAAAAAGTTGAATGGATTTTCGTTTGTCATCATTTAATTCATAACTGATATGATTGGTTAAATAATGTTGAAGTTGTTCAAAAGTAATGCCATTATTGTTCGCTAAGCCAATAGCTTCTGGTATATGGTTAACGCCAAAAGAAAAAGCTTCATTTAGTTTTTCAACCATTTCGGGTGCAATGGGTTTATTGGCAACCCAACAAGCAAAAGCAAAAGGCAATCCTGTAAACTTGTTCCATTCTTCTGCCAAATCATAAATATAAGCGTAAGGTTTATTTAAATTAAAAGTTCGGTCGCCAATAATTACCGCAGCGGTTTTGTTGTTTACCTGATTTTCGAAACCAACACTAGCGTGAGTAAATTTTGGTGTTATTTTCCAGTATTTTCTTGCCAACACCTGAACCAAATTTATGGAAGATTTAGACTGATAATCCAACAAAATTTCTTCGATATCATTTAGCGGAACATCGCTTACCAAAATAACCGAGTTTACTTTTTTGTTGGCTCCAATACAATAATCGGAAAGAATTTGATAGTGCTTTAATTGTGGCAAAATAGCAACCGGAACCAAACCAATATCGACTTGATTGGTAAGTAATTTTTCGGCACATTTCGATGGAATATCTAAACTCAACTCAATATCATTAATAATTGGCGAATTTTTTAAACCAAATAAAAATGGAAGCGAGTTTAAATAAGATACTATGGATATTTTAACTTTCAACTTTCTATAATTTTTCTGTTTACAAAGTTAATGTTTTAACTCTAGTTTAATAACATTTTTAACCACATAGAAACATAGAAAATAATATGCTGAAGGCAACTTAAACCAAACATAATTTTCTCCAATATATTTTTAAAAAAACTAGTGTGAAACTGCCCAAACTTTTTTATGTTGTTTAAGTAAAACCGATTGATCTATGTGGTTAAAAAATAGTTTAACTAATCTTTCGTGTAATTAGTGTCAAGAAAAAGCAGCAATAAATTAGTTTACTTTTCAAGCAGCACTTTCTGTGTAGAAATGGTTGCTGCCACCACCGAAATAATAGAGACAAAACCCGCTAGCGTAACTCCACAAAACGGAATGAGCATAAACAACGAAAACAACACGCCGTTAGCAATGGCAATTCCTTTGTGCTGACGAATAAACTGAACACTTTGTGAAACGCTATACTTTTGGCGTTCGATGGTGTAATCCATAAACGAAAACCCATAAAAATAAGCCGATACAAAAAATAAAAATATCGCTCCTAATTGACCAATTATAGGAATAAAACTTAACACAAATACGCCAACAATATAACCCAATTCGATAAACAAATTTCGGGTGGCGATAAGAACCCCGCGGGCAATATCTCGCATCAGTTGGTCGGCATCAAAAGGGTAGCTGTTGCCTGTTAAAATAGCTTCTGTTTTTTCGGAAAGTATAGAAAACACAGGCGACATGAGCACAATAACGATAAAACCACCGATGTAAGCAAAAATAAAAAAGAACAGAATTTTAAGCACCACCCAAATAAAACCCGATAAAACTCCCTGAACATAAGCTGCTCCAACATAGGTGGCGTTTTCGTTGTTTATTAACCCAAATACCCAATTTTTGGCAAGCTCGGTAAGGTAATCTACTGCAGCAAAGCCACCAAAAAACAACAATACATTTAACAACACTGGAAACAGAAAAAACCACCACAAACCTTTAGAAAAAATAATTTCTACTGCTTTGCCGTAAGCCGAAAGCCCTGTACCAAACTCTTTGAAAAAATTTGCCATGTTTTTTTGTTTACTTCAAAAATACGAAAGTTGAATGTTTGTTTGCCACAGATTGCACAGATTTTCGCTGATAATAAATAAAATGCGTACTTATCCTAAGATTATTTATTGATTTGTTTTTCATATATTTGAGGGATATTAACAAATATATTATGAATAGTTTTACTACAAAAATATCTGATAATGCCGTTTTAAATACAATTTTAGAATTAGCAAAAAAGATTGATAGGGATTGTATAATTGATGAAAAAATAAATGTAGGACACACATTACTACAAATAGAATTTTCTTCAATTGATAATCTACAAAGTTTTACATCTTCTATTACAGAAAAAGGCATTAGAACAGAGTTTTAAACTAATTTAATTTGTACTTGTACTGCTTTATTATCAAGTAAAGAATCATACTCTTTTTTTGAAATCGGCTCATACAATACCGTTACTGCTCCACTATCTTCTTTTACAGCATATTTTGCTTTTAAAAAACAACCCATTTTAGGACTTATTTTTGTAAAATAAGAATATGGTATGTTTTGTTGGGTTTCATTACTCATAATTTTAAATTTATTGGTTATACACTATGTTTTTAACTTGGTTTGTTGATTCTGCTTTCCAATACTCTAATGATTTTTCTTGTGATAAAGCGTTTTTTAAGTATTCTTCAAACTCATTGCCTTTATAAAATCGGTGATTAAAAGTCCATTCAAACTCCAAAAGGTATAAGGGTAAGTACTTCTTTGAAATAGATTTAGAACTACCTCTAATACCATTTTTTACTCCACTCCAAAAATTCTCTACTGTGTTTACATGAACTATTCCTTTACTAAACCCTTTTGAGTGATTTATTTCAAGCCTCTCTATATATTTTTCGAGTTCGTGATACGATTTAAACCCATCGGTTACAAGTATAGAATTTTCTTGTTTTGCGTAGGTTTTAAGCATATTTAATAGGTTACGCTTACTTAGTTTTTCTATAACTTTAGTAACTACTTTACCTTTACGCTGAGCCATTCCAACAACGGATATTTTATTAGTTCCACGCCCTCTTTTGTATTCAACAGTTGCTAAGTCGGGTTTATTTTCATTGGTTTTTCGGTATTTACCACCAAAATAACTTTCGTCCATTTCAATAATACCATTTAAACAAGTGTTTTCTTGTAACATTCCAACTCTTATTCGCATTGCAGTATAGTAAGCTGTTTTATACGTTACACCTAAGTTTCTTTGTATCTCTTTTGCAGACATACCGCTTTTAGCATTAAGTATTAAAGTAATAATCTGAAACCATGTAGGCAATTCAAGTAAAGTTCCCTCAAAAATAGTATTAGTAAATACACTAAACTGCTCTTTACAACTTTTACAGAAGTACCTTTTTTTAAGATTATCAATAACTCTTACCTTGTTTTTTTCACAATTTGGGCAAGTTACAGTTTTACCCCAACGTAATTCTGCCAAAAAATTCAAGCATTTCTGTTGGGTATTATACTTTAATTGTATTTCTCTTATATTTGTAGCCATCGCTTTTGTTTCTAAGGGTTCTACTTAAAATTAAATAATCTTAGGGATAAGTGCGTAAAAATATTAACTTCGTTTATTAAAGGGTTAAAACGATTCCTTACACAACCGTTGGTGGTAATTCCTTTTTAATAAATACTATGGAAAAAATTAAAGCTTTTTGTAACCGATGTAATACTATTACAAATCATTCTATTAAATATAGCCATCAAAAAGAAGATATTGCTGAAATAGACAATAATGGAACAAAAGAAAAGCACTTTATAGGCTCATTTTCTTATCAAATAATAGAATGTAAAGGCTGTGAATCTATAACATATAAATCTATTGATTTTTTCAATCAATTCATGGAAATTGACAAAAATGGTATGCCTAAAATTCTGAACACAAAAATCTTTGAGACATATTATCCTGAAAGACTTGAAAATTCAATTGTTGAGAAAAGAATTATTGGATTACCTCTAATGCTTAGAAAAGCATATCAAGAAGTAATTCAATGCTATAATTTTGATTTAAGAATTCTGGCTTCCGCTGGTTTAAGGGCAATAATTGAGGGTATTTGCAATCATTATTCTATTAAAGGTACACTTCGTGAAAGAATAGATGAATTAGGTAGTATTGGTTTAATAAGTAATGAACTAGCAAAATCTTTGCATAGTCATAGATTTCTTGGAAACTATGCATTACATAGATTAGATATTCCCGAGCAAAAAGAATTAAAACAAGCGATTGAACTGATTGAATTCACACTCGAAACATTGTTTGGTATACCAGAGAAACATAAAGAATTAAGCTCGTTAATTACTAAAAGAACTGCTAAATAATCTAATTATCATGAAAAATATCTCCATAATTATAATATCACTAATTATTGGTTTGCCATCAGTTAAGAGTCAATGTACATTAAATAACTCTGAAGTCAATTCTACTTATATTTCCACTTCTGGTATCAGCGAAATAGATAATTTAATAAAATCAGAAAAAATTAAGTTAGAACAATTTTTTAATGTGAAGGTTGAGATGAAGACTTGTAATGGTTACAATGGGCTTGCAAGGTCAAGTTGTGCAAGTTACAATTGTAATGGAACCATTGAATTGGGTAAAGGTTTATTACTTTTCGAATATAAAAAAAAAGGTCCTTCGAGTGGTTATAATATTGGGAAGTATATGATTATATCTATCATGGCTCATGAATTTGCCCATATTTTTCAATATTCTCATCCTGAATTTAGGTTTAAAAACTCTGTTGTTCAAGAAGTTCATGCTGATATGTTAGCTGGTTGGTATATGACAAAATATTTTATGGATAACACCCCCGGTTCTGATAAATACGGTTGGTATTACAGTTCTGAAGGTTCTAAAGTTCGTGATATTTGGACAGACATGACCATTAGTTTTGGTTGGATGGGTGATAAAGCATATTGGTCTAAACAGCATCATGGTAATTATAGCACTCGTGCTCTAGCATTTCATGAAGGTTGGTCATTTTTAGCCGAAAGAGAGATAAAAGATTTTTCGTATTATTTGGATAGGAGTGTACAAATTGCAGAATCCCTCATTGAAAGATTTGATAATGAATAAAAGTTCTAAAAAAGAAAAGACTTCCCCGCTCCCTCGAGTTTTTAACTCGTGGTAAAAAAATAAGAGTTTAACTAAACAACCCACTCTAGCAAATGACAAGCAAATAAATGTTGCAAAAAATTACAGCCATAAGAATATTGTTAGGTATTCATTTGATTATGATGATATGGCAATTTTTGGTTTTAGCCAAAATAATTCCATATCATATTTTTTGGGTTGGCAAAATAAATGTAAATAAAGAGTTGGTTCCATTTATGATAATTTCTATTTTAATTAGTGCTACACTAATTGCTGGTTTAATTGTTAAACTAACAAACATAAAACATCAATTCTTAAATCAAATAGTTAATGGAACTTTATGGGTTTTTGTAGTACTATTTGCTTTAAATAGTATTAAAAATATTTCATCAGACAATTGGCTTGTAATGAGTTTAGGCACAG
>JABTUP010000049.1 GCA_015075325.1 Flavobacteriales bacterium | reverse complement strand
ATTGTACGTTGCATTAATTGATGTAAAATTTACGTTGTTTAATTCAATTTTTGAATTACTTCCGTAGTGTACTAATCCACTATTCCAATCTACGTCGTCAACACTATTAAGGCTTAAAGTAGTGTTGTCCATTAACTCAATAAACTTACGTGTTTTGCCTTTTCCTGTAAATTTAACTGGAACATTATTAGGTACTGACAAGGTGTGTGATGGCGAAAAACTGTAATAACCATCACGATAATGTTCCCATTTAGCATTTGAACCAAAAATGATGTCGCCATTTACAATAACTTTAGCAGGATTTCCTGTGTAGGAAGTTGAACCAACTAGTAAACCTTTGTTTGCCGTAGTGTTATAGTATTCCATACCCGCTTCCGATGTTATTTGTAAAGTAGCTCCTGGTTTTAAATACAATTCAGCCCCATCTTCAATTATTAACTTACTGTTTACCTTGTTTATTCTTAGCAACGCTCCACTTTCTAGCTCCATTTTTGAGCCTGCTTTTAAATGCAAAGTACTACCGTTTATTACATCAACTGTTGCATTTTGCTCTACGTGAAAGTAAGCTCCTGATTCAACGGTAAACTTGGTTTTATCCACAAAATACTCTTTCCCACTAATAGTCATTGGATTATTTGTTTTTGTGGCAGTATATCCTTGGTCAATACTCATGGTTTTGCCCTGTTTTAGGTTTAACGAATATCCATTTGAACCATTGATGGCATTTAGTTTTATATGGTTTGCAGCCCAACGCACATCATTTTCGACATCGGTTTTATCAAAATCTACTTTTACTTTTATACTGCCATCTGGTAATTCCTCTATTATTTCGATAGATACTCCGTTTAAATAGATAAGCCTGTTTTGTTTAGCAGTATTTACTAAAGCGGTATCATTTCTTTCAAAAGTAAGCATCGAATTAGCCGAAGGATTGGTTCCGACACCTATTTTATTTACACCATTTGCTTTAAAAGCATGACGGGGATGCCCTAGAAAAGGTAAATTATTGTGGTAAGTGGAGCCTATTTTTTCAGTATAGAGTTGTTTTCCTTCGGCTCTAGATATAAAATGGTCGATAGGATAGTTGTTGTTATAGGCAGGGTTTTCTAAATCCATAGAGCCAGTTAAAGGATTGGCATACTGGGGCAATTTTTCAAATGGATTAACTGGACCCCACCCTACGCAGGTACTCTGAACTGTGGCATCTTCAAACAGAATATCGTACATGCCGTCAGCAGGGATAAAACGTAAATAGTGACCGTATTGACCAACAGAAGGATAATTGAATATAGATGAACCTGTTTTAACATCTTTTCCAGCTTGAAGATACATAAATAAACCTGGTATGGCTTTTTCTCTACAAGTTTGGTCTTCATAAATGTAGTGATCGAAATCGCTGCCATTGTTCTGTCCAGTTTGATGATTTTCTAGCCAAATGTATTCTTGATGTCGTCCTGTAGGAATAAAAGGTAGTTTTATACGCAACGCATCTCCAGTAGAAATAAAGTCTCGTAACACATAAGTTCCAGCATGCGAACTGTTAGTGGCATCTAAATCCCCATTTACTTCCGTTGCACTTGTGTTTAAAGCACTTATGTTCATGGTTTTTCCTGAGCCTTTCCAATCCATTCGGTCTCTATCCCACGCATTGCAGGTCTGGAAAGAAGATTCGGAACCTCCCATCATGCTCCACCCCATCTGATTTGGAATAAACGTAGTGCCACCTTTCGAGTGAGAACCATTGGTATGAAAATTATTACCACCAAACAATAGGTGACTGTATTCGTGACGGATGATATTAAATGGAATTACTCCTCCTCCATTTTGTGCTGTATAAGTATCTGCATGATATCCAAATAATGTTCCTGGGGAGCCAAAGCTTACCCACCCGCTTTGTTCGCCAAATCCATGATAATTCCTATAAATAAACATAACGTGGTCGTAAGAGTAAGGGCTGTCGGCTCCAGCTACATTTACTTCACCTGCCATAGTTTTATCTTTCCAATTATCTAAATCCAACACACCAGAACCTCCTTTGGTAATGGAACTTAAAGAACTCATTTGATTGATTTGATAATATGCATTGGAGATGATATCTCCATCTCCAAAGGGTATTGGTAAGTCACTTTCTTTTACTTTAATTAAAGTGTTAATGTAATCACCCAACACTTTATAGTTGTTAAACGAACATTCGGCAAAGTATTTTGTCATTATACCCTGTGGTGTTCCTGTCCAATTTAAATCGAACAAATTATCTTTATAGGTGGGTAATTGACCTACCTGCCATACTGATGAACCAGTAGGAAAATGACCAGAACCGCCATTATCATAATCTATTTCAATATATACAACAAGAATCCTGATAGTTCCGCTGGTGGTAATATACCATCCATTCTTAGATTCTGCTACCATTCGTGCGGTAGAAGATGAAGTATCATCTTCCATCATGCACTGAGCATAGATTAAAGGAGTTACACTCATTAGCAATATTGCTAATAAAACAATTGATTTTTTCATGTTTTTTTTGTTTATAAACTTCATTTAGATGCGATTGCACCAAATTAAGTTTGTTAATATTTGATTATCTTTTTTCGATAACTGATAGAATCATTATACACCTCAATAAAATAAATTCCATTTGATAAAGAGCTAACATCCATTTTAAGTGAATTTGAAAATCTATTTTTATTAATAATAGCATTTCCCAACGCATCTATTATCTTAAGCGAAAAGTCTTTAACATTTTCATCAACAACTTGAACACATAAATAACCATCTACAGGATTGGGGTAAATCATCAAATGATTCTTTTCATTTATTTTTTCATTTGTACTTAAAAAAGGGTCATATCCAAATGAAAAGATTAATGGAAATTGTTCTTGAGAACCCCAAGTGAATGTTGGTAGGTTTACATAATTAGAATCGGCAGTTAACATATTGTATTGATGATGCAAACTACCATCACTCTGAAAGAAAAACCATTCGTTATCTAGTGATGCTGTATTAATGTTAAAAGGCAGGTTATTGTTAAATAATAGTGAACTATCCCAACGCATAGTAAGAGGGTAAACATAGTTTTGTGCTTCAATTGGACGCGAAATATATGAATTATTTGAAGAGCCTGCTATAGTTTTTATATAGTTCGTTCCCTGTTCAATATAAACCTCAAAATTACTAGTTGATAATAAAACAGGTTGTTCATTAAATATGGGATCATAATTATCTGTTCCTAAAGAATCAAAAATAAACCAAAGCGTGTCTTTAGCCCCTGTAGCATCTTCAAAAGCCAAGTGGAATTTAAACTGTGGTATGCCAATAGTGTAAAACAAATAAGGATCAGACCAAGAGCTTACTCCCAACATGTCATAATCTGCCTGAACATAAAACTGATAATACCTTCCTGGTTGTAATCCAGTTAAATTAAAACTATTGGATGTAACTCCTGTAACCATATTTCCAGTTCCAAATGCAAACCCAGAAATTCCCCATTGAATGTTCCATTTGGTTGCTGTACCATTTTCAGTCCAACTCAGGTCAACCGAATTGGTTGTAACAGAAGTATCGTTTAGCTGTGATGGAGCTGGTCCAGCTTGCCCTAAACCGCCTAAAGTTACATTTGCGATACGAGAAGAAACTGAAGTAGCAGTAGGTGGAGAGTTAGGGTTAGGGTTAGTTGTAGTGTTTCGATAACTAATAGCTCGATTAGCAGCAACAGTAGATGAATAAAAACTATTGCCTGAACCATCAGCTCCAGGAGTGTTTTCATCTATTGCAATAATTAAATTATCAGTACCATTATAGTTAAATAGGGTATCTAAAATAATGTGTACCATACCACCCGAAACAGAAACAGTTCCTGAAAAAACTTGTGTTAAAAATAAATAGTTTGCTGGTACCCAGTCGCCTGTAGAAGCAAATGATGTTTTTGTTGTATGTCCCATATAAATTGTCCAGTTATTAGAATTTGAAAGATATGATGTGGGAGTTACATAATACGTAAGTGTAGCAATATTTCCAATAGCATTAATTTCAGATGCCAAATAAATATTTTGGCTATAATTATATGTGAAAACCGGAAAGACAGGAATGCCCTCATTAGTGTTAGTTCCTGTTCCAATAGTTACTTGTGCATTAGATTTACCCAACAAAAGGGTCAAGCAAATGATGATAATTTGTATTTTTTTCATGGTGTTTAATGATTTTCAGTTATAAAATTGCTTTGTAAAATTTTATTTTACAAAGGGTAATCATATTTTTTTATGTTTTCATAAGCTAATGGTTTTATAAAGTTAAACAAAATCCCAACATGTTAACGAGGGTTAGGGTTTTTTCTCGGTTTTAAAACAATAGAAAGGTAGAAATAATGAGAAGCAATAATTGTTTTAAAAATTCAAATACCTGAACAAATTGTTCTAACTTTGAACTTATAAAAGCCTAAAAATATGATTACGAACATAGAGCAAAACATTAAACACATCAGAGAACTGAAGAACTTCTCACAGGAACATCTTGCTAATCAGCTAGGATTATCGATAAGAGCATATTCAAAAATAGAATCAGGCGAAACACAGCTTACCATTAACAGATTAAATGAAATAAGTAAAATCTTAGATGTTTCACCACTCGAAATTATTGGTTTTGATGAGAAGCAAGTGTTTAATAATTGTAGGCAATCAGGAAATATTGGAATTAACCATATTACAGCACCAGAGAAACTGATAGACCAATATGAAAAACAGATAAAATTTCTTGAGGATGAGCTAAAATTTGTTAAATCAATGTTGTTGAATAAAAATTAAATACGTCAGATGACGTATTGACGAGCAAAATGGACTGTTCTACTTTTGAAGTTATAAATTTTAAAATAATAAAACGATGAACAAAAAAGTATTATTAGCTATTTTATTTGCTGGGTCAATTGCATTTTCATGCTCAAAAGATGAAGAGGCTCCTGCCCCTGTTGCAGAAACTCCAGCTCCAACTCCAACGCCAACCCCAACAGGAAATACAACCGGTAGCACAACTCCTAATTTTAATGGAGCTGATGCATCATTGTGGGCAGTAAAATCATTATCAGTAACAACAATTCCTGGATTACCTCCAGTAACAACAACCATAGGACTTGGTGTTGCAGCATTTAATGATGGCTCTTCAAATTTAGTTAGTGCAGGAACAGTAATGTTAAATTCTACAACCCTTACTTTAAACAGTAACAATTCGTACACCAATACCATTGGAACTACAAACCCAACAGGAATTGATTTTACATCAGGTGTTAGCTGGGATGTTACAGGAGCAAACGGATTTAATGCTTTTACCAAAAATGTTACATTACCATTCCCTACAGTTAGTGAAGTTACAAGTTCTGCAACTATTACAAAAGCGAGCGGTTACACACTAACAGTAAATACCGTTACAGGAGCTGATTCGGTAATGTTTTTAATAGGTGGAGTAAGCAAAACTTTAGCAGGAAATGCTACTTCATGCACTTTTAGCTCAAGCGATTTGAGTAGCTTAAACAATGGAACTACTGTAGTTCAGGTTGCTGCTTATACTTATAACAGTGAAACAATTGGAGCAAAAACAATTTATTTTGGCAACGAAACAGTTCAAAGCAAAACAGCAACTGTAGAATAAGTTCAAAAAAAAATTTTTTAAAAAAGGGCAAAAATTTATTTGCCCTTTTTTTTGTTTAAATAAT
>JABTUP010000048.1 GCA_015075325.1 Flavobacteriales bacterium | reverse complement strand
TTTGGCATTCAAAATTATTTTGTTGATGCTTTACAAATTTTATTCAATCAGAAACCTCAACCTGAGTTTAACAAGAACTTTACCTTACTCCACGACAACCTTAACGACAACAAGAAAGCAGGTTATAGTAATATATTATTAGCCGACAGCATTAAACAAGTAGAGCGATTGCATGCCATTTTTGAGGATATTGGCAAAGAACTTGAGGTTCATTCCATGCTTTTACCCATACACCAAGGATTTGTTGATGTTGATTTAAAAATCTGTTGCTACACCGACCACCAAATTTTTAACCGTTACCAGCGATTCAAACTCAAAAACAGTTTACAAAAAAAAGGAGAGTCGCTTACCTTAAAAGAAATTCATGGACTACAACCTGGCGATTTTATTACCCACATCGACCACGGTGTTGGGCGATTCTCTGGATTAGAGAAGATTGATGTAAATGGAAAAACGCAAGAAGCCATTCGTATTGTTTATTCCAACAACGATTTGCTTTATGTAAACATTCATTCGCTCCACAAAATCTCCAAGTATTTAGGAAAAGATGGTACGCCGCCAAAAATAAATCGATTGGGTTCTACACAATGGCAAGTTACCAAACAAAAAACCAAATCGAAGATTAAAGAAGTTGCCTTTGATTTAATAAAACTTTACGCCCAACGAAAAGCTACCAAAGGCTACCAATTTATGCCCGATACTTATTTGCAAACGGAGTTGGAAGCATCGTTTATTTACGAAGACACGCCCGACCAATTAAAAGCTACCATTGATGTAAAAAAAGACATGGAAGCCGAATATCCAATGGATAGGTTGGTTTGTGGCGACGTGGGTTTCGGTAAAACAGAGATTGCCATTCGTGCCGCGTTTAAAGCTGTTGCAGATAGTAAGCAAGTGGTGGTTTTGGTGCCAACAACCATTTTGGCTTTGCAGCATTACAAAACCTTTAAAGCCCGATTAAAAGATTTTCCGTGTAATGTAGATTACATCAACCGATTTAAAAGTGCCAAACAACAAAAAATTACCTTAGAAAAATTAGCCAAAGGCGAAGTAGATATTTTAATTGGAACACACCGAATTGTTGGTAAAGATGTGAAATTCAAAGATTTGGGATTGTTAATTATAGATGAAGAACAAAAGTTTGGCGTATCTGTAAAAGACAAACTAAAAACCATTAAAACCAATGTGGACACCCTTACGTTAACTGCCACACCTATACCTCGAACGCTGCAATTTTCGTTAATGGCTGCCCGCGATTTATCCAACATTACCACTCCGCCACCCAACCGACAGCCCGTAGAAACAATACTTCAAACCTTTAACGAAGAAGTTATTCGTGATGCTGTGAGTTACGAAATTTCAAGGGGCGGACAAGTATTTTTTGTAAACAACCGAATTGAGAACATTAAAGAAATTGCTGGAATGATTCAACGATTGTGTCCCGATGCTAATGTGCTTATCGCTCACGGACAAATGCAGGGCGACGAATTGGAACAAAAAATGATGGCTTTTGTTGATGGCGAATACGATGTGTTGGTTGCCACAACCATTATTGAATCGGGTTTGGATATTTCGAATGCCAACACCATTATTATAAACAATGCTAACCATTTTGGCTTAAGCGACTTGCACCAAATGCGAGGACGAGTTGGACGTTCAAACAAAAAAGCATTTTGTTACTTACTTGCACCACCAATGCACGAACTTACACCTGAAGCCAGAAAACGATTAACTGCTATTGAGCAATATTCCGATTTAGGTAGCGGCTTTCAAATTGCCATGCGTGATTTAGATATTCGTGGAGCAGGAAATTTATTGGGAGCCGAACAAAGCGGTTTTATTTCTGAGATTGGCTTCGACATGTACCAAAAAATATTGCAAGAAGCCATAGAAGAGTTAAAAGAAAGTGATTTCAAAGAGCTTTATGCAGAAGAGTTGGAGAAAAAAGATTTTGTAAAAGATTGTCAGCTCGAAACCGATTTAGAAATTTTAATCCCCGATGAGTACATTTCAAATATAGCCGAGCGACTAACCATTTACCGAGAAATGGACGAATTGGAAGATGAAGCTCAAATAGAATTATACAAACTCAAATTAAAAGACCGCTTTGGCGAAATTCCATCCTCAACAAACGAACTTTTTAATGCCTTAATTTTAAGAAAATTGGCTAAAAGAATTGGGTTTGAAAAATTGGTGCTGAAACAACAAAAACTAATTGGTTACTTTATTTCCAACCAAGATTCAGCTTTTTATCAATCCAATACCTTTACCAATGTTTTACGTTATGTACAAGCCAACCAAAAGCTGTGCAGCATGAAAGAACGCAACGACAAACTAACTTTAGTGTTCGATAACGTTAAAACCATTAAACAAGCCAATCAACTACTCGAACCCATTATTCAACCTATTGCTGTTGAGTGATTAAATTTAAGTAGTTAGGCAAAAGCAAACTGACCTGATAGCTATCGAGATATTTTTTATTATCTTTGATAGTGTTATGCTCAATTCCTTCTATTTTACAACTAAATTGATTAAAAACAACAATACTATTGTTCAACTGGCAAAGTCGAGCAATCATAAGATTCTTTACGTTTATCTATTACTATTTAACTTACTTATTTCTAATCTAGTTTTTAGTCAGACAAAATCTGACTGCATGAAAGTATATTCAAATTCATTTGAATCAATTAAAAATAACAAAAATTATATCCTCGAATTAATTAATGTAGAAGATTCTAATTTTGTTCGTTTTAACATAGTTAATTCTTATTTTGAATATAAAAATTCTACAATTTTTTTTAATAATGAAATAAAACAAGAAATTCTTAAAAAGCATAATCTAGATAGTGTAGATGCATATTATGCGATTCAGGAGGCTACAAATTTTTGTTCTAAAAAAAATATTAGGTCCTTGTGTGAAACTAGAAGAAAAAGATTTCGACTTCACTTTACCAATATATGTTGGGAATATAATTTTTTATTTGTATACCTCGAAATTGCAGATAATTTATTAAAAGAACCTATTACTAGTGGTGGACAAGTATTAATATTTATGATTGTCTTTAATGAGCAATTAGAGATTGATGATATTCAATTTAAACAATGTATGATACAGTTTTAACATTACTATTCCCCATCGCTCCTGCAAGTTTAACACTGTGTAACTTGTGGTAAAAAGTATAAGATTACTTAATTCCATTAGGTTATCTCAACCCATTGCGTTTGAATAATTTGAGCTTAACTAACAAAAAATTCGCTATTTAAAAAATTCGTTCTATTTTTGAATAAAATGAAAAAGTTTTTATTCATATTCAGCTGTATTTTTCTATTCACTGGTTTTGCTCAAAGTCAAGGCATTAAATCGTATAACCTTCATTTTGGCGATACGGTTAATGTTACCGACAACTATGGATTAAAACAAGGAAGGTGGGTTTATCTTGGTCAGGATAAAGTAGAACAATGGTTTAAAGAATATAAACCCGACCAAGTTGTAGAAGAAGGCTCCTATTTTAATGGAAAAAAAACAGGTACATGGAGAAGATATCACATCAACGGAAAGTTGCAACGCGAGTTGAAATACACCAACGACACCATTGATGGCTTAGCGAAATACTACAGTAAAGATGGATTGCTACACGTAGAAGGTTTCCAAAAAGGTAAAGATTTTGTTGGCGATTATTTTATTTACGATTCATCGGGAAAACGATTTAAAAAAGAAGCAGCTAAAAAAAATAACTATGCTCTACTCGCTTTTAGCGGAAAGGTTGAAAAATCGGGTAAAGGCATTGCCGATGTAAAAATTAGAGTAAAACGCGATGAAGTTTCTGTTCATGTTGTAAATTCTGATGCAAATGGCGATTTTAAACTCAACTTGGAGCTGGGTTTTGAATATGTAATTTCGTTCAAAAAAGAGGGTTTTAACGACCAATCAATGATAGTTAATACTGATGTCGGAAACATCACCGACACCTCAGTTTACACCCTCAAAAATTGGAAAGTAAACATGAGCGACAACATGGCAAACTCACTTAGTACCGACTTCATGAGTTTTCTGCTAAACAAACCTGCTGGTAAAATTTATTTCAATAAAAAAAAGAAAGAGTTTACTTCTGATGGTGTTTACGTTAACTTATTTAAACGTCAAATAAAAGGAATAAGCAAATCTACACAAGCATTGCTTGCTCAGGCTGCCGAAGACAAAAAACAATTGGAAATTGAGAACCTGAAAATGGAAGCTGCTCAAAAAATGAATGAAATTTTTTTACTAAAGCAATCTCAAGATTTAGTTGAAGCTGAAATTAGAAAAAAAGAATCTGAAATTTTAGCACAACGACTAGAAAAAGAGAAAAGCGACCAAGCTTTGGCTATGGCCGACCAAGATAAAAAAATTAAAGAACTGCGTTACGAACAACAAAAAGCAGAATTGGCAAAAAAACAATTAGAAGCCGAAAAAAATGCCAAAGAATTAGAACACCTTGCTATTTTAAAACGAATGCAAGATTATGAACTAAGAGAAAAACAAATTAAACTGAACGAAACCAACCAAAGCCTCGAACTTTCTGTTGAAGAAAATAAAAAACGACAGGTTGAATTAGATTTAGCTAAACGCGAAAAAGAAATTCAAGAACATGAACTCGAACGTAAAATGTTTTATGTTTATGTGCTTATTCTCGGGTTGATTTTAATTTTATTCTTTGCATTTTTTGTTTACCGAAATTTACAAGCTAAGAAAAAAGCAAACACTTTACTCCAACAACAAGCAGAAGAAATTAAACTTCAAAAAAACGAAATAGAACAAAAAAGCTTGTTATTAGAACAAAAAAACATTGAAACCGAGCAAAGTATTCAATACGCTAAACGAATACAACACGCTATTTTACCTCCACACAGCGAAATCAGTAAATATTTAAAAGATTATTTTATACTGTACAAATCGAAAGACATTGTAAGTGGCGACTTCTATTTCTTTTCCGACAAACATGCAAAAGACGGTATTATTCACATTGCTTCGGTTGATTGTACAGGACACGGAGTTCCAGGTGCTTTTATGAGCGTTATTGGTCACGAAAAATTGAATGATGCAGTAAGCAACTCTAAAGAACCTTCAAAAATTTTATCGGAACTAAACAAAGGAGTTAGAACAGCATTACGACAATCGTCTGAAGATTCTTCATCACGAGACGGAATGGATTTGTCGATTTGTTCGTTGCCAGCCAACATGAATAATGATGAAATAACCATTTCTTATGCAGGAGCTAACCGTCCGCTTTGGATTGTAAGAAAAGATACCAATCAGCTCGAAGAAATTAAGGCAACAAAATTAGCTATTGGTGGTTTTACTGAAGAACAACAAGAGTTTGAACAACATCAGGTTACACTAAAAAAAGGCGATACCATTTATTTGTTTAGCGATGGCTATGCAGACCAATTTGGAGGTGTAAAAAAGAAAAAATTGATGACTGGCAAGTTTAAAGACATTATCATGAATGTTCAAACTTTAGGTTTGCAGGACCAAAAAGAATACCTCGACAATTTTATTACAGGTTGGATGGATGGATTAGAACAAGTTGATGATATTTTGGTGATTGGAATTAAGTTGTAATGCCCACCCCGACCCTCCCGAAGGGAGGGAGAAACTACAAATACCAACTCAGTTATACATTTCAATTCTCCCGCAAATTCCGCAGATAAACCCAGAATTTTGTTTCTTTACAAACAATGGCAAGGAAAAGGCAAAAGTTCAGAAAGTCTGATTTCGATTAACTATGAAAGCCCCTCCTTCGGAGGGGTTGGGGAGGCTTTT
>JABTUP010000047.1 GCA_015075325.1 Flavobacteriales bacterium | reverse complement strand
GCTGACGAACTTTTAGATGATAAAAAATTAATTGTATTTACCGAAGGAAATAAAAACCCAAAACAAGAATACTACACAGCCGTAAAAGGAAGTTTTGAAAAAGGAAAAGTAGTGATATTAATTGATGAAGGCTCTGCCTCTGCTTCCGAAATCGTATCTGGAGCAATTCAAGATTACGATAGGGGTTTAATTATTGGTCGTCGTTCTTTTGGTAAAGGATTGGTTCAAAAACCGTTTACATTAACCGATGGTTCTGCTGTTCGATTAACTGTTGCTCGCTATTTTACTCCTTCAGGAAGATGTATTCAGCGAAGTTATGAAGGCGGTAAAGAAGATTATTACAACGAACTTACCAGAAGGTATGAACATGGCGAATTAATGAACAAAGACAGTATTCAATTTCCTGATTCATTAAAATATGAAACCATAAACAGTAAAAGAACGGTTTACGGTGGCGGAGGAATTATGCCCGATGTATTTGTTCCTATTGATACTTCAATGTATTCGGAATATTTTGGTTTAGTTAACAGAAAGGGCATGTTTAATGATTTTACACTCACTTACATGGATACTCATAGAGAAGAATTTTCTAAAAAATATCCATCAATTAACGATTTCAAAAAATCATTTGATGCTGAAAAAGAACTGTTAACCGATTTTATTGCTTTCGCAGAAAAACATGATGTTGAGCCAAATCAAGACCAAATCAATACTTCCAAAGTGGTTATTTTAAATCGACTAAAAGCACTTATTGCAAGAAATATTTGGGGAACATCTTCATTTTATGAGATAGCAAACGAATTAAATAATTCATTATCAAAAGCAATTGAAGAAATAAATAACGATACCTTTAAAAAAGAAAAATTAGTTTACAATTAAAATTTAAAAAATGATGGACATGAAAGAAAACATTAAAATAGGATTATTAGGAATTATAGCTTTAACACTGGTGGTTGATACATTTATTATGGGAGATGGTGATTCTAGCAACAACAACAATCAACCACAAAGCAATATAGCTGCCACTAATGTAATGCCAAATTCAAATGTTACACCCATTACCGATCCAAACTTAAATCAACCACAACCCGTTTCACAATCTGAAAGTAGAGCAAAAACCGCAATTTCTTTTGCCGAAATGAACCATAATTTTGGTGAAATAGAACAAAATTCAAAACACACTAAAATATTCAAATTTACAAATACTGGATCTGAACCACTTATCATTGAAAACGCATCAGGAAGTTGTGGTTGTACCGTTCCAACCTTCCCTAAAGAACCTATTGCACCAGGAAAAACTGGAGAAATTGAAGTGGTTTACAGCCCAGGAACACAACAAGGAGCTCAAACAAAAACAGTTACTATTACGGCTAATACAGAGCCAATTACTACAACTTTAAACATTACAGCTAATGTGCATCCAGCTCATTAATTAAAAATTACAGCTTTATACTCTTTTAAATGGTGGGATGTTATTTCAAAGAAATACATCCCCTTTTTATAACTTGTAACATCAATTGAAGTTGTAGAATAATATTCCTTTTGTAAAATTCCTAGTGAATTATAAACCCTTAAATAATCTATGTTTTTTGAAAATTTAACTTCTGTTGAAGCAGGATTTGGAAACACAACAAATTGACTTTCTTTTTTGTTCTCCTCTACTCCAACTGTACCCGAATTACAATCAAATTTTCTTAAAAACTTCCAAATTTCATTACTTCCATTTATATCTCTGTTGGTATTTCCATTCGATGGAATATCAACACTTGCTCCTGGCCAAGTATGTCCTCCATTTATAATTTTAATTGCATAAATTGCTGAATTTCCATCGCATTGATTATGAATGGTTAATTCGGCTGTGCAATTATCGGTTAAGCTACTATTTGGAAAATTATAAACCGCTTCTGTATTTAAACAGTGGTTATGATTGTACCACCAATTTACCATATTATCAAACGAACGGTAAGCAAACGGTGAACCATTAAAATTAACTACTGCATCGGCATTTCCTTGAATTTGCATGATGGGCACTGCTCGGTTGGTTTGACAATAATACGCAACACTATCGGCCAACATACCAGTAACTCCAGCAATAGCTGCAATCTTGTCTTCCAATTCACAAGCCAAACGATGGCTCATAAAACCTCCATTACTCATTCCAATAGCATAAACCCGACACTGATTAATACTATAATTTTGAATCATGGTATCAATCAAAGCAGAAATAAATTCAACATCTTTTACACCCGAATAATACGGATTACTCCAACCCGAATTCCATGCGTTTGAAACTCCATCAGGATAAACCATAACAACATTTGCAGTATCGGCAATAACATTAAAACTCGTATAAGCCTCTTGAGCTGCTGCAGTAGAAGTATATCCATGTAAATTGATTATCATCGAATAACTATTCAAAGGATGATAGGTTGAAGGCAAATAAACTCGATAGCTTCTTGTTATTCCATCAAAATTAAAACTAAAAACTTGTGCTTTAGCTTTGAATTGAAAAACAACAAAAATCAATACAAATGCAAGTGTAAATCTCATTTTATTCATAAAACCAATTTTCAATAAAAATAAAATAATTTAAAGAAATAAGCTTTTAATTATCTCTTTTAATTTATACTTTAGTGAAAGAATTTAAAAAACAGAAAATATGGGATTTCCTTCAGATATTGAAATTGCACAAAAAAATGAAATGTTGCATGTTTCTAAAATTGCAAGCAAATTAGGCATTGCAGAAGATGATTTAGAAATGTATGGAAAATACAAAGCAAAACTTCCGCTTTCGCTAATTGACGAAACCAAAATTGCAAACAGCAACTTAATTTTAGTAACTGCACTTACTCCCACACCTGCTGGAGAAGGAAAAACCACCACATCTATTGGTTTAACCGAAGGTTTAAATAAAATTGGTAAAAAAACTATTGTTGTACTTCGCGAACCTTCATTAGGTCCGGTTTTTGGAATTAAAGGTGGTGCTGCTGGTGGCGGTTACGCACAAGTTGTTCCAATGGAAGACATTAACCTTCATTTTACTGGCGATTTTTCAGCAATAGAAAAAGCAAACAATTTACTTGCTGCCTTAATCGATAATAATATTCAAAACAAACAAAACAATTTAGGTTTAGACCCAAGAACTATTGTTTGGAAGAGAGTGATGGACATGAACGACCGCTCGTTGCGAGATATCGTTATCGGATTAGGCGGAACAGGAAACGGAGTTCCTCGCCAAGATGGTTTTAATATTACTCCTGCATCTGAGGTAATGGCGATTCTTTGTATGTCGCAAAATTTTGAAGATTTAAAAGAAAAACTAGGTAATATTTTTGTAGGATTTACTTTTGATAAAAAACCAATTTACGCTCGCGACCTTAAAGCTGAAAATGGCATGGCAATTTTATTGAGAGATGCCATTAAACCAAATCTTGTGCAAACACTTGAAGAAAACCCTGCAATTATTCATGGAGGTCCGTTTGCAAATATTGCTCAAGGAACCAATACCATTATTGCAACCAAAATGGGCTTATCACTAGCCGATTATGTGGTTACCGAAGCTGGTTTTGGTGCCGATTTAGGAGCTGAAAAATTTCTTGACATAAAATGTGTTGCTGGTAATTTAAAACCCAAAGCATTGGTGTTGGTTGCTACTATTCGTGCTCTTCGCCATCATGGTGGAGCAAAAAAAGAAGAATACAACACACCAAGCACCGAAAGAGTTGGTAAAGGTTTTGAAAACCTTGAAAAACACATCGAAAATTGTAAAAAATTTGGATTAAACCCAGTTGTCGCCATCAATGCTTTCCCTTCTGATAGTAACGAAGAAGTTGCTTTAATTCAAGAAAAATGTGCAAAAATGGGAGTTAAAGCTGTTGTTTCTGAAGGTTTTGCTAAAGGTGGTGCAGGAATGACTAACCTTGCTCAAGCTGTTGTTGATGAAGTTGCAGCTGGGAAAAACAATTTTACTCCGTTATACAATTGGAGTTTACCAATAAAAGATAAAATTGAACGAATAGCAAAAGAAATTTATGGAGCTGATGGTGTTGATTATTCAAAACAAGCTTTAACCGATTTAAAGAAAATAGAAACGCTGGGTTTACAACATTTACCTGTGTGTATGGCAAAAACTCAAAAATCATTTTCGGATAACGAAAACTTAATTGGCAGACCAACAGGCTTTAGGGTAACCGTTCGTGAGTTTGAATTTGCGGCTGGTGCTGGTTTTGTAATTCCAATTTTTGGTAACATGATGCGTATGCCTGGGTTACCTGAACATCCTGCCTCAGAAGGAATGACTATAGATAATAATGGAAAAATAGCTGGATTGTCCTAATAAAAAAAAGCCTCTAACGAGGCTTTTTTTTATTTAAATCAATTGTTTGTGCCAACTTTCTTTTAATGGCAGCTTCCAATTTTTATCGAAAGCTAATTTGGTGGTAATGGTATTATCAAAAACAATAGTGTTTTCGTCAATTTCACCATCATTAAGCAATTTAGCAAAATCGTTTATTTTAACCACTTTTGCTGTATTTCCTTTTAAATAAGCTAAGTTCATTCTGTTTAACAATTCTACTTCTAATTCTGTTTCCAGTTCTTTCATTAATCGAAGTAACCTATCTTGAGCAGAACCGCACATTCTATCGTTTTGTTCATCAACAAAAACAGCAATAAACAAGTGGTGTAACACATCAAAATCTGCTTTTAACAAACTTCCATGCGAATCCCAACTTTCAATAAATTCATCAATACGAACTTTTAAAAAGTTTACATCATCTTCATCAAATGGCTGTGATGATTGAAAAATCCATACTTTACTATTATCTGGAAAAGTTTTGTATTCGTTGTTCATCGTTTTTAGTTTATCTTTTAAACTTCCTTTATTCTGGATGTTTCGGGTGTGATTTTATAAATCGTTTGCTTTAGCTATCAATTCAGCCAAATCAAACACTTTAGTTTCGCTTTCTTTATTTTTTAGTTTTACGCCATCAGTCATCATGGTCATGCAAAACGGACAGCCCGTTGCAATAATATCTGGTTTAATTTCTAATGCTTCTTCGGTGCGTTCAATGTTAATTTCTTTGTTGCCTTTTTCTGCTTCTTTAAACATTTGAGCTCCTCCTGCTCCACAACACAAACCATTCGATTTGCAACGCCTCATTTCAACCAATTCGGCATCTAATTTTTCAATTAAATCGCGTGGTGCTTCATACACATCGTTTGCTCTACCCAAATAACATGGGTCGTGGAAAGTAATTTTTTTACCTTTAAATGCTCCTCCTTGAATGGTTAGTTTACCTTCGTCAATTAACTGTTGTAATAATTGAGAATGATGTATAACCTCATAATTTCCGCCCAATCCTGGATATTCGTTTTTAAGGGTGTTAAAACAATGAGGGCAAGTGGTTACAATTTTCTTTATTTCGTAAGCATTTAAAATTTGTATGTTTCCCATTGCCTGCATTTGAAACAAAAACTCGTTTCCTGCACGTTTTGCTGGGTCGCCAGTGCAACTTTCTTCTGTTCCTAGCACAGCAAAATTTACACCTACATTGTTTAATATTTTTACAAAAGCACGAGTTATTTTCTTTGCTCTATCGTCAAAACTTCCTGCACAACCAACCCAAAACAATACTTCAGGTTGTTGCCCCGAAGCCATCATTTCTGCCATTGTGGTTACTTTTAAGTTGCTCATATTTTATAGTTTAAAAACTTCAATTTCTGCTGGTCTAACTTCCAATTCTGTAAATTTACCTTCGTAGCGAGTTGCTCTAACAATATGATTGTCAATCCAATGGTAATTTCCGCCTCTTGGTTTACCCATTAACATACCGTGATATTTAAATCCGTGTTTTTTTAACCATTCTTCTGTAACTGCACGGTGTTCTTCTGTTCGTGATGTAAAAAAGGTAATGATATGCCCTTCATCAAACCAATTGTTAATGGTTTCTAAAGCTCCATCAAAAATTTGAGCAGTTGCCATACGCTCAGGTTCTTCGTTTGGTATGTCGTCACAAATTGTTCCGTCAATATCAATTAAAAAATTTTTAATAGTTGATGGCAACACTGGACTAATTTTATGTCCATCAACAATTGTTTCAACTAAATTATTCTTCATTTTTCCAATTTAATCTATCTGCTTGTGCAAACTGCCAAGGAGCACCATTATTTTCAATGTTAGTAAAAATTCCGGTCCATTCCGAAGGAGCTTTTGATTCTTCCATAATCAAGTATCTTCTTAAATCAACAATAACCGAAAGTGGGTCGTTGTTTACAGGACAAGCTTCGGTACAAGCATTACAGCTGGTACAAGCCAATATTTCTTCTTCTGATATGTAATCACGAATTAATGATTTTCCGTCATTAAAATCTTTACCATTTTTATCAATTCCTTTACCTACTTCAACCAATCTATCTCTGGTATCCATCATAATTTTTCGTGGTGAAAGCAATTTACCAGTAATGTTTGCAGGACAAACCGAAGTACATCTACCACACTCTGTACAGGTATAGCTATCCATCAATTGTTTCCAAGTTAAATC
>JABTUP010000046.1 GCA_015075325.1 Flavobacteriales bacterium | reverse complement strand
CAAAACCAATTTTTCTATTTACCCAAATCCTGCCACTAATAACTTAACCTTATTGCTTAACCACAACAAAACCGAAATACTAACTGTTGAAATTTATAATATAGCCGGTAAAGTAGTTCAAAAAAAACAGCTAACAACCAATGCAGGTGTTCAACAATATAACTTTAATATTTCCGACTTAAGTTCGGGATTTTATGTGCTTTCTATACATTCCGACAATTTTAAATTGACTCAAAAATTTGTCAAACAATAAAACATGGTTGGTAAAAATAAAATAGTCGTTTTCATTCTGTTTTCTTTAATGCAAACCACTATTTTATTTGCCCAATCAAAAATTAAACTAATTGACAAAAGCTCTTCCGAAGTCATTTATTTGGCTCACGTAAAATTTTCTAACATTAAAACCAATGAGTTTAAATGGGCTATTTCTGATGAACAAGGAGTTGTTTTAAATCCATTTCACGATTCAACAAAAGTGGAGATTTCATATACTGGATATGAAAAAAAAACTCAACTTTTAGCACCAAACGAAGTACTTACCATAAAACTAGAAACCGCTAGTTTTGGATTAAATGAATTGGTGGTTACCGCCAATTTTATTCCTGTTGAATTAAAAGAATCGGTTTATGATGTTAAAACCATTAGCGAAGAAAAAATTGCTTCAAAAGGTGCACCAAGCCTTAGAGAGGTTTTAAATACTGAATTAAATTTTAGAACAAATAACGGGCATGTAAATGAAACTTCAATTAACTTAAATGGATTATCAGGAAATCATGTAAAAATTATGGTTGACGGTGTTCCAGTTGAAGGAAGATTAAGCGGAAACATCGATTTATCGCAACTCAATTTAAATGAAATTGAAAAAATTGAAGTAATTGACGGTCCAACATCAGTGGCATACGGCACAAACGCTTTAGCTGGAACCATTAACCTGATTACAAAAAAAAATCAACTCAACAACTTTAGTTTCAACCTAAAATCGTATTACGAATCTGTTGGTCAGTATAATATTAGCGGAAATGTGGGGTTTAAAATAAAAGAAAATCAGTTTAAAATTAGTGGTGGAAGAAATTTTTTCGACGGGTTTGCCAATCCAGACACCAGCCGATTTAAAACCTGGAAACCCAGAGAACAATATTTTGGCTCATTTTTATATTACCGCCGAATTAAACACTTAAAACTCTCCTATATTTTAGATGCTTTTACAGAAACCATGACCAGTCGAGGAGAACGAAGAGCCCCCTACTACATTACTGCATTTGATACTTATTACAACACCCAACGATTAACCAATAAACTATTGTTAAACGGAAGAATTTCGCCCAATTACTTTATCGATTTAACTCTTTCTCATGCGTACTTTAACCGAACAAGAAACATCTATTTTAAAGACTTAACTACACTAAAACAAACCATTACCGATTCTGATTCCGACCAAGATACTACTGTATTTAACAACTATTTGTTTAGAGGAGTTTTTACACAAAAAAACGACAGTATTAAATTGAACTACTCCATTGGTACTGAATTAAAAAGAGATGATGTTTTTGCACAACGAGTAATCGATAAAAACCAATGGCTTGGAGATTATGCACTATTTGCTACATTGGATTATAAACCTATAAAAGCAATAACCATAAAACCAGCCGTTAGGTATGCATACAATACCAGATACCAAGCTCCAATAGTTCCTTCTTTAAATTTATTACTTGATGTAAACGACAACTTACAATTTAAAACATCTTATGCTAAAGGCTTTAGAGCACCCGATTTAAAAGAACTGTACCTCGAATTTCATTACAACGCAACCATTAATCTTTGGGGAAACACCAATTTAATTGCCGAAAATTCAGACCATTTTAATTTCTCAGCTCACTTCCACAAAAAAATAAAAAATCATCAAATTCAGTTTACTCCGAAGGTATATTATTCAAAAATTAACAATCTTATTAGTTTAGTTCAAACTTCAGATGTCGATTGGACTTATCAAAATGTTGATTTTTTAACTACCAGAGGAACTTCATTTTTGATGGAATATCGTTATAAAAAAATAAACCTTAATGTTGGATACAATTTTTATGGCAACTACAATTCCATGTTTGATCAACAGAACTTTAAAAATAAATTTTTCTATACCAATGATGTAAATTCATCTGTAGCTTTAAAATTAGATAGCCTAAACCTCAGTTTTAACCTCAACTATAAGTACACTGGTTTAATAAGAAACAATTACCTTACCGAACAAAAAGATATTAAAGAAAGTTACATTGGCGATTACCACACTTTCGACTTTAGCCTCACTAAGCTATTGTTTAACAAAAAGTTAAGCACTACTTTAGGAGTTAAAAATATTTTTGATGTAAAAGAAGTGCTGATGGTAGGCGATGTTTTTGGCGTTTCCAACCAAAGCAATGCAACCTCGCTTAATGTACTTTGGGGAAGAAGCTATTTTGTATCTTTGAATTATAATTTTTAATGAACCTTAAACTCACATATTACCTTTTGCTAATTTTAACACTCACCTCGTGTTTAAAAGAAGAAACCCCTTTGCCAATGCCCGAACCAGGCAATTTAGAAACAGTTGTTATTGAAATAGGCTTCCCTTATTTAAACCAAGTATATTACGATTGTGAAACCAACAAAGTAATGGCTACCAACACAAAATATGTGTGGGATTTAGCTTTTGAATGCACTCCATTGGGTTACCGAGTTTTATTAAACAATGCCACAGGAATGTTGGCAGCAAACATGGGTAATGTTAGTTTTTCGAGTGTAAATTCAACATCGGGAGTAACCTGGTTGTGGGATAATCCAAACGGAAATTTAGATTCTACAGCAATTGGAAACTGGGTTGGAACCAACAATATTTACATAGTCGATAGGCAATATGACGACAACGGAAACCACAGAGGTTATAAAAAAATTCAGTTTCTTTCGGTTGACAACAATTCCTTTTCATTTATCTATGCCAATCTCGATGGCTCAAATGAAAACACGTATACCGTTTATAAAAATAGCACCATCAATTTTATTCACTTTAGTTTTGATAATGGCGGACAAACCTTAGCACTCGAACCAGAAAAAAACTCTTGGGATTTATTATTTACTAACCATCATCATAAATTTGATAACCTAACCCTACCCTTTGTTTTAACACAAGCATTAACCAATAAACACAATGGAGTATTAGTTGCCGAAGATAACAATTCAAACTTTTTTAAAATAACTTTGCAAGACACCTCAAATTATACATTTACAAATTATTGGAACGAAATTGGGCACGATTGGAAAATTCGTAACAGTTCCGATAATTCGTTTACTATCGACGAAAAGAAAAGCTACATTTTAAAAACCACCAAAGGATTGTACTACAAAATCAGGTTTATTGATTTTTATAACAATTCTGGAGAAAAAGGCTACCCCACTTTTGAAATTCAAAAACTATAAGCATTGAAAAAGTTAGTTGGAAGTTTTATAATTTTTACATTATTTGTTTGCTCGGTGGAGTCGCCAAAAAATGAACAATCGATAAAAGGCATTGGCCCAATTGACACATTAATTTTAGAACCCATAAACGATTCTATTATGAAAATTGGGATGAACACATTTACCAGTAAATGCACATCATGCCATACCATGGAATATAAAAATAGTGGACCCGATTTAAGCAATATATTAGCTAGAAGACAACCAGAATGGGTAATGAATTTTTTACTCAATCAGAAAGAAATGCTAGAAAAAGATAGCATTTCAATTAAAACCAATCAAAAATTTGAGGGTAATTGCAATCTAACAATAACAAGCCAAGAAGAAGCTTTTGCTTTATTAGAATATTTTAGAATTTACCAAATTTGGCTACACGAGTTTAATGCCAAATAAAAAAGGGAATCTCTAAGAGATTCCCTTTTTTCTAATTTTGAATACTCAAAATTATTTTGCAGCTTCTTCAGTAGCAGCAGCAGCTGTAGTATCAGCAGCAGCAGCAGCTTCAGCAGCAGCAGCAGCTTCAGCAGCAGCAGCAGCTTCAGCTTCAGCAGCAACTTGTGCATCATAAGCAGCAACAGAATCAGCAACAGCTTGTTCTTTTGCAGCAATTTCTTCAGCGCTTGGTCCACAAGCAACAACCATCATTGCAACAGCAACAAGTGGTAAAAACATAAATTTTTTCATAGTTATTAATTAATTTTAGGTACGGCAAATGTATATCAAGTTTTAATACATACAATACTTGAACAATAATTTTAATCAACTCATATACTGAATGTTATAAAATTTAATGAAATAATTTTATCTTTTTTGAGTCAAAAAAAATCCCAAGAATTGAATTTGAACTTCCGTTGTGTTAAATTTCTGTTAATTTTTCTTTTTAACAGAAGGTTGACTTTTATCAGATATAACGAAATTTAAATTCATAACTTTGAAGCAGTAATATTTATACAAAATATGGAGAAAATTGTTGGAGTTGAATTAAGTCATCGTTTTGCACCTATTGCTGTTCGAGAACGATTAGCATTAAATAAAGAACAAACTCGAGTTGCAATTCAAACTTTAAAAAAACATTATAAAGAAGTTTTTATCATTTCTACCTGTAACCGACTTTCTATTTACGCCTACGGAAAAAGTCATAACGAAATTGTTGATTTTTTTGATACGTTTGGAAACTACCGTCAATATTTATCTATTTTGCCTGATAGCGAAATTTCTATTATTAATTTATTTTCTACTGCTGCTGGATTAGAATCTCAAGCAGTTGGCGAACATCAAATTAGTGGTCAAATTAAAGATGCTTTAGAGCTTGGTCGCGAAGAACAATCTATTGGACCTGTTTTAGACGAACTGATTCGTCAGGCAATTCATACTGGAAAACGTGTGCGTATGGAAACTAATATTGGCAAATTTTCAGCATCACTTGCCACTGTGGGTTTTGAATTAATTTCTCACCATGGATATAATTTTGCTGATTCTACCTTTTTAGTTATTGGAACAGGAAACATGGCAAATTTAGTTGCCACAATTTTAGATAGAACACCTATTAAGAAACTTTACGTTGCCAGTCACGATAAAAGTAGAGCTCAAGAAATGGCTAATGAATGGAATGGAATTGCTGTTGACATGCAAAATATTCATCAAGCTTTGGCTGAAGCCAACATTATTGTGGGCGGAACTCAAGGAGAAATAAACTTACTTCACGAAGAAACCATGGCAGAAAGCAAATGCCCTAGAGCTAAATTTGCTTTAGAAACTGGTGGAAGCAAATTGTTTATCGATTTTGGAGTGCCACGAAATTTTAATCCCGATTTAAAAAATCACGATAACATCCATTTGTATGATTTAGACGACATCAAAAAAATTACTTACGATGGTTTGCTAAAGCGTTACGACGAAATTCCTTTGGCTCGAAAAATTGTAAACCAAGAATTGGAGTGGTTTATGGTGTGGTTAAAAAACAGAAAAGTTGCCCCAGTTATTGAAGCCTATTGGAGCAATTTAGAAGAAATGAGAGATGAAGAGCTAAAATGGTTAATACCTAAAATGGGCGATATATCTGAACACCAAAAAGAATTGCTGATGCGATTCTCTCACCGTTTGCTTCGTAAAATTTCGAGCCCAACCATTGATGGAATAAAAAATATTGCTCAAAACATTCATGTTCAGGATAATCCGATAAATACGGCAAAACAAATTTTAGACGTAAATAATGTTGATATTTTTGTTCCAAAACGAAAAATTGTGGTTGGAACCAGAGGCAGTAAACTTGCCTTAACACAAACCAACTGGGTAGTAGAACAGCTAAAAGCCATTCAACCCGATTACGAATTTGAAACCAAAATAATTAAAACCAGTGGCGACGAAGGTAACATTAGTGTAGTTGGAGCATTTACATCGGCTTTGCAAAGAGCCATGCTTGCTAATGAAATAGACATTGCCGTTCACAGTTACAAAGACATTCCAACCGAAGAAGTTAATGGTTTAAGAGTTATTCCAATTACCGAACGTGAAGATTTTAGAGATGTATTGATTTCAAAATCTGGAAAAAAATTAATGGACTTGCCTGCTGGTGCTGTTATTGGCACAGGAAGTTTAAGACGCACAGCTCAACTAAAACAACTTCGACCCGATTTAGAATATAAATTCATTCAAGGAAATGTTGATGGCAGAATACAAAAAATGGATGCTGGCGAATACGACGCTGTTATTCTTGCTGCAGCAGGTTTGCGAAGACTAAACATGATTGATTACGCTACTGAAATATTAGATTTAAACATAATGTTACCTGCAGTTGGGCAAGGAATTTTAGGAATAGAAACCATTGACAAAGAAGGATATGTGCTCGACTTGGTTAAAAAACTTCGTCACGAGCCAACCAAATTTGCAGCCGATGCCGAAAGAGCTTTTTTAATTGCTTTAGGTGGCGGTTGTAACTTGCCTATTGCAGCTTATGCAAAATCTTCCAACAACGATATCGAAATTGAAGGCGTTTTTGCTTCGGAAGATGGCGTTTATTTTTCTAGAAAAACCATAAAAGGAAAAGTTGAAGAACGAAGAGAATTAGCAAGAATTTTAGCGTTAGACCTAAAAAAAGAAATTGATTTAAAAAAAAAGGAGCAAGTAAGTGAA
>JABTUP010000045.1 GCA_015075325.1 Flavobacteriales bacterium | reverse complement strand
CTTTAAACACCCCCAAAAGCTGACAAATTATACAACTAGGCAAAATAAAAAAAAGTAGAGACGGATGATTATCTGTCTTTATTATTTTATAAGGCTTCTGTACAATTCTTCGTACATCGGTAAAATTTTATGAATATCAAATTGTTGTGCTTGTTGGTATGCAGCTTGTTTGAATTGGTTTAAAATAGCCTCGTCTTTTAAAATTGATAGTGCGTTTTTTGCCATATCTTCCACATCGCCAACATTGCTTAAATAACCCGAAAAACCCTGTAAGTTTACCTCGGGAATTCCGCCTGTGTTGGTTGAAATTACTGGAACTTTTGCTGCCATAGCTTCTAAAGCTGCCAAGCCAAAACTTTCCGATTCGGATGGCAAAATAAACAAATCGGAAGCTGATAAAATACGCTCGGTATCTTTTACTTTTCCTAAAAATTTAATACAATCGCAGGCTTGAAGTTCTCTACACAATTCTTCAATTTTATGGCGTTCAGGACCATCGCCCACCAACAATAATTTTGCGGGAATTTGTTTGCGAACAATATCAAAAATTCGAATAACATCTTGCACTCGTTTTACTGGTCGAAAATTAGAAATGTGTACCAATATTTTTTCGCCATTTGGTGCAAACGATTTTCTTAAAAAGTCAGAATCTTCAACTTTTTTGTATTCCTCGAAACAAATAAAGTTGGGTATTACTTCAATATCTCGTGTTATTTTAAAATGCTCGTAAGTATCTTGTTTTAAACTTTCCGAAACAGCTGTAACAGCATTGCTTTCGTTTATGGCAAAGGTAATAACAGGTTCAAACGAAACATCTTTACCCACTAAAGTAATATCGGTTCCGTGCAAGGTGGTTATAAACGGAATGGTTATTCCTTCTTTTGCCAAAATGTGTTGAGCCATGTATGCTGCCGATGCGTGAGGTATGGCATAATGCACATGAAGTAAATCCAGTTTTTCGAATTTTACCACATCAACCAATTTGCTGGTTAATACCAATTCGTAAGGTTGATAATCAAAAAGTGGGTAATCAGAAACTTTTACTTCGTGGTAATAAATGTTTTCTGAAAACAAATCTAAACGAACGGGTTGCTGATACGATATAAAATGCACTTTATGTCCTTTGTAAGCCAATGCCTTTCCTAATTCTGTTGCAACTACACCGCTACCACCAAAAGTTGGGTAACATACTATTCCTATATTCATGTTGTTAATACTTTTAAAATTTTTGATGCCCTGCTTTTAAAACCAGCACTTGCGTGTTCAAATTGATTTTCGAGCGAGAGCTTTAATTCGTTTGTAATTTCAGGATATTTTTTTGAAAGATTAAAAATAACCGTCATAGCAAAAACTTTTACAGCAACAGGGCTGTTGTTGTTTAAAAAGTCGAAACCTTTGGTTAATACAAAGCCTTCGTATTGTTGAGGTATTTCAACAAATTGTAATGTTCTAAAAATGTTTCGAATAAGGGCGGAGTTATTTTCTTCGTCATCTAATTTTTGAATAATTACCGACAAGTGGTTTTTAATGAGTTGAGGGTTGTTTTCGCCAAGGTATGAAATAATCCAGCCAGCATACACGGAAAGGTGTTGTTCTTTTTTCTGAAAAAGATGAATAATTTCAGGAATTCTTTTGGGTTGAGCAATTAGTTCGCTAACCACTTTTTGGGTGATTGCTTTTGAGTAATGTTCGCTAAGAATTTGTTCTAAATTCATGTGTCAAAATTAAGTCTAAAGTTGATATGAATGGTGAAACAGGAAACACGAAATGAGTAAGGGAAATTTATTCTATTCGATTGATGCTATAACAAAAAAAAGGATAAGCCAGAAACCGATTAGTTGTTGCAGTATTTTGCAATAACATCGTAAGCCTGAAGAAGTCCTAATTCGCCAGCTTTACTCAAATCTTTACAAGCTTGTTCGCGGTTTTCTAAAACCAATAAAATTAATGCACGGTTAAAATATGCTTCGGCAAAAGATGGGTTGGCGTTTATTGCTAACGAAAAATCTTCAATGGCATTGATGTATTTTTCTTGTTGAAATTTAATGTTTCCTCTATTAAAATAAGCAAAACTAAAAGTTGGGTTTTCTTTTATACACTTGCTGTAATCGTTTAAAATTTGTTGAATAGTTTGTTTTGATGGGGTTAAAGCATTTTTTTCATTAAACAAATTGGCTCTGCTAAAATATGCAATGTAATTACTTGAATCTAAAGCTAATGAAGTGTTAAAATCGTTTTCGGAGTTTGTGTAATTATCGATTGATTGATATAATATGGCTCGTTTTAAATACAATTCAGCATCTGCTTTAGTTGTTTCAATTTCGTTGGTTAACTCGTTAATTGAGTTTTGAATTACATCCTGAAAACCAATTTCATTATCGTTGGTTGAAACTAAGAAGTAAGAGGTAAATGCTTTTTTTGTTTTGTTCCAGGAATCAATAATTCGTTTTTCTTTTTGATTCGATAATACTTGAATTTTATAACTTGGTAAAAGCGAAATGGAGTTGGTTTTTGTTGCATTTGTTGGATTAATTGAGGCACTTCCGCTTGAAAATGAGGTTATTTTAGCAATAAACAATTCTTCTTGCTGACGCAAGCTGTCGGTAATGTTTAATTTCGATTGGTTAATAATTTCGGCGGTTTGATTGTCAAATTCGGCACCTTTATAATCTCCAAGTGTTTGTTTTATGCTTGCCCTCAATTTATAAGCATCAACAAAATCAGGATAAAGTTCTATGGCTTTTTCAACATCAGCTTTTGCTTCTTTAATTCTTTTTAATCGCTGATTAACAATGGCTCTATTGTAATAAGCCAAAATATTTTTATTGTTGAGGTTTATTACCTTATCATAATCTTTTAAGGCAGCCTTAAAATTTTCTTTTTCTGTAAATAAAAGTGCTCTGTTGTAGAAAGCCGAAGTAGAGTTTGGCGATATTTCGATCAGTTTATTTAAGTCGGCTAAAGCTTCATCATTTCTATTGAGTTTATTAAAAATCATGGAGCGTTGAAAATACGCATAACTGTTTTTGTCGTCTAAATAAATGGCTTTTTGAATATCGGTTAATGCTTTTTCAAAATCATTTAAATAATAAAATGCGGTTGCTCTTCTTACGTAATTCGACGAATTATTGGGGCTATTTTCAATAACCAAATTAAAATCGCTTATGGCTTCGTGGTAATTTTTCAAACCCAATTCTGACATTCCTCTAATTACATAAACCAATTCTTTTCTGGATTTGTAACGTAAGGCTAGTTCACAGTCTTTTATTGCGTTGGCGTATTCTTGCAAATTGCTGTAGGTTATTGCTCTGCTTAAATATACATCGGCATTTCTGCTGTCAATACTCAATGCTTTAGTATAATCTTCGAAAGCTTTTTCGTAGTTCAGTTGCCTGTCGTTTATTGAGCCTCTTAGAATGTATAAATCTACACTTCGAGGTTCAAGTTCAATGGCTTTATTGATATCGTTTGCAGCACCAACAATATCGCCCAATTCTACTTTTGCTATGGCTCGGTAATAATAAGGTTCAAAATTTAGCGGGTCGTTAGCCGAAGCGATATTAAAACTTTCGATGGCTTGTTGGTAATTTTTGTTTGAAAGTTCTATTCGACCAATTAGCAGTTTGTTTTCTTTTTTTACTTGAGAACTAAGCTGTTGATTTGCAGCAAATATGAAAAATACCGCAATACAAAGTTGAAGTAGTTTAATTTTTGGAATGATAATGTTTTTTTTTACAATCACTTTTAGTTAAAAAGCATAACAAAGGAATGAAATAAAAAGAAATAGTTACCACTATTTGTTGAAAGCAACTGTTAAAAAAACATAATCGCTACTGTAAGTTGTACATGTAAATTAAGTTTTTATCGCCAACAACAATGTTTAATGCCTGATTGTTTGATAAATTGCTAATGCTAAAAGCAGTTGAGCCAGTTAACGGAAAGTTGTTTTCTAAAACTCCTTGTTGGTTTATCAAATAAATATTCGAAGAACTTACCAATCCTATTTTAATGGTTTTATCGGGCATTTTAAAAAACAACGGTTGTTGGGTTATTTCATTTTCAAGTTCGTGTGTTAAAATGGTTTTTTTCTCGGCATCTAATACTTGTATAGTTTTGTTGTGAGCAAAAACATAATCATCATTGTTGTCGTTGTTTACATCAAAATAATTAAAGAAAGAGTTGCTAGGAATATTGCTGAAATTAATGGTTTCTAACACATCGTTAAAGTAAAGTTTACTCACATTTCCTGAAGAATCGAGAGTTGAAACAAAAACCTTGTTTAACTCCGAATGAAGTTTAATAACGACAGGATTTTTTGTTGCAGGAAGTTTCTTTTTAAGAATTAAACGGTCTTTTCCGCTACGTTCAATAATTTTAATAGAACCATTTTCTAGTGGAATTACAATATAATCTTTTCCTCCATGTGTAAAGTGTGTAATGTTTTTGGTTGCAGGCGATTTGGTTGCCGTGTATTCCCATCCTTTAACAGCATTTCCTTCAATATCGAAGTTGTAAACCATATTGTTTTCGCAACCAATTAGCAATCGATAATTTTTGTTTTTTTCATAATCCATTGGAGTAATTCCATTGGTTGCAGGCGATGTTAGTGAAATAGGGAATTTACCAACATCATTTCCATTTCTGTCGAGCAAATAAATTTTTGAACTGGTATTAAACAACAGTTGCAGTTTGTTGTTTTTAAGAGCATCAACCTGATTTACGTTTCCAATAATTTTTTCTGATAATTGTTTTGTCCATAATATTTTACCAGTATTACTAATCAAGTAAATTTTATTTGATTCGTCTTGAACAAAAATTTCTTTGGTGTTATCCACATGGTTCAACACCATTTCTGGTCTGGAATAGATGGCAGCATCTAAAGCAGTTTCCCAAACGCTTCTGGTTTCTTGTTTGTAAACAGGGTTGTATTTTAAGTAAATATTGTTGTAATACAGGTTGTTTTTTTCGCTATTGATTTGAATGGCTACAGCCTCAAATTTTTGTAATAGTTCAGTTTTGGTTTTAATATGCTGCTGTTGTGTTTCGTTTAAAAAGTGAGGATAAAGTTTTACAGAACGAGCAATATTGTTGTAGATGAAAATAGAGGCACTCGACGATAAATTCTCTTGAAAAGCTTTGAAATTAACGTCCTGATTAATAGTTCTTTTATTGCTGTAATTTGAAATAAATTGTTGAATGTTGTTTTCGGTATTTCCAAAAATTAAGTAGTCTTCAACAATGGTGTAGTAAGGATTGTTTAAGTTAAAAAATGGTTTTCCGAATAAGGCAGTAAAGAAATTAGTAAAATCGATTTTTGAAACAGGAAATTCATTAAACAAGTTGATAGGATAATTTTCTTCATTTATTTTTAAAGCAATTGAGCTTAGAACGGTTTTCGCTTTTTCGGGATCTTTTAATTTAAAAACCAGAAAACTATTATCAGCATAAGTCGAATCTTTTTGTGGTTCTGTAATTATTGCAGCCATTTCGTTGCCCATAAAACTCAACCATTCCTCTTCAATATCGAGCTGAAAATTGTTGGTGTAACTTTCGATTAAACCGTCTAAATCATTGGATTGATTTCTTAATTGAAGTAGGTTTTTTTTGTTTTTAAAAAATGATTTAACATCACTAAAACTGTTGTAATAAATAAACGAAGCATTGTAAGGAACCACTTGAAGCAAATCCAAGGCTTGTGGTTTTTGGTTTTTAAACAAGTTCAAATATAAATTACTCGAATCGGGTGCAGCAGAAAATCCGTTGAGCATTATTGCATTTGATTTTATAGAAACATCAAGAGCTATCCAACCGCAAAATAAACTAGCATTATTTATATAATTTTTTGATTTTCCATCAATAAAAAGATGAACTAATTTGTTGAGATTTGATGTGTTAACGAAAATATTTCCAAATTCAGCTTTTCCAGAAGTATGGTATGCCTTTAAAAAATTGTCGTCGTTGAGTAACGATGTTGTGGAATTCAATTGTCGAACAACATCTTCAATTAATATTGAACTAAAACTTAAAGCAACAATTCCTTTTTGATAAATAAGCGAAATTTTGCCAGTTTCCTTTAACGTGAATTGATAAATAGTTTTTTCATCATAAACTCTATTTGTTGGAGTTGTTTTAGTTATTGCTTTTAAATGATTTATTAATTTATCCTCGTCAAGATTACTATTGGTTGAAAAATAATAAACCACATCAAAATTGTTTGCTCCAAGCAGATGAAAAGAAGCTAAAACCGATTGATTTTGAATTAATTGATTGGTTAAAGTATCGCTTGCAATGGAGTTGATGTAAATTAATTCACGATTAAATTTTGCTGCATTTTCGGTATTATTCACTAATTCTTCCCACATAATATTTGATGAAATGAGTTGCTTAAAAACATGCTTAAAACTATTGCCTTGAATAATAACAGATGCGTTTTGAGGAACAGCAATTAACGCATCAGACTGAAGAGGTTTTTTAATGTTTTTATAAAAATTGTAAGAAAAAATAGTGATGACTATTAACAATAAAACAAACAGTCCGATTAATATTTTTTTTGTCATTTTAACCAAAATTAAGATGAATAAAATTAATCGTTATTAGAACGCTTAATTTGTTATAAATCACAAACAATTAACAATTGTGGTTTAATAAATCATTTTAGGCAACTCAAATTTGTTTTTTGCGTCTTTATCGATATTATCCTATTTTTGAATAGAATTTAAAATTTTGTTATGAAATATTTTGGTTTAGTTTTAGTTTTATTTAT
>JABTUP010000044.1 GCA_015075325.1 Flavobacteriales bacterium | reverse complement strand
CCCCCAGTACGTCCTAAGCTGTAGAAGTACGAGCTAAGTTAAGGGTTGGCAAAGAGGGTGGATACTTAGGTCGAATAAAATTATACCAATAAAAAAAGTACATTTGGTTTATGAAAGATATATCACTAAGCCCTCCAATAAAATGCCAACGCTTCAGCTTAGCGATTACGGGGGGTGGAGTATAGTCCTTTAGCTAACTAACGAGAGCTGAAAATCAAAGCTTTTTAAAAAATGCTTTGCTTTTATAATTTATGCCATTTTGTGGTAACTAACACTTAAAATACATTTTTTTGTAAATCATATCAATCAATTTATATACTATTTTGTATAGTTCATTATACATTTTATTTGTATATTTGTATAGTAAACCAATCATTATGTAAATATGCAGCGATTAATTGACACGCAAAATAGAATATTACGGCAAGCCGACACCTCGATAAAACGCTACTTGTACAAGCAAATTAATTGGAAAAATCGTTTAATTGCTATAACCGGTCAACGAGGAACAGGAAAAACAACCATACTTATACAGCGAATAAAAGAAGCTGAAAACAGCAATGAATATTTATACATTTCTGCCGATAGTTTATTTATTTATAAATTATCGCTATTTGAAATTGCACTAAACTTTAGAAACAACGGCGGAAAATATTTGTTTATCGACGAAATACACAAATACCCCAGTTGGTCGGGCGAAATAAAACATATCTATGATGCTATTCCAGATTTGAACATTGTATTTACAGGTAGTTCTATTTTAGATATTATGAAAGGTTATGCCGATTTAAGTAGAAGAGCTATTCATTACACGTTGCAGGGTTTATCGTTTCGAGAATATTTATTGTTCGAAACCAAAGTCGATTTCCCTACCTTTACATTAGATGAAATTATTCATCAAAAAGTAACAATTAACTTAGATAAACCTTTGTTTCATTTTAACAATTACCTAAAGAAAGGTTTTTATCCGTTTTATAAAGAAGAAGATTTTGAATTGAAATTAATGAGCGTAATCAATACCGTATTGGAGGTTGATTTGGTGCAATACTTAGATTTAAAACCAAGCACCATTGCTAAACTTAAAAAGCTGTTGCAAATCATATCCGAAAGTGTGCCTTTTAAACCTAATATTTCTAAAATTGCCGATTTAACAAGTATATCTCGTTCGCTGCTACCCGAATATTTTAATTATTTAGAAAGAGCCGGATTAATAACCATGTTACCATCCCACACCAAAGGAATACAAGCGTTAGGAAAACCAGAAAAAATGTACTTGAGTAATACCAACTTATGCCACATACTAGTAGGAAATGATCATGCTAATATTGGAAATGTTAGAGAAACTTTTTTTGCGTCGCAATTAACTTCTTTACATACACTTAGCATTCCTAAAAAGGGTGATTTTTTAGTTAACGAATTGACCTTTGAAATTGGAGGTAAAAACAAAACTAAATCACAAATTGTGGATATTACAAATAGTTATTTGGTAAAAGACGATATTGAAGTTGGATACCAAAACACTATTCCTTTATGGCACTTTGGGTTTGTGTATTAACTTGCAAAATTCCCCAAAGCTACCACAAGGCTCTGCTTTGTGTTAAAAATATAAATTAGAATGAATAAGAATAAATAGGGGCAATGAATAAGCTAAAAAACCACAAACGAGACGCTTGCAGCAGCAGTGAATAAAGTTGGTGAAGTTCTAAATATCAAAGTATTGATTAATCAAAGCTGTTTTAATTCCAAAAGTAATCCAGTTGCTCGATTCGTTTCCATACTTATTTTGATACGTTCTATTGTTAATGCCCAACTGAATAACGGTTTGCATTTTTGGGTTTAATACATAAGAAACTTTAAACGAGTTATTCAAAATAGTGGTGTTTATTCCACCGCCTGTTTTATAACCATATTCCTTTTCGCGTTCGTTATAAGGTTGGTAAATGTTTTGCCCGATACTAAAATTTACACTAGAATCTAAGCCAACTTTTGCATAAGTGCTCATGGCTTCAAAAATCCATCTTTTTTTGTGGAAGGAAATTCCGCCCAATACTTCATTAAAATTTGCTCCAAGCGGATGAGCTAATGGAGCGTTATAGTGACCATAATTTTGAAGCGTATTCATGGTACTTGGGTTTTCAAAGTAACTGTAAGTAAATGGTCGAACAGCGTTTAATTCTGCTTGAATTTTTAAACCGTTAATCCCAACAAAATCATAAGCTTTTACTCCAAATTGATAACCATATTTATTTGCCCACCAACCTCGGTTTGCACGAATTTCTGCCAATAAAAACTCATCGAGTAAAAGTTGTCCGTAAAAGATGTTTTTCTTTTTTACTTTTATTTTAATGCTACCGCCCATCAATGCATTATCAGCAGAACCTTGATGATACTCCATTGGGCGTAAAAAAATAATAGGGTTGAGGTAACTGAGTTCGTATCCGCGATAAAAATTTCCTTCTTGAGCTTGAAAAACAATACTTTCAAAAAAACCAATATTTAGCCATTTGGTGGCATTTAAACTTAAATAATGAATGGTTGAAAATTTGTGTCGGAAGTCGCTAAAGTTGCCTTTTCCAAAACGAATGTCTTGAAAATTGGTGTACAATGCCATGTATTTTAATTTCCAAATGGTTGCTGTTGCTTTAAAATAGGGGTAACTATTGGCATAATCAGATAAAAACAAAGAGCGGTAACCTTCGCCAATAATATTTTTACCAATTCCTGCTTGGAAAGTAAAAACATCATCAGCTGTAAAGGTTAAGTTTCCTTGAAAATACATGGCTTGTTGGTCTTTGGTGTATCCATAACCTTGTCCAGCATGTTGGGTTTTTAATAGGTTATCGATGTGGATTGGATATTGAGAATTATCAGCTAAAAAATCAAATTCGCCACTCCATTTGGTTTTGTAAGCCGATTTTAGGCTTAAGCCAAAAGCTATTTCAGATAGTGTTACTGTTCGGTTGCTTATTTTTTCAATTCCACTTCCAGCATTTATTAAAGGATTGATAAGCAATTTGAAGTTTCCTTTCTCAGCGTCGACCAAGTTTTCGTTAAAAATTTGATTGGCTAACGACGATTGAACATTGTATTTTAAGCCAGAACTAAGCGTGTCTATAGAAACCACTTGATTTACTTCTTTGTTGGCAAAAGGTTTAATTCCTGAATGGAAATTGCTGGAAGTGTCAAGTGATTTAATAAACAAATGCTCCACTGTTCGTTGCTGAGTAACATTGTAATTCTGTGCCCAACCCGAAAAAGTAGAAGCAATGAAAACAAGAGGTAATATGATTTTTGTGTATCCGTAGATTGCTACATGTTTTTTTTGCCACAGATTGCACAAATTCACACAAATTAAATTCACGCTAAAAGCTTGAAGAATAAAGTTAATTACAAACTTAATTTGTGAAAAGGAATTGGTGAAAATTTGTGTAATCTGTGGCATTTATAAATAATTACTAAAACTCAATGTAAATTTTATTGGTTTAATTTTTTTTCTTTTTAAGTGAAATAAAAAACGGAATTTCTACTAATACAATTACACTCGCCATAATTACAATAAAAGCAATACTTGGATCGAATCGTTGAGCATAAACACAAGCTCCAACAATTAGTAAGTTAAAAAAGTAAATTACCATAACCGTTTGGGCATGAGAAAGTCCTAAATCAATTAACCGGTGATGCAAATGGTTTCTGTCGGCTGTAAATGGAGAAATTCCACGAAGAATACGCAAGGTAAATACACGTATGGTATCAATAAGCGGATACACCAAAATAGACATGGCTAAAATTGGTTTGGAGATGTTTGAAATAACAAAAGGTAGATTTTTTGAAGCATCATATTCTACCAATTCTATTGCTAAAACGGCAAACAAAAAGCCGATGGTGAGCGAGCCAGAATCGCCCATAAATATTTTGGCAGGACTAAAATTGAAACGTAAAAATCCTAACAATCCTCCTGCTAAAGAAAACGACAATACAGCATAAACAAAATCGCCAGCTAAATAAAACCATGTGCCAAATAAACTTGCAGCAATTAAACCAACACCTGCTGCTAATCCATCAACACCATCAATTAAATTAAATGCATTGATAATTACAATGTAAGTAAAAATAGATAACATAATCCCAGCCCATTCAGGTATTTCTCTAATGTTGAATAACCCATGCAAACTAGTTAATTTAATGTCTGCCATTAAAACCATAATAAATGCGGCAACCAAATGTGCCGCCAATTTTTTTGAAGGAGCAGTACCAATAATATCGTCTTTCATTCCCACAAACAGCATTAAAAGTAAAGAAGGAACAAGGTATTTTATAATTCCCATTTCGTTTATTGGAAACCAAAGAAGAAAAGCAAAAACGGTACCAGCAAAAATCATTAAACCGCCCATTAATGGAACAATTCGATTATGTATTTTTCTATCTTCTGTGGGCTCATCAAACAATCGTTTTTTTATAGCAACTGTAATAAACGAAGGTGTTGCTAAAATAACAATGATAAATGATGTAATAAAAGGCAATAACAATATATCCATAATACTAATTTAAAAATCAGTGTATAAATTTCTTAAACTGGTTTGAATTGAAAAATAAACGTAATTGGTTTTGTTCGAAAAAGTTGTTGTTTCTTCGGTTCTGTTGGTTGCACCAATTAAAAACGACAAGTTGTTTTTGGGGTTAATCAGAAATCCTAAATGAGCTTGAAGCGTAGTTAATTTAGCATCTTCATTGGTTGAAGCGTTAATAAAATCAGCAAAATTAATTTTTACTTGAGTAAAATACCTTTTGTATTTGTAATTGATAATACCAATAACTTCGTTAAAGTTGTTGCCTAAAGGATGAGCCAGTGGCTGGTTGTAGTGGTCGTTAGTTTGATAATTATCATTTCTTTTATAATAAATTGGGTCATATGTACCCATTGTGTTAAATTCTCCTTGAACAGTCAAATTTTTCACACCATAAAAAATAATTCCTTCTTGAAATCCGGAATGTATATAATTAGTATTTCCATTGTAAACCAATTGATTATAGATAACTAGTTTAAATGGGAGCTTTATCTTAGTATTTAAACCAATAATAGAGTTTGCATTTTTACTAAACCCATTTAATACTGGAATTGGGTTAAGTTGTGAAAAATTAAAAGGTAAAGTTCCCGTTGAATCTTCGGTTTGCCAAATGGTATTTTCAAATAAACCAATGTTTAGCCATTTGGTAGCTAGCCAGTTAACATAATGTGTCGACATGCTTTTTCTTTTAAAAAGAGCTTCTGGAACAGAACCTTTTTCTCTTCTTTCTAGATTAGTTAAATCAGCATGTAATTTGGTAAATTGAAGTTTGTCTTTTGCAAACAAAACGGTTGCTTTTAAATAAGGATAATTGGTTGCTACATCCGATAGTAATAAAGAGCGGTAACCATCGCCAATAAAGTGTTTATCATTACCTATTTGAAAATTAAAATGTTTTGATGGTGAATAAGAAATGTAAGCAGAAGAGTAAGCAAAATCGTACCCCGTTTTTTTAAATCGTTTTACACGACCTTGCCCTGGCATTACGCCTGTTTCGTTAACAAAACTGGAAATGTAATTCGGAGTAAAGGCTTGGTTTTCGTAAAAAGCAGTTTGAAACGAGAACTTGCTACCAATATTACCTTTTACTAAAGCACCACGGGTGTTGGTGTATATTTTCTCTTTTTTAGCGGATTTATCTTCCAAATCTTCACCAAATTCAAGGTTAATCATGGGGTCGATGGTAAGATAGAAGTTTCCGGTATCTACCACAATAAAATGCTGATGAAAAAACGATTGGTTTAACCAGCCACCAAAGCTTTTGGGCTTTTTATCTGCTTTTGTTACATAGGTTAAAAAATATTTTTTTTCTGAATCAGACAACCAATTCAATTCATCGGTGGTTCTAATTTGTGATTGAATAATGGGTTGAAAAGCAGTGTGAGTCGATGCATTAAAATCGTTAAAACCTTTGTTGTTTACCAAATTAAATTCACGAGTTAATGGTAAATTTTGTTGCTGAGCAAAAGCCAAAGAGCTAAACACTAAAAAAAGAAAAACAAGAGCCTCCCCAACCCCTCCGAAGGAGGGGCTAGCACCAAACTCATTTTTTTTTATAATATTCTTATTCACTCTATATTATTTATTAGAAAACTCATTACTTCTAAAAAGTATATTAAGTTTTATAAATTTCTTTTCTCTTTACTTTTTTTCTCCTTCAATTTAGCTCCTCCTTAGGAGGGTTTGGGGAGGCATTCATTTGTTTTAAAGCTTCGTCAACAGTTTCAACAGGTTGTTGGCATGATTTGTTATAACATACGTAAATCGTTGTGTTACCGTTGGTTTTTCTTTCTCTAAGCAAAGGTAGATTACTTTTTGTAATAGTACCAACAATTATTTTATTTGGAATATATGTTTGGTAGAATTCTTTGCGTTTTTCAAAGGCTTTTTCTCCACAAATGGCAATTTCATAAAACGGATGAATATGATTTAATAACAAACTTGCCCAATTTGAATAACCCGAAACATAAGTAGGTATTTGATTTTCAATGTTTTTTAGCATTTGAATAGATTTCTGAGTATAATCTTCATCTTCGAAATGCAGACCTAACAAAAACAGCCCTTTCGCAATACTTGAGTTAGATGCAGGAATCACATTGTCAGAAAGTTCCATTTTACGAGCAATTAAATCTTTAGCAGAGTCAGATGTGAAAAAGAAAAACCCAGTTGAGGTATCGTAAAAATGTGAAATGGTGTAATCCATCAATTGTTTGCTAAGGTTTAACCACTTTTCATCTAAGGTAGCTTCATACATAGCAATAAAAGCTTCTATGGTAAAACAATAATCTTCTAAATAACCATCAATATTGCTTGTGTCGTTTTTGTAATTATGATTTAAACCTCCGTCGGTTCTAAGTTGATTTTCTATAATAAAATGGGCATTTTTGAGTGCAGATTT
>JABTUP010000043.1 GCA_015075325.1 Flavobacteriales bacterium | reverse complement strand
TTCTAAAAAGTTCTTAAAACTTTCTATTCATTACCCCAGTCTTCAGGATTTTCATAAATAAAGTAAGATATACTATGAACCCTATTTTGATACAAATAAATTCTTAATTCATCCCCCTTACAATTGTACAAACTCACTGATTCAGTTTGCAATCCATGAGAAGGGTTTACTCCTTTATTAGCATACTGCAATGGGAATAAATTTTTAACTATCGACTCCTCTGTATTTAATGGTAAATATGGATGAGTAAGAACCAAAGATGAGTCAAGTAAATCAAAATAAACTATCTCATTAGATGAATCATTGATTAGTAAAAAGCTCTTTTCTTTTATATACTTCCGTATCTCATTAGAATTGGAATCGTCTTGTAATTTCAAATTACTAATGACCACTTCCTTAGGGTTTTGGAAAATCTTTACATTATTAACTTCTAATAGATTCAAATTATAAGCGTTATCACAACCCTTTTCAGATTCCAAAGAATTTTGAGCACAGGAAGTCAGATTGATAACTCCCAGTAAAAACATCAACATTATATTTATTCCGTGATTCATAAATTAATTCCCTTTGTTTTCAATAACATTTCCTTGGTCATCAATTGGGGTTTTAATAAATACTCTTGGGTCTACTAAACCTGATTTTGGCATATAACCATTTTGATTTTTTGTACCAACCGTAAAATGTGTATGTCTATCTTCTTCTGCAATACCCCACTTACCTTCATAATAACCAGGATTACCTGTCGCCCCTGCTTGGCCTAAAACTTGCCCCTTTTCTATTGTTTTTCCCAATAAAGATTCATCTACTTTATCCATATGGGTATATTGAATATAAACACTCTGACCTTTCTTCAATACAATATCATTGCCATCAGAACCTTTGATATTAAAATCGCTTTCTATTTCATATTGGACTATTATGGTATTACCATAACCAGTAGTAGGTGAATGAGTTCCGCTTCCTCTTCTTTTCCCTGAATACTCATCACTTTGATGATTGTTTTTAGCATATACAACTTTACCCGGTAAGGTTGATTTTAAATCAGTCCCTTTTGATGCTCGTATATCTAAACCACCGTGAAAACTTCCACCTCTTGTATTTCCAAAAATACCTCCTTTTTTACCACTTGAACCAGACGAAACTATATCAACTTTTTCAACAGGGTCATCACAATCAACCCCAGGAGGACAATCTCCTTTTGGATCATTTTTCCAAATAGGATTTCCATCCATGTAAGAATATGGACTTTGCCAAGGCTGCTTATCAGCTTTAGGGTCAACACCCCACCAAATCAAAAGTCTTGTGTCTCCTTCTCTAAAATATGTTGTAAAGTGGCTACCTGTTATTCCTGTAATTTCGTCATCCTTTTCAGAACCTGCATTGTAACCATAACGGTAACTATTTGCTGAAAATGACCTCCCGGGCATAATAGACCCGCCTGCATAGTAATCGTATGTAATCAATACATCTTTCATCTATGTCTTCTGCTTTTTTTTCTTTGCAGCTGGAAATAAAATATTGTTTAGAATTAAACGATAACCAGGTGAGTTGGGGTGTAAATTTAAATCGGTTGCGGGGTCGCCCACCATGTGGCGGTAATCTTCAGGGTCGTGCCCGCCGTAAAAAGTCCAAGTACCTTTGCCCATTTCGCCGTGTATGTATCGTGCCGAGTTTAGGGCTTTGTTCTCGCCCATTACCAATGTGCTCGATTTAATAAACTGCTTATTGTAAGCAGTGGTTTGCCCAAAAAATCCTTTTATTAAGTTTTCGTGGTTTTGGCAAAGCATGGTGGGTACAACATCCCATTTTGCAGAGAAATCGAACAGGGTAAAATTGTCTAAATTTTGTGGTGTTTTAGCGTGTGTTTCGGTAGCATCAATATCAGAAAATTCGTATTCGAGCGGGTTGGTTTTTAAGGTAAAATCTTTAAATGCAAAGGTTTTGCTGTAATCCATTTTACTGTTGTAGTTTGGGGTTGTTCCGTCGCCATCATACATGGCTTCGCAAATATCTACACCTTCGGCAGCTAGGGCAATATCCAAGGCATCGGTACCCGAACACATGGCAAACAGAAATCCTCCACCCATGGTAAAATCTTTAATTTTTTTTGCAACACCCAATTTCAGTTCAGAAACTTTGGAGAAACCCAATTTATTAGCATTTTCTTCATTAAATCGTTCTTGTTCTCTGTACCAAGGAGCATTTCGGTAGTTGGCATAAAACTTACCATATTGGCCTGTAAAGTCTTCGTGGTGTAAGTGTAACCAATCGTATAGAGGTAATTTTTCGTTGATAATTTCCTCGTCATAAACCACCTCATAAGGAATTTCGGCATAGGTTAGAACTAGAGTAACAGCATCGTCCCAAGGTTGTGCTGTTTTTGGCGAATAAACGGCAATTTTTGGAGCTTTTTCTAATTTTACTACGTCCATGTTTACTTCGGGGTCGGCAATTTGTTGAAGTATGGCTGTAGATTTGGCATCGGCAATAATTTCGAACGAAACGCCACGAATAATCAATTCTTCTTCAATAGGTTTAAGGTGTTTTACCATAAAACTTCCGCCACGGTAATTCAACAACCAATCTATTTCTAAATTATTTTCGAGAACCCAATACGCTATTCCGTATGCTTTTAAATGATTTTTCTGTGCGTTATCCATCGGAATTAACAAGTACGTAGCTTGTGCTTTCTGAAAAAAAAGTAGGGTTACAATTGTTATGATGAATAGTTTTAACTTCATTTTTTTTGTATTCTCGCTAATACCGCAAATTTTCGCTGATTTTTTTTCTGCGTATATCAGCGTAATCTGCGAGAGGTATTAAAACGGTGGTTCTTCAAAATCATTGTTGTTAAAAGAGTTGCTCGAAAAATTATCATCATCTTCTGGCAAGTCGTCCATTTTTGAACGTTTAATTACATTGCCATTTTCCGAATCAAAACTATTTCCAATAGGCATGGTGGTAAAATTAGCATTACCTAAATCATTAAATTGTTGGTTGGCTTTGTCTAAATCTTCAAACTTAGCCAATTCGTTTACAAATCGTAATTGAACATCGGTAACAGCACCGTTACGGTGTTTAGCTATAATAATGTTGGCAACATTTCTGGTCGAATTACCGTCAGCATCTTCCAAAATATTGTAATATTCTGGTCGGTGAATAAATTGTACCATATCGGCATCTTGCTCTATCGAACCCGATTCTCTTAAATCGGAAAGTTGTGGTTTTTTATCGCCACCTCTACTTTCAACCGCTCTACTCAACTGCGAAAGTGCTAATACTGGCACATTCAATTCTTTTGCAATACTTTTTAATGAACGCGAAATCATACTAATTTCTTGTTCACGATTTCCTTTTCCTTCGCTACCAGCGGTCATTAATTGCAAGTAATCGATAATAATTAATTGTATATCGTTTTTGGCTTTTAAACGACGAGCCTTTGCACGAAGCTCAAAAATAGACAAGCCAGCAGTATCGTCGATAAATATTTTTGCCTGTGTAAGTTGGTTTATTTTGGAGTGAATTTGTTGAATTTCATCAGCTCTTAGGTTTCCGCTACGTAATTTTTCTGAAGAAATTTCCGACTCAGCCGATATTAAACGAGTAACCAACTGAATGGATGACATCTCTAATGAAAAAATTGCAACAGGCATTCCAAAATCTACGGCTGCGTTTCGAGCTAGAGAAAGCACATAAGATGTTTTTCCCATTGCTGGACGAGCAGCTATAATTACTAAATCGGATTTTTGCCAGCCAGAGGTAACTCGGTCTAATGCTGTAAAACCAGAAGGTACTCCAATAACTCCGTCGGTATTATTTTTTGCCAACTCAATTTGTTTCATAGCACTTCGAATTAAATCCGACATGCTTTCGTAGTTTTTCTTTAAGTTACCTTCAGCAACACCAAATAAATTTGATTCGGCTTTATCGAGTAGGTTAAAAACATCCGTAGTTTCGTCGTAAGCATCGGTAATAATTTCGGAAGAAATTCGAATCAACTCTCGTTGAATGTATTTTTGAGAAATGATACGTGCATGTGCTTCAATATTTGCTGCTGAAGCTACTCTGTTGGTTAATTGGGTAATAAAATAAGCTCCTCCAACAATGTCTAACTCGCCTCGTTTTTTTAATTCTTGAGTTACCGTTAAAATATCAATGGGTTCCGATTTAATAAACAAATCGTGAATACATTGAAATATTTTTTGATGCGATTCTTTGTAAAAACTTTTGGGCTGTAAAATATCAATAGCGGTATTTAACGCTTCTTTTTCGAGCATTAAAGCACCTAAAACAGCTTCTTCTAGTTCAACTGCTTGGGGTGGAAGTTTACCGTGTTCTAAAAAATTATTCGTGTTTGATATGGGTTTTACACGTTGTCGTCCTGTGGGTTTATTAAAATCTGTCATAATACCAAAGATACTAATTTGATTTGTTGGATTATTCTATTTATCCGCGTAAGTATTAAAATTATTTATCAATAAGTTAAATTACTGAATATAAGCATACTAAATTGGTTTTTGTTTTTTTGCTAACAAGTTGTGAATAGTGTTTTGGTGTTTGGTTTTTTGTGCTTTGTGCTTTGGGTTTTGGGTTTAGTGCTTTGGGTTTTGTTTTTTGTATTTTGTTTTTTGGGTTTTGTTTTTTGGGTTTTGTTTTTTGTATTTTGTTTTTTGGGTTTTGTTTTTTGGGTTTTGTTTTTTGGGTTTTGTTTTTTGTGATAAGTGGCTATTAAAAAAATAAGTTTAATTTTAATTCATGATTAGAACAACCTATATTCTTCTTGTTGGGTTTTTATCGATTATCCTTTTTTCATGCAAAAAAGAATCGAACGACAACCAACCTCCTAATTTAACAATTAATTCTCCGAAAGTTAACCAATCATTTAATGCTTTGGAGTTTATCACAATTGAAGGTGTTGTTTCTGATAATGAAAAAATAAGTTCGATAATAATTGCTTTAAGAGATAACAACAACATTAATGTTGGAAAAACCATTTCGTTAGTACCCAACACGCCAATTGTTACTCTTTCAGAACAACTTATTTTAGATGACAAGTATTTAAAAAGTGGAGCCTACACCTTAAAAATTAGTGTTTCGGATGGAATAAATCAAGTAGATAAATACATTAATGTTAATATTAATGAGGTTCCTAAAAGTAGAAATGGCTTGTTTATTTTTAGCAATTCGGGGTCAACTACACAAGTTGTTAAATTAGACAACACATTAATGCCCACTTCGTTTAAAAATATTTCGGGAGATTTTCTGGCTGGACAAGTAAACTCAACCAATCAACAAGTAATAAGTTGCGGAAAAAATTCTGGCGATTTAATTGCTTTAAATATTGCCAATTCTTCACCAGATTGGCAAATAGCCAATTTAAACGCTGGATTTCCATTTTTCACTTCTTTTGCACAGCACTATCAAGATGTTTTTGTGGGGTACTACAACCGCGACATCAAACGATTCAACCCCAATGGAATTCAATCTTTATCGGCTCAAGCCTTTGTAAATAGTTATGTAAACAAGTTTTTTGTACATGAAAACAATTTACTTATTACTTCTCAAAATGAAATTTCGGGCGGAACAACTCGTTTAGTAACCTATTATTTAACTGGTTTTGTAAAAGATAATGTGTTGTTAAATGAAGAGGTTATCGCATTTTTTTCATACTCAACCAACGAAATAGCCCTGTTTACTAATTCAATGGGAAACGGAAAATTGCTGGTTTACAATATTTTATCTAATTCTACGTGGAATAGTTTTACACTATTAACCGGTACAATTACTTCGGCTACTGAATTTAGAAAAGGAGTTTATTTAGTTACGCAAAACGGAAAAGTAAATCTTATCGATTTAAATACCTATACAAAATCGACTTACTTAGCAACTGCAAATGCTCAAATAGTTAAATATGATGCTACTACAAACGAAGTGCTTGTTGTTGAAGGAAATACGTTAACGACTTATGATTATCCAACCAAAACGATAAAAGGAACTTACACCCATACCGATAGTATTTTAGCTGTAGATTTTTGGTACAATAAGTGAGTTGGAAGTCCGAAGACCGAAGTTGGAAGATGGAGAGAAAGCACCCTCACACCTGACACCTGATTCCTAAAGCCTTTTACCTAAGTCTCTTCGTAAACACCCATAGAGCAGAATTTTTTAATTCGAGCAGCTACCAGTTTATCTTTTTCTGTTTCGCTAAGCTTTGTTAAATGTTTCTGAATTTCTTTTTTTACTATGCTAAACATTTCCTCTGGATTGGTATGAGCACCACCCACTGGTTCTTTAATAATTCCGTCAACTAATTTGTTTTCGTACATGTCTTTTGCAGTAAGTTTAAGAGCTTCAGCAGCTTTTTCTTTAAACTCCCAACTACGCCATAAAATTGAAGAGCATGATTCTGGTGAAATAACCGAATACCATGTGTTTTCTAACATCAACACTTTGTCGCCAATACCAATACCTAAAGCACCACCCGATGCACCTTCGCCAATTATAATAACAATAATTGGAACTTCTAATTGCGACATTTCTAATAAGTTTCGTGCAATTGCCTCACCTTGTCCTCTTTCTTCAGCCTCTAACCCAGGAAATGCTCCAGGAGTATCAACTAAACAAACAACAGGTTTATTAAATTTTTCGGCTAATTTCATTAAACGTAACGCTTTACGGTAACCTTCAGGGTTTGCCATTCCAAAATTTCGTAATTGACGCATTTTGGTGTTAATACCTTTTTGCTGACCAATAAACATAACCGTTTGTCCATCGATGCTACCAAAACCACCAACCATGGCTTTGTCGTCTCTAACGGTTCTATCTCCATGCAGTTCAATAAATGTTCCGTCAGAAATTGCGTTGATATACGCTAAGGTATAAGGTCTGTCGGGGTGTCGAGATACCTGAACACGTTGCCAAGCAGTTAAATTGCTGTAAATTTCTTTTCGAGTATCGTATATTTTTTTCTCAATTTCTTTATCAATTTTAGAAGTATCAATCCCTTTTTCTTGGAGTTTTTTGTTTTCTTCTAATTGTTCTGCCAACACTTTTATTGGTTCTTCAAAATCTAAATATACAGCCATTTTCTTCCAAATTTATGAGGGGCTAAAATTACTAAAATTTAATTTGAAAATTTGAGAATGTGTTAATTTGAAAATGTAGAATTTTGATTTAAATTGATTTTTATATTTAGATGATAGTTTTTCCGAACGCTAAAATAAACATAGGACTAAATGTGGTGGAAAAAAGACCCGATGGCTTTCACAACATTGAAAGTATTTTTTATCCTGTGTTGGAGTTGTTTGATGTGTTGGAAGTGATT
>JABTUP010000042.1 GCA_015075325.1 Flavobacteriales bacterium | reverse complement strand
AAGGCAAAGTAACATTCAAAGAAATGGGATTAAATAACGAAGATTTATTTTCGGAAGGTGGTTTAGTTCGAATGGTTTTTGATTTTGAAGGAATTGGAGCACACAACTACTTTCAAATGCCAACAATAAGTATTGCCTATAAAGAAGAAATGGGTGAAACACATTGGCAATGCGATTTTAATGGCGAAACTATTTTAGATAAAACCGACCATCATGGAAAATCGACGGTGATTTTGATTAACAAAACTAAATTACAGGAATTGGAACACCGACATGAAAATAAATTAGTTCTTCATGGAGAGTTTCCTAAAGCAGTGCATATCATTGCCGAGGATTCGTACATTCATTTCTTCTCTTAACAAGCAAAACGCTATAAAAAAAAGCTCAACAACTGTTGAGCTTTTTTATTTTTTGTACATTTAACGACAATAATTATTACAAACGACTACAAATAATTACAAACGGACTTGTGGTTGTAAGCTTCCCCTCAATTCTAGCCAATTAAAAATAGCATTCTACGCACCACCAAAAAAGCGAGTATATGAATGTATTTTATTTAAACTACGTATGAAAAAGACACAGTTTACAAAATTACAAATGTTGATCTGTTATTATTAAAACAATTTTTTCAATTATTTAATTTTAATACTTAATACTGCTCTTTTGGAGTGGTTTAACAAATCTTCGGCAATACTTCCTTTTATTAAATGAGCTAAACCTGTTCGCCCGTGAGTTCCAATAACCAATAAATCGGCATCAATTTCGTCGGCATAGTTTAAAATTCCATCTTCTTCGGTTTGGTCGTTGTAAATTCCAAACGAATAACTTTCTAAAGCATGACGAGAGGCAAAATCGTTCATTTTTTTATTGCTTTCGGGAGTTGTTTCAAAATTTATCGGAGTATTTACTCTTACAAAATGTAAATTGGCATCAAACAAATCGGTAAACTGTTTAAAGGCTTTAAACATGTTGTCGGCTTCATTATAAAAATTGGAAGCAATAAGTATGTCTTGAACTTCAAATGATGAATAATCTTGTTTAATGGTTAAAACAGGACAATCGGCATAACGCACAACTCTTTCGGCATTTGAACCTAAAACAATTTCGTTAAACCCTTTTGCACCATGCGAACCCATCACAATTAAGTTAATTTTATGGTTTTCAACATATTGGTTTATTCTTCTGTAAATAGCATCGTATTCAATTTTCGACTCTACCGATATTCCTGATAAAAAACTTTCTGCTAACAAGTTTTTCATGTTTTCATCAGCTAATTCTTTCATAAACATGGCTTGCGGAAGGCTTTCAAAATTTACCATGCCAGCATCGTAAGCAACCACAGGAGTTTCAATTACATGAAGCAAGTGCATCGTTGCATTAAGTTTTTTTGCTAATTGTGCAGCAACTTTTACTGCATAAACCGAACATTTCGAGAAATCGGTAGGTACTAAAATATCTTTAATCATATCAGTAGAATTTTGATACCAATATTACTCATTTTATGTTGGTTTTTTTATGATAATTGTCAGCGTAAAAAAAATTAACTTTGTAATAACATAAAATCAATTAAATAAAGCAATAAACTACATTTTTGTTGCGATACAATACCTCCATGAAAGAAGATTTTTTTAAAAGCTTACAACAAAAATTAAACGAGCAATGCGAATGGCCTCACGTTTACATGTATAAATTTATTATTCCTGCCGATAACCACAAACTGGCTTTGGTTGAAGCTTTGTTTGGTGCCGAAGCCGAAATTACAACCCGACAATCGAGCACCAACAAGTTTATTAGCATTACGGCAAAAGAAATGGTTTTTTCATCGGATGAGGTAATTGCAGTTTACATGAAAGCTACTGAAATAGAAGGAATTATGTCGTTGTAAATGGTGTTTTTATTTCACTTCTTCAATTTAAACAACCATTCATCACAAATTTATAGTTCAACCCATTTTTAATAATAATTTTGAAATTCTATTTTAATTGATGAATTACAAAAAATGAAATTCTACTCAACAATTATTGCACTTTTGCTATTGATTTCTGGAGCATTTGCTCAAGATAACTTGTCGTTAAAAGATGCAATAGAAATTGGTTTAAAAAACAACTATAAAATTCAGGTAGCTGGTAAAAATGTTGAAATAGCTGAGCGAAACAACAATTGGTTAGAAGCAGGAGCATTGCCTTCGCTTACGGCAAACAGTTCGTATGGATTAAATTGGAGTGAAAACAACAACCCCACATCATTTATTATAGGAACTTCTGAATCGTCAAACCTTTCGGTGGGAGCCGATTTAAACTGGGTATTGTTTAATGGGTTTAAAGTAAAAATTAGCAAAGATAAATTACAATATCTTCAAGAGCAAAGTCAGGGAAATGCAGCTGTAGTTGTCGAAAACACTATTCAATCAATTATTTTGGGTTACTATAATGCGTTGTTGCAACAAGAAAAATTAACCGTTTTGTCCGAATTGGTAAAAGTTTCGGTCGACCGATTTAATTACGTTAAACAAAAAAATGAATTGGGCACAACATCAACCTTTGATTTACTTCAAGTTAAAAATGCCATGCTTACCGATAGCACCAATTTTTTGATGCAAGAATTGGCTTTTAATAATGCACTACGCAACCTAAATATGCTTATGGCTGTTGATGTAGAAAAGAAATTTACACTAACGGATAAACTAACTCACGAAAAGCAACTTATTTCAATAGATGGTTTAAAAAGCAGAATGTTATCAAACAATCAAACATTAAAAAACCAATACATCAACAAATCTATTTTACAAAAAGAGAAGGGTTTGATGAGAGCCAATTTGTTTCCTGTTTTATCGTTTAATGCTGGCGGAAACCAAACCATTAACGGTTTTAAAGGAACATCGCGATTTAGCAACGAAGAAATTAATACCAGTGGTAACGAATCGTTTACCTATTACGCCAATTTTACGTTAACCTTTAATTTGTTTAACGGACATAAAACCCATAGAGCATTTAATAATTTAAGAGTTCAGGAAGAAATAGCATCAATAACTTCAACTGAAATGGAGCTTACGTTAACCAACGAATTAATTTCGACAGTAGAACTTTACAAAGCTCGAACAGCCATTCTTAATTTAACCAACGAAAGTTTGAAGTCGGCCGAATTAAACCTACAAATTGCAAAAGATAAATACCAATCGGGAAGTATTTCTTCGTTTGAATTTAGAGATATTCAAATGGCATACCTAAATACTGCGGCAACTCAGCTAGAAGCTGTTTACAATGCCATAAGTTCAAATACCGATATTGTTCGGTTAACTGGTGGTATTATTGAGGAATTTACTAAAAATTAATCAGTTAAAAATTAGGCGTACCTTTGTGCCATGAGTATAGTGGTAGGCAATAAGGTAAAATTTATCAACGAAAATTTAAAAGGCGTTGTTAAGGCTATTTTACAAAATAATTTACTGATTATTGATGCCAGTGATGGATTTGAACATCGTGTTAGCCCCAACGAAATAGTTGTAATTAATGATGATAACACTATTTTGTATAGTGTAGATAAAACTACCATTAAAGAGAAAATAAAACCATCATTTTCAAAAAAAACATCATCAGACATACTTTTAAGGTACACTACCAACACCAAATATCAATTTGAGAAAGTTATTGAAATTGATCTTCACTTGGAAGAATTGGTTGAATATCCTTTAAAACTTGACGATTGGCAACGCCTTCATACTCAAATGCAACATGCCAAAAAATGTTTAGAAGCAGCCATTAACCAACATTACCGAAAATTAGTTTTTATACATGGAGTTGGAGCAGGGGTATTAAAATCGGAACTCCGAAATTACCTAGCAAGTTTCGAGAATTTGGTGGTTAAAGATGCCGATTACCGCGAGTATGGAGCTGGTGCTACCGAAGTAATTATTAGATGATATCTCAAAAATTAAATTGAAAAAATTAGAAATTAATTTCGTAACTTTAGCTGACAAATAATGACAACATGGATTTACAAGCTCGTAAAGTAGAATTTATTCAAGAATTTTTAAAACTCCAAAGCGAAGATGTTGTTTTGCGTTTAGAGCGGTTTTTAAAAATGGAAAAAGAAGCTACTTTCAAGCCTCTTTCTATCGAAGAGTTAAACCAGCGAATTGACCTTTCCGAATCAGACTTTATAAACAATAAATTCAAAAGTAATTCTGAATTAAAGACTAAGTATTTGAAATGAAGTGGAATGTTATTTGGTCGAACTTTGCCGAACAACAATTGGATGAAATTTTTGAATATTTTGTTGAAAATATAGGAAAACCCACCGCACAAAAAATTATTTTCACCATCCTTGTTGATGTAGAAAAATTAGAAAAAAATCCTTTTATTGGACAAGATGAGGAATTGCTCCTAAACAGAAAGTTTAAATACCGTTATTTGGTTTCAACCAATTACAAAATAATCTATTCTATGGACGAAGAAAAAGGCTACGTTAAAATAGCTGATATTTTTGATACCAGACAAAACCCAAAGAAAATTAAACGGAAGAAATAAGTACGAACTAAATTAAAAACGATATCCTACTTTGATGTTTAAAGGTAAATTCAAAATCCAGCTTTTTCCTTCATTGTTCTGATCATAAAAAAAACTGTCATCCTCTGGTTTATCATTTTTATTTTCTCTATTTGTATGTTTATTTATTCGATAAACAAAACCCATTCCAACATGAGCTTCCAGCATAAATGAACCTGGATAAACTTTAAAACCAAACTTAAAATTCATTCCATGTTTTGTTTTTTCATTAGTATAAAAATCAATGTACTCTATTTTAGGATCATTTTCATAACCTTCATTAAATTCAAAAGAATAATTGTATGAAGTATCCGAAACAATAAAACCTCTATAAACATCAGATTTATTCTTTAAATAAAAGAGTTCATATGAAGTATATAATCCATAATTGGATTCTTTTTTTAAATAATACTTAAGTTCTAATCTTAATTTATATCCTCTATTATTATAATCATGAGGGAATATCCACATTAACAGCCCATTTCTAATAATATATGCTCCTTCAATTTGTAATGCCCATTTAGGATAAAACATACGTTCATAACCAACTTGAAAAGAAGGATTAATAGGGTCAAATAAATTAATTGGAGCAAAAAATATCGAATTTGCTTTGTGAATATAATTTCCTTTTTTCACTTCCTCTTGGGCATTCATCTTACCAAAACTTCCTAAGATTAGAAGAAACGCAAGTATAAATGTACTGTAATGAAATTTCATAACCCAAATATATAATTTACCTCGAAGCCTCTTCCGTTTTAACAGAACTGCTAATGAGGTTGTTTAATTCTTCTAATTCGTTTGCAGTTAAATTTCGCCATTGCCCAATGGGTAAATTGGCTAATTTCAAATTCATGATACGAATTCGTTCAAGTTTTTCCACTTCGTAATTAAAATATTCACACATTCGCCTAATTTGGCGGTTCAACCCTTGTGTTAAAATAATTCTAAATATAAACCTACCCATTTGTTCTACCTGGCATTTTTTGGTAATGGTATTTAATTCCGCAATAGGAACTCCGTTTGCCATGCCTTTAATAAAATTTGGCGTTATAGGTTTGTTTACCGTAACAATGTATTCCTTTTCGTGGTTGTTTCTAGCTCGTAATATCTTGTTTACAATGTCGCCATCGCTGGTTAATAAAATCAATCCTTGCGAAGGTTTATCTAATCTTCCTATTGGAAAAATTCGCTCAGGATGATTAATAAAATCAATAATGTTTCCTTTTACTTTTTGTTCGGTTGTACATGTTATACCAACTGGTTTGTTTAGCATAATGTAAACAAATTCTTTTTCGGGAGAGGTAATTAACTTACCATTTACAATAACCTTATCGCCTTCTTGTACTTGAGTTCCCATTTCGGCAATCTTTCCATTTATGGTTACTTTTCTTTGTTCAATCAATTTATCGGCTTCTCGTCGCGAGCAATATCCTGTTGAACTAATGTATTTGTTTAATCGAACCGACATATTCTATTAGATTTTATGAAAGCTAGAACAAAATACAATAGAACACTGATAACGCTGATTTATATGATTTTCACAGATAAAATCATATTTGATCATAAATACCTGCGGTATCAGCGTTCCATTTTTACTACCATCTTGAAAGGATATATTATGCATAATATTTGAGTCGGAATATCATCAAAAAGTCGTCCGGCACTTTTGTCTCAAAAGTTACCTCTTGGTGAGTTGTTGGATGAATAAAGGTTAGCACTTTTGCATGAAAAGCCATTCTTCCCAACGGATTTTCGGTAGAACCGTATTTTTTATCTCCCAAAATAGGATGTTTCATTGCACTCAATTGTGCTCTTAATTGGTGTTTTAATTCGGTTTCTTGCCAAGCTTCTAGCAAGGTATAATATTCGTTTTTCTTTACAACGCTGTAATGACTCACCCCTTGTTTTCCTTCTTTTGGATTGTTGCTCGAATAGACAATCAAGGCTTTACTTTCTTTCAAATAAGACGAAATGGTGTCCACATCTTTTTCAAATGTTTTATGAGCAACCACTAAATATTTTCTTTTTAAAACAGTTTGGCTCCAGGTGTCTTGCATTTCCTGTTGAGCTCTTCTGTTTTTAGCAAAAACCATTAAACCAGAGGTTTCTCTATCCAATCGATGAACCACAAATAGGTGAGCAGCAGGGTCATCTTGTTGAATATGATCTTGTACAATTCGATAAGCAGTCATGCTTTTTTCTTTGGCTGTTCCAACAGAAAGTAAACCGCTTCGTTTATTAATTACAATAATTTGGTCGTCTTCAAAAACAATTTGTAACCCTTGGTATGAAACTTTTTTAAATGGGCCATCCCAGCTTACTGTTACTTTATCGTTTGGTTTTAGTTCCTGATTAAATTGGGTAGTTACATCGTTACCCACTTTTATTTGTTTGTGGGCTAACATGGCTTTTATTTTGTTTCTACTTTTATCTTTAATTTTTACCAACAAAAACTCCAGCAATGCGGTGTTTTCTTCAACAATAAAAGTCGATTGTCGGTTAGCACCTGTTTTACCTTTTCCAAATTTTTTAGCCATGCTTTAAATAAAAAGCAAAGGTAGTTAAATTGTTGAGATGGATAATGTAAGATTATTTTATTAAAACAAGTAAAGTAGAATTGTTTTACTTCAACAGTTTAGAAATACACTGTTTTAATTCAGGTATTTTTACTTGACAGATGTTTAAAACTAGTTCCGTTTCAAGTTGTTCGTAATGATGAGAAACATAATCGCGAAAACGAATTACATCATTTATTTCTGAATAATTTAAATCGGTAATAACAAAAGGATGTTTTATTAATATACGTTTTAAATTTTCTCCTAATGCCTGTAAACGCATCAATATTGCATCAAAATGTAACTCAAACTTTAATCCTATAGTATCTTCTTTTTGAATTTCATTATAATACTTTTCAATGGCTTCGATATGCTCCAAACAAGTATATAATCTTGAAATTACAATTTCATTATACATATATCATGTCTTTACTTATCAATTTTGAAAATCTATCAGATAACCTCTTGTGTTTAGTAACTAAGTCTATTTTTTTTTGAATTTTTGATTCTAAATAATCTAATAAAGAAAAATAGTTGTTCAGTGTCTTAATTTTTGTTGAAACCAAAATATCTACATCACTATCTTCGTGTTGTTCATCTCTTGCATAAGAACCAAATATCGCAATTTCTTCAACACCAAAATGCTTAAGTAAATAAGGCTTTTCTGCTTTAATTGATGATATAATTTGATTTTTGTCCATTGATACAAAGGTAATTAATTTTTTAAAAAGGGATTTCAAAACCTGTTCATAAATATCGATATGATATAACTTTTGTTCTTAGTAATTTTGGGTTGAGTTACTAATTACTATTCACTAAAGGCTAATCACTTAAAAATGTCTGATATTATCCACTTATTACCCGATTCGGTTGCTAATCAAATAGCGGCAGGTGAAGTAATTCAGCGACCAGCAAGTGCAGTTAAAGAGTTGTTAGAAAATGCTATTGATGCTGGTTCTACAACTATTCAGCTGGTAATTAAAGATGCCGGAAGAACGCTTATACAGGTAATTGATGATGGAATAGGAATGTCGGCTACCGATGCTCGTTTGAGTTTTGAACGACACGCAACTTCAAAAATAAAAAGTGCCGACGACTTATTTAACCTAAATACCAAAGGATTTAGAGGTGAAGCACTCGCTTCCATTGCCGCTATTGCTCAAGTAGAACTTAAAACTAAACGCGAAAACGATGAACTTGGTACTTTAATTCGTATTGAAGGTAGTGAAGTAAAAGAACAAGAACCATGTTCTTGTACTAAAGGCACTTCGTTTTCTGTTAAAAATTTGTTTTTCAATGTTCCCGCTCGACGTAATTTCTTAAAATCAAATGCTATAGAAATTAAACACATTATTGACGAATTTCAACGTGTTGCTTTAGTTCATCCCGAGATTGCCTTTTCGATGTATAACAATGGAAACGAAGTTTTTAATTTAAACAAGGGCTCGTTTAGACAACGAATTGTTGGTGTATTTGGCGATAAGTACAACCAAAAATTGGTTCC
>JABTUP010000041.1 GCA_015075325.1 Flavobacteriales bacterium | reverse complement strand
ACCTTTAAAAATTAATCCGTGTACTGCATTTTTTTTAGCTTGCGTAATAGCTATTTTAGGGCTTTTTGAGTAAGACCATACTTTGATTAACTTTGTTCCAGGTTGTCCAATACCAACACATTCTATTTCGTATCTCCAACTTTCTGTAGCTTTATCTGCTTTTTTTTGTTGAGCAAAAGCTTGTGAACCAATTAGCAACATTCCAACTGTAATTAAGCTAATTTTTGAAATCATTTTTTGTATCATAATCAATTGTTTTTAGTTTGTATTTAAAATTATTAATTTATTTGTCTAATTAACATACCAGCATAGTATCCTTTTCCACCTTTAAAGGTAGTATATTCAAAATCATTTTCAGGTTTCATTGGATTTCCTTCTTCGTCTAAAGGTTCTTGTCCTTTGCGGTAGCGATTGTCCATTATTTTATCTTTCTCAACAGTTATTACACCTTTTCTTTTGTAAACTATTTTTCCATCAGCACCAACATTTTGTTCTAAAACTTCGTATTTGTCGCCTTTTTCTAAGCCTTCTTTCATTCCAATTTTTGCAGCAAGTGGGTCAGCACTTACAAGTGGCGTTTTGGTTCTGAATTTTTCGAATTTACGTTGAAGTTTTGCGTAAACAGCATCAATTGATTTTAATGTTGCATTTTTAATAATGTTCACTTCAGAATCTGCATTTTTACCCAATCCAGAAATTAATGCTGATGTTTTTTGATAACCAATTAAATTCATTTTAAATAAATTAGAGTTATCAAAAGCTTCTTTTTTTGCTGGGTCAACAGAATTGTCGTCCATCCAATAGTTTTGGTAAAAAACAGCCGAAGTAGAATCATTCCAATTCAATTCGTATAAATAAGCTGTTGTCCAAACAGAGTAACCATGTCGAGCTTTTTCGTAGGCAGCTTCTGCCGCTTTTATTGCAACCTCTTTTAAGGCAGCAACTTTAATTGCTTGAGCTGTTGCAATTGCTGTTGTTTTAGCAGCTAAAGCAGCAACTTCGTTACTAACAAATTTTGAATAACTTACCACAACAAAAGTATTTGGTAAAAGCTCTTCACCTGCATCAGCCAATGCAGCATCACCTCTACTTGAAGATGAAGCAATTTGTACATCTTGTGCCGAAGCATCATACATTCCTCGTTCTTGAATTAAATTCATATCGAACGCACCATTTTCTTTTCTGTTAAACCATTTTGCTACTATTTTATTAGCAACTTTAGCTTCTTCAAAGTATTTATTGATTGCAGGTATATAATCTTCTTCGGTTATTTTTTTTGAATTAGTATCGGCTAATACTAAATATTTTGAAACATTAAACGATTTTTCACCAATCGTATGATCGTTGTATTTATCAGGAAATTCGGCGTTTAAGAATGTGTTTAGGATGATGTCTTTTTTTGGAAGTTTATCATCTTCCATAATCATGGTATGAAGTGAACTTCTACGGTATTTAATTGCTGCTGTAGATTTGTCAGAAGCATCAATTTTTCCAGAATCTTTTTTTTCCTTCTCTTTTACTTCTTTTTCTTTAACTGGTTCTTCTGTTTGAGCAATTGATTGCTGAGAAGATAAAACTACTGAAAATGCAACTAATGTTAGATTAATTAGTGTTTTTGTTCTTTGAAATGTTTGTTTTTTCATATAAAAATTTAGTTATTAGAAACCAAAACTAAGAAAAAAGAAAAAGGTAAACATTAATTGTTAATAATGTTTTTGTTAGGACAATTTTTATGCCAATAATAATTATAACTATTGATTAATTAATTTGTTTAATTAACATACCTGGATAGAATTGACCACTAGCACCATTAAAATGTGTTGCGTCAATTGCTTGTGGAGGAACATTTCCTTTTAGTTCATCAGGTACATAGCTATTATCCCAAATCATTCCATTTTTTACTGTAATTATACCTTTTCTTTTATAGGAAATTTTTCCGTCTAATCCAATAACCGATTCAAGTACTTCAAACTTATCTCCAGGTTCTAATCCTTCTTTTAAACCTATTTTAGCAGTCAAAGGTTCAACTGAATGTAATGGAGTTTTTGTTCTAAATTCTTCAAATTTTCGTTGAAGTTTTGCAATAGCTTGATCGGTTGCTTTAACTGTTGCCATTTTTATCAAATCCTCTTCGCTTTTATTAGTGAAAATAGAAGATTGAACATCTGCCCAAGCATCTTGACTACCAATGTATTTTAATCTAAATAAGTTAGAAATATCAAACGCCTTTACTTTGTTTGGGTCTAGGTTTGTTTCGTCTGCCCAATAATTTTGATAAAAAACTGCAGCAACTGAATCGTTCCACTCTAAACGATATAAGTAGGAAGTAGTTTTAATGATATATCCTTTTCCTGCAACTGTTACACCAGCATCAGTTACAGCCGTTACGTTATTTATAGTAGATGAAAGTGCTCCAGCACCGGGAATAAAACTTAGACCTGTACGTAAACCAGCAGTAACTTTTTTAGTTGTTTGAGCAATTTCTTCTTTGCTCGTAAATTTAAAATCATTAACAATAACAAAGGTGTTTCCAATTAAATCTTCACCAGCATCAGCGAGGAGAGCGTCGCCTCGTTGAGAGGAAGCAGCTATTAATTTATCATAAGTAGATGCATCGTACTCACCACGAGAAGCTATTAAATCCATATTAAATGCACCATTATTTTTTCTGTTGAACCATTTTGCTACTAAATCCTTAGCTACAAAATTATTGTTTAGGTAATTGCTTATTTCGTAAGAACGGTCTTTCACAGTTCCAACTCCTTCAATTAAATAAGGACCAATGTTGTGGTCGTTAAATTTTTCGGGAAGTGGAGCATTTCCAAAAGCATCTTTAATTACATTGGCATGTTGACGGGTTGGGTCGTTAACCATTAAAGTGTATAAAGAACTTCGGCGGTATTTTACACTTGCTGTTGAATTATCTGTTGCGTCTTTTACTTTTGCTGGGCCAGCAACAGCGTTAGTTGTTGAAGTGGTTGTAGTATTTGAACTAGGAAGCGAAATGGTTGTGCCAAATCCTTCTTTTTTTAGTTGTTGATAAGCAAAATCTCTTTTGTTAGAGGCACTAGTAGATGTTAAATTATAATTTACATTTTCATGAGTTGGAGTATAACTTTGAGTTTGAGTATAACTGGTAACAGTACCTTTTTTTAGGTCGATATCCTTTTTTAATTGAGCTGCAATAGTCCAATATTTTTTATTTACAGCTTCTTTTTTTTCAGCTTCTAATTTGTTTATTGCAATAACAGTTTCAGGATTTTTTCTCCATTCCTCCGTATCAGGATTATAACTAGATGAATTTCTTTTGTTTATTTCATTTTGAATAACTTTTGCCAAACTGTATTGTTCGTTTAATATTGCCTGGTTTTTTTGAGTATTTAATTCTTCAAGTGTTAAGTGTGATTGTGAAAATAGGTTAATGTTAAGACCTATAATTACGATTAGTATATATATAGTTTTCATTTTCATGATTTTTTTATTATTGATTATTTTCTAGCTTTTCTTTTAACTCTCGACCAAGCAAGACCAAATCTAAAACGTGGGGTGTATTCATTATTAAAATAAGTATTAAATTACCCATTGTGCATTTAGAAAAAAAGTAAAATAAAAGTTGTTCATTGATTAATAAAAATCGTATATTTAATTGATTTTCAAACACTTAAATACATGAACAACTTTCAATCAAATTACGACAAAATTTTAGATATATTAAAAACAATAACAAAAAAAGAGAATTTTTTACATCAAATACGAGAACCAAAACTAAAAGACATTGAATTGATAGCGATGAATTTGACTTCTGAATATATGAGTATAGATAGTGAATGTCAATTATTTAGGATGATTCCTGATGTTTTACGTTTTAAAATAGAACGCTCGGTTTATAACAGAAGGAAGAAGAAATTATTTTCAGCCATTGAATACATTAGAACCCAACTTTCTGGTAAATTTAATGATTTAGAAACCTATTTTATTGTAGATAGTATGCCATTAGAGGTTGCGAAATTATCGAGAAGTAATAGGAGTGTTATTTGCAAAGAAGACTTTCATTCAGCACCAGATAGAGGCTTCTGTGCTAGTCAGAATATGGCATATTATGGTTACAAAATTCATGCAGTTTGTTCTATCTCAGGCGTTTTTAAAAGCTTTGATATTAGTAAGGCTTCGGTACATGATATCCATTATTTGAAAGATATTAAAAATCAGTTTAATGATTGTGTTATTTTAGGTGATAAAGGCTATTTAAGTGCTGATTATCAATTAGATTTATTTGAAACTGCTCAAATTAAACTTGAAGTTCCGATGAGAATAAATCAAAAAGAGTACAAAAAACACCCTTATATCTTTAGAAAATCAAGAAAAAGAATTGAAACTTTATTCTCTCAACTCTGCGACCAGTTTACCATTCGAAATAATTACGCTAAAACTTTTCTTGGTTTTAAAACCAGAATACTCTCTAAAATAACCGCTATGACTGTTATTCAATACATCAATAAATTCGTTTTTGAACGGAATATTAACAATTTAAAAATTAACATTTGCTAAATGCACAACGGGTAAAATAAGTATTAAATTCTAAAAAAGCACCAATACTTCTTTCTTTAGTAAAAAACAGATAGCTACCAAGTTTATAATTTAAAGGGAAATAAAACTCTCCATCATAACCATCAATACCAAAACCTAATCCAATATATGTATAAGGTAGAATTATAGAGCCAAAATTCCCTAGCATAGACATTTGACTACCAACTTGAGCACTCCCTAAATCATCACTAAGAATAAAATCAGCAAACATACCACCAGCCAAATATTTATTTATCCACCACCTGTGGTTCGACATTTGGAAAGCAATTAAAGAGTATTCATCTGAATAAGTGTTTGTGGTATATGTTGTTTCATACATCCCTGTAAATGAGTTATATCCATAGTTTGATGTAGTGTATTCTCCACTTACTTCATAACTACGAAATCCCGTACCCATATTCCCAATGATTTTATCACGGAATTCATATTCAGAAAGAGATCTACTAGATGTTTTTGTATTAGGTTGTTTAGTACCAAGAAGTGCATTTTCGAAACCTGGAGGAAGTGGTTGATTAGAAAGTGCAGAGCCAACCATTCCTGAATTGTTATTTTGTTGAGTAGGAGGTGTAGAAACTCTTCCATTTTTTACATCATCAATTTTTTGTTCAATAATAATTACTTCTTCATATTTTTCTAAGAAAATAGCTATTTGCTTTTGTTCTTCTAATTGCTTTATTTTTTCTTCTTTAGACATTATATTTTGCCCAAAAAATGTTATCGAACTCAATAATGAGATGATAACTACTCCAGTTTTTAACTTCATTTTATTTGTTTTTCCTATTTAAATTCGATTTATGGGTTTAAATTAATTTTTAAAAACTGAAACGGGTATATTGGCATTAAGTTTTATACTTTTTATTTGAATGTCTGTAGAAGAATTATAATTTTCTTTAGAAGTAAAATTATCATTAACTGTTTGGTTTAGTGAAAATTGAATGCCGTCAATTGATGTGTAATTATTAAAGTAAGTATTCCTTGTAAAATCAATTTTGTCGGTTATTTGCTCAGCTATTTTTAATTTACTGGTAGTGTCAAAATATAAATACACAGTTGAATTATTTCCAGGAGATACGATTTCTACTTTCTTACATAATTTTTCGTTAATTACTTCTGTGCCTATGTAATTTAATTTAAATCCTAAATCTTCATAAAACAATTCTATGTGCATTTGATATAATATTTTACTTGTTAAATTATGATTGGGGGGAAATGGAGTTGTCATTTTTTCTTTCATTATCTTAATAACAGTAGATCCTTCGTTACCATCAAAATATGTTTCTATGGCTGAATTATCATTGCTGTAGAAAAGATTGGGAAATTTGTTTTTGGTTAACAAAGAATTAGTCATTGTCCCATAACTTGTACTTCTAATAATTTCTGATTCGGTTGTAATGTCAGTTACTGATAATAATTTTTTCTTTGCATCTTCCAAGTTAGAAGTTCCTGTAATTGCCATAACATAATCGTTAATTATATTCCTTGGGTTATCGGTAATTTTTCTATTTTCTTCTATAATTTTGTCTTCTTTTTCTTTAGTTAATAAATTATTGTATACATCCGTATTTTTATATTTTTCTTCATAACTAGTTTTTTGCTCACTATTTTTGAGTAATAATGCAAAGGCCTTTAAATTACCGTATTGAGCAGCAACATCTATTGGTGAATAATTATTTAATACAAAATCAATACTCACACCCAATTCAATAAATCGTTCTAAGGTAGCAGTACTATTGCTGGCAGTACAAATTAAAATTACTTTTTGAATTCTGTTTGTTAGCTCATCTTGTTCTAAACCATCTACATAATGATTTAGAATTAATTGAACAGAGTTTGGTTTATCCATCATAATGGCATGATTCAATATAGTTCTATCATTTATTTTGATTACTTTATCTAGCCCTGTTTTAATAAAAGCATCTAGATAATCTTTTTGGAATTTACTTATTGCCTCACTAATGTCAATTTCTGCATTTCCTTTAAGTTCTTCAATTCGTGTTTTTTGTTCTAAATTTAAATAATTAGTATCATAGTAACTAGCGGCTAAATAATTACTTAACGATAAAACGGTACTCGACTCGTAGTAATAGTCAGCTATTTGAGCAAAATATTTTGCTGATGGTTTAATTTTAGCAGCTGATGCTGCATATGATATAGCTGATTCTCTGAAGTCTTCGTAATTGGTTTGTTTAAAGACTTTAAATTTATTATCAGCAATTTTACTGTATTGAACATCTTTAGTAACAAACTTATTTTCAAAAGGGGTTTCATTACTTTTTACTGGTTTAGGGCAATAGTTGTTTAGCCAGCTAGAATTGTATGTGTTAAAGTTTTGTTTCATGCTATTACTAAAACATTGAATATTATCAACAAAGGCTAAATTATACTGTTCGTCTTGTTTATGTTCAGCATATGCAGCAGCTTTTATAAAATCATTTTTTTGTGCTTGGTTTAATTCTTGAGCTTTGGTGTAAATTTTTGACATTTGATCGTTTTTGGAATTAATTAATAGCTGTCTTTGTTGAGCTAATTCCATTTCTGCTTTTTGTTGTTGATTAGAAGAATTTAGAGCACCAAATACACCACCAATTGCACCCCAAGTATCGCCTGAAGAAAAACTGTTAAGAGCATTTGCTGTATGCTTAATGGTTTGAGAATTAAAACGTTGATTAAATTCTGCCTCAATTTTTTCAATTTCCTGCATTTTTAAGTTAAAATCATTTAATAATTCTTGAGGGTTAGATGAAACAACTAAATTTTGAAAATTGCTCAACCGTACTGAAAATTCATTTGCTAACAATGTGCTTTGTTGGAGAATAGCTTCTGATTGTTTGTAAGAACTATATCCTTCAGGGTTAAGTTTGTATATAAAATCATCTAATAGTTTATTTTCTTGGGCAAAAAAAGTGGAAAGACAAAATAATAAAAAAATAGATAAAATATTTTTAATTTTCATAGCATTTAAATTTTAAAACGAATAAATTAATTTAAAAAAATAATAACCACATAACAAAAGTCTTTTTATACAATAATTTGTTCAACGAAGATATATCAAAAAAAGGATATAAAAATACTCAATATTGAGTATTTTTTATTCCATAAATTGGTTGCAATTACTATTTATTAATTTTTTTTTATTTTCTTACTGATGATGTATCATCAATCGTTCTACAATTGTTGTTGATTTGTTGAATAATTTAATATAATAAACACCAGTTGCTAAATTAGGTAACTTTAAGTTGTTTTTACCAATTTGTAATTGGTGTACATATACCATTTCGCCAAAACTATTATACAGCTCGAATTTTTGTTTCTGTTCAGTTTCGATATACAATATTCCTTTTGAAGGGTTAGGGTAAATTTTTATGTTGTTAGTTATTTGCTCTTTTATACCAATAACATTGGTCGTAACTTCAATTAAATCGCCATTAGGACTAATTCCATTAATCCCGTTAAAATCGAGTTTTTTGGTGTAGGTATTGGTTGTGGGGTGGTATTCAAACAAAACGCCCATATCGTTTGTTCCTCCTTCGGGCGTCATCCCATAAAGTTTGCCATTGGAGGCTTGCATTAAACTGCCAAAGGGGTATTGTCCATCTATATCGTTAAAATCGAGTTTTTTGGTATAAGTGCTGGTAGTTGGGTCGTATTCAAACAAAACGCCCATACCGTTAGTTCCTCCAACTTCTGTCATCCCATAAAGTTTGCCATTGGAGGCTTGCATTAAACTGCCAAATGGGTATTGTCCATCTATATAGTTAAAATCGAGTTTTTTGGTATAAGTGCTGGTAGTTGGGTCGAATTCAAACAAAACGCCTATATCGTTTATTCCACCTCTTGTCATCCCATAAAGTTTGCCGTTGGAGGCTTGCATTAAACTGCCATAAGGTTCACCTCCATTTGTACTGTTAAAATCAAATTTTTTGGTGTAGGTATTTGTGGATGGGTTGTATTCAAACAGAACACCAAAATTATTAGTTCCACCACCTAATGTCATCCCATAAAGTTTGCCGTTGGAGGCTTGCATTAAACTGCCTTGAGGATAACTTCCATCTATATCGTTAAAATCGAGTTTTTTGGTATAAGTGCTGGTAGTGGGGTCGTATTCAAACAAAACGCCCATATCGTTTGTTCCTCCTTCGGATGTCATCCCATAAAGTTTGCCATTGGAGGCTTGTATTAAACTGCCATAAGGTTTTCTTCCATTGGCAGCTCCGTTAAAATCAAGTTTTTTAGAGTAGGTATTAGTGCTGGGTTCGTATTCAAACAATACACCCATTTCATTGGCACCTCCTTCTCTTGTCATTCCATAAAGTTTGCCGTTGGAGGCTTCGCATAATTCGGTATATTTAGGGAAGGCTCCTTCATATTTAATAAATTCATGAACCAATACATGGTTGTTGCCATTGCTGTCGGTTTTAAAAATGGTACCTACATTATTGATTCCTCCACTAAAAGTCATACCCCATAGTTCGGGGCTTTGTGCATGTATTTGTATTGTGGTAAAGCATACAAAGATGTATAGTAGAAGTTTTTTCACGTTG
>JABTUP010000040.1 GCA_015075325.1 Flavobacteriales bacterium | reverse complement strand
ATTCAAATCACAATTCATAATTCAAAAATTGAAATTGCTTGACTGCAAATTTAGTAACTTTGCTTGACAAATTAACGAGAAAGAAGAGAAAATGAAAGCCGACCGCATAACATCACCTATACGCAAGCAGGGGGTTCGTGCTTCGTAAGACAGGAAAGTGGTAAATTTGAAGTTCAGTTCTTCGTAGGAAGTTCAGTGGTTAAAATCCCTGCCTGCGTATAGCTGAGAAACGTTATAGGCAACCCAGCGAAACGACCACCACGATGAAATTTTTATACATAACGACATTATTTCTGCTTGCATCTTGCGGACAGATAAAAAGCAACTCTGACAAACAGAATGTTACTAATGTTGATACGGCAGAAACTTTTACACTTACAGACAAGACAGTAAAATTTCTTTGGCGTGACAGCAGTGCATCTATTGTCATCAACGAAAACTTTTGCAAGACAATTTCAGACCCAGAAAAGGCGGCATTAGGTTATGTGGCGACATTTATTGGTAACGAATGTTGGTGGGACGGAGACTACACAGACAAAAGAGATAATTTGAAATGCGAAATTATGACCGCATTAAACTTGGGTTATCAATGTTCCGACAAACATTTGGGCTTTCTTAGACAATGGTTTAAAAACGACACGACTGCACTAAAAGAGCTTGAAGCCTGTCCAACGACACCAAACACATCAACAATCCAAGACACGTTTGACGAAATTATTTTGACAACAAAAGGAAACGAAATTTCAGTATTTTTTAAAGCAACCGGAGTTAATATGCGTGAAGAAGAAAGTTGGAATTGGACAGAAACGGACTATTTTCAACTTGACAACGACAACATAAAACTGATTAAACAAAACAAGTCAAAAGTAAACGTAGAACATTTTGACGCAAGTGAAGAATAACGAAAAAATGGGTGTGCCTATAACATCGTATTGGCAATAGGCGGGCTGAACGGCTTCGTATCAACGGAAGTGCAAAATTCAACTTCCGTTCTTCGTATCAAGTTCAGTGCTAAAAATCCCGCCCATCGCCAATACGCGAAACGTTAGTGGCAAGGCTATGACGACACAACCCGACAGACAAATTGAGTTCTTTTTGATATTTCATATTTTAGTAGTTGCTTAAATAAGCAAATTGACTATCTTTGCATTATGGACAACATTTCTTGCATACGACAACAGGCGGACATTAAACAAATAAACCGTTGCAAAGACCGAGTTTCAGAACTGAACGGTTCGTTTGACTATTTATCGAACGGACTTGAATTGGCGGGTAACAACGTAAGACTGAAAATCCTGTTTCTGCTTTACGAAGAGCAACAACTTTGCGTTTGCGACCTTAGTGACATTCTCGGAATGACCATTTCGGCAATTTCACAACATCTGCGAAAACTCAAAGACCGAAAACTAATTGAAACGGAAAGGCAAGCACAAACCATTTTTTACTCACTGACAAAAGAGTATGAAAAAATGCTCAAACCTTTTTTCAAAATACTTCGCGAAAACAAAATTTTGGAAACAATATGAAAACAGACAAAAAATTAATCGGTGCAGGACTTTTGACAGCAATTGCAGCCTCACTTTGTTGCATCACACCTGTATTGGCTCTTGTCGCAGGGACAAGCGGACTTGCTTCAACTTTTTCTTGGCTTGAACCTTTCCGACCTTATTTTATAGGTTTGACAATTTTGGTTCTTGGTTTTGCTTGGTATCAAAAGTTGAAACCTAAAAAACAAATTGACTGCAATTGTGAGACAGAAGAAAAACCAAAATTCATTCAATCCAAAATGTTTTTAGGATTTGTAACAGCATTTGCAATAGTAATGCTTGCCTTTCCTTACTATGCTCACATATTTTATCCAAAGACAGAAAAACAAATCATAGTAGTTGACAAATCAAATGTTCAAACAGTTGAGTTTTCCATTAGCGGTATGACTTGTGCAGGTTGTGAAGAACACGTAAACCACGAAGTGAATAAGCTTTCGGGAATAATAAAATCAACTGTTTCATACGAAAACGGAAATGCAATTGTAGAATTTGATAACTCAAAAACGAACATTGCCGAAATTGAGAAAGCAATAAACGGAACAGGATATTCAGTAACAGACAAAAAGGAAAAATAAAATGGAAATCATACTACAATCAACAATCACTTGCCCAAATTGCGGACATAAAAAGGAAGAAACAATGCCGACAGACGCTTGCCAATATTTTTACGAATGTGAAAAATGCAAACAAGTTCTAAAACCAAAACAAGGCGACTGCTGTGTTTATTGTAGTTACGGAAGTGTTGCTTGTCCACCAATTCAGCAGGACAAAAAATGTTGCTGACAGACGGAAAACAAAGAAGCCCAGCCACTAACAGCGGTTTGGCAAAAGTGGCGGTTCAGTGCTTCGTATGACAGTTTTTCGTAAATTTGAAGTGTGTGCTTCGTATGAACATTTGTGGTTAAATCGCCACCTTCGCCAAGCCGCAAACCGTTAGCATATATAAAATGACTACAAAAATTAAACTGCTATTTGTAATTTTAATTTATGTGACTAGTAGTTGCAACAATTGTGATAAGTATATTTATCTTACTGCAAAAGATATTTCTATTTTACTGGACGATAAATCCTCAAAGGATTTCAATACAGACTGCGGAGATTGTGATGAAGCATTACTGACAGTAAACCTAAAAGACTCGCTTGAAAACTACAACAGTGAATTCAATATTTTAATAGGCTCAGGAACCTATAACAAATATTTCAAGGAATTAAAGGGAATAACGTACGAAAAGAATAGCATAAACAGTTTGACTCAACGAGTTATGCTCGAAAATCTCGAACGTTTTGACAGCATAGTGACAAGAATAGATGAAGATAAAATACATATTTCTTATTTTCATATTGTATATGGATGTACAACGTTTATTCCTTCATTAACGGAAACCAATGATTCTGTGATAATTAGACGGGTAACATCACTTGCACCTTCTATCTCTTGTTACAAAGGAGAGGTTAAGGTCTCAGGGATGAGTACAATGTGTGTAGAAGGTCTCAAATCAGAAATTATCATTCCTTTAAAAAGACTTAAAAATAAATTACCAGTTTTTAAATCTGCTCACGGTGAGTTATATCAACTTTCTCTTGAAAGTGATACTACAATTGTGAATTATTATAATTAAATACATATGCTAACATCATCTATATTTTATAGGGCAGTTAGAAGTTATTTGAAACAGTAAAGCAATTAATAAACTGCGCCAAAACTTTGTTTTGACGTTTTAATAGGAATTAAGTTAAAACCCAAAGCCAAAGCTTTGGCTAATTAGTTAAACGAAAATATGTACTTTTAAATCGCCCTACGAAAACATAGATTGGGCGTTATGGGCAAGTTAAAAAAATAAACATATGACTAATAAATCAAAACTTACTAAAAAAACTAAATTGTCTAACAAAAAGGAAATTATATGAAAAAGTCGATTGCATTTATTTATCTCTTACTTAGTTATGCAACTGCCATTAATGCACAAGATAATATTAATTTATACGGGGGAGAAAAGATTAAAAAAGAAAAAGGCCTTATTGGAATTAAACATGGTGACACTTGGATAGTTCCTGCTAGGTACAGCAAAATTGAAGATTTTTATTACCGTTATCTGATATGTGAAAAAGAATCATTATTCGACATTTATAAAGGCAGCGAAAGATTGCTAATATTAGAAAATATTAACAGTTCTCAATTACAGACTTTCAAATCGTTACTTCCGTCAGGAATAATACCAACTTTTATAAACAATAAATGGGGATTTGAAATAGGCAAAACAAAAATCACCCCGATTTACGATTCTCTTTTTAGAATTGAAGAAGGAGAAAGAACTTCTGCTCTTCCGGATAATATTCTGGGTTTTTCTAAAGACAAAAAATTCGGGGTTGTTTTGAATAATGGCACCACTTTGGTAGAACCGGATGATTACATGTCCTTCAAATATGAATACCTTACCATTTCTTCCCTTATTGGCTCTAAAGATGTTCTGATAGGAACATTATCCAATGGGAAAAAACGTTTTTTTTCTGTTAGCAATAAAAAAGATTTGGGTTACATCGAAGACATCTACATTGAAAGCAAGAGCAAAGCGACAGAACTAGAAAATTTTTGGAATGGTATAAAAATTTACAAGTCGGATAACAACAAATTAGGCGCAATTACGGGTAACGGAAAAACATTTGTCCCTCCAGTTGCTGATGAAATTAGTTTTCAAGGAGTAACAGCTTATTGCAGAAACAATCAGTTTTTTGCACGAAAGAACTTTGAATACAAACTTTCAGACACATTGTTTGTTTCATCAAAAAAAGATTTCGGAGGTCTCTATTTATCAGAAGAGACGACTTATTTAACTGTTAAAGTACAATTGTCGAATAAATTGATAGAATTAAAAGCACATTATGGTTTCGACTATAGAGCCTCAATAACAACTTATTTTAACTGTGAAATTTGCAAGAATGGTAATAATAATTCAAAAGACTGTAAAAAATGCACCTTTAAAGGAACTGTGACCTACGAAACAATCTCGTGGTTGCCAGAAATTAACAATTACAAATATGAAAAACATACTGGTTTAAAAGACTCTGATGGAAACCTAACAGCACTTGACAAATCCTACAAAAAACTTGTAAAAGCCTCTGAAGAATACGTTGATACGAACAACAATTTGAAATTTAATCAAGGAAAGATTGATTCCATCGGTAGAACTACCCCTTACCTGATTAAGCCTTGTAATATTGAGTTTTACAATAAAATTTCAAATAGTATTCGCAAAGATGACATTAATTCATTAAAAAATGATGTACAAGTATTAATGAAGGTGAGTGGATTTACACAGAAGAATATGTCTTTTAGAAACTTATACAACCCTAAACCCAACGGGGAGGGTGAAAATTGTATTAATTATCATTCCCTTGAAAAAGACAAAAATAAATTTAATGTCGATTTAGAAAAATTTGAAAGTGGGGCAGTACAATTTTCTATGTTCTTAAACAAAGATGAAGTCCAATTAACTATGAAAGCGTTAAAGCAAAATAATGAATGGAAGTTTTTAGGAATAGACCGTGGTAACGCATACTGGGAGAATAATGGGATAATTCTTTCCCTCCCTTCCGGAACAAATGATAATTATGGTGGTTTTTATGACGAAGGAACATGTTTGATTTATAAAAGTCCTAAGAAATAACCAGCCCATAACACGGGTTTGGCAAAAGTGGCGGTTCAGTGCTCCGCAGCCACATTTGTGGTTAATCTAAATGTAGTTCTACGCATAAAGATTTGTGGTAAAAATCGCCACCTTCGCAAAGCCCGAAACCGTTAGCGGTCATTGTAGAAAAACGCACCCCTAAAAATGACTGAATAAAAAAGATAAGTAAATTCTAAACCTAAAAATGTAAAAAATGAACGACATACTTAATACATACAAACCTGACAACTTTCATACAGTTACTCCATATCTTTTTGTTGACAAACCACAACTCTTAATTGACTTTCTGAAAAATGCCTTTTTTGCGAAAGAAATTAACCGTTCTGTAAACCCAACCAATGGAGATATAGCAAACTGTATTCTGCAAATAGGCGACACTTGCTTTATGATTAGTCAAGCCAGAGAACAATTTGAAGGAATGAGAACAGCACTTTATCTTTTCGTTGACGATGTAGAAGCTGTTCATCAAAGAGCCGTTGACAATGGAGCGAAAATTGAATTTGAACCAGCAGATATGCCATACGAAGACAGACAATCGGGTATAATTGACCCTTGTGGAAATTATTGGTGGATTTCAAAACGACAAGTAAAAAAGGGTTATCACGAATAAAAAAATACACGAAAACAACAACGAACCGCTAACATGGTATTTATTAAAGGCGGGCTGAACGTCATAATTTCAGCGACAGTAATTCTATTAAGCGGTAGTGCAAAGCTTAACTTTTGTACATCTAATCCCGCCCTTCATAAATACCAGAACCGTTGTCCGACATTTTAGCCTCAGCCTTGAACCGAAAGAGGATTGACGCTTGGGACTTTATTTGTGTAGGTTTCCTCGACATCGTGTCTCGGAAAGACTCTATTTTTTTCAAATAGGAGATTCTTTTTTGTGGAAATTCAAGATGTATAAAAATATTATGTCTAATTGAGAATAAACTCCTAAACTTCAAAGGATTTCCGACAATTTTACTATGGCAAATGAAAAAAAAACGGAAGATATTGTTAGGGAACACTTCAAAAGAGACCCACTTTTTAGTGTAATTAAACTTGAAGAGCAGAAATCCTCTAACCGTAGGGTAAATGAATTATTACAACAGTCATCTAAATCTGGTTCTGGGATAGGAAGACCTGAATTTGTAATTACTTTTCCCGCTGGTAATATGGATTATCTCATTGTCATTGAATGTAAAGCAATGACATCATCTCATAAGAGCAAAAAGCTTGACAACCCTAAAGACTTTGCTGTTGACGGAGTTTTGCATTACGCTAAAAATTTATCCAAGAATTTTGATGTAATTGCTATCGCAGTAAGTGGAGAGACTAAGAGTGAACTAATAGTTTCTCATTTTATATTTAAAAAGGGTGCTAAATCCTATTCTGAAAGCAAAGAAGATAAAAATCTTCTTTCAGTAAATGATTATCTTAAACTGTTTAAGAACGAACAGTTTTCTGAAAATTTAAAAAACGTTGATATCGTTCAAAAAGCCATTTATCTTAATGAGTTATATCAGTCTTATTCCGTGACTGAAATCAAAAGATGTACTATGGTAAGTGCCATACTACTTTCATTGTTAGATAATCCATTTAAAAGTGGTTATAAAGAGCATACGACATCTAAGAATTTAGTAAAAGCCATGCTGAATGCTATAGAAAATGTCTTATCATCAAATTCAGTAAAAAGCAAAGATTCGATGATTGGTGAATACAGTACAATATTAAATGAACCAATTTTCAATTCTGATGAAATAAAACATAAGAATAGAAAAGAAAGAGAAAAATCCATAGAAGTAAATAAGGAAATTATATCCTACCTTCATGATAATGTATTTCCATTAATAGATATGGAACAATCTGGATTTGATGTACTTGGTCGTTTTTATACTGAGTTTATACGATATGCAGGAAGTGAGCAGAGCCAAGGACTAGTACTTACTCCTTTTCACATCACGGATTTTTTTTGTGACCTAGCAAAGATAAATAAAAATAGTATAATCTATGATCCAGTTTGTGGAACAGGTGGTTTTTTAATCGCTGGAATGAAAAGAATGTTAAGCCTAGCTGGAAATAATAGCACAAAAAAGGCTGAGATTAAAGCTAATCAGCTTATAGGAGTCGAATTAAGACCGTCTATGTTTACTTATGCTTGTTCAAATATGATGATGAGAGGAGATGGAAAATCAAATATTTATAATGGAGATTGCTTTGCATTTGAAAATATAATTATAAAAAATCATAAGCCTGATGTCGCATTTTTAAACCCTCCTTATGATGTAGGTACTGATGGTCAGATGCGTTTTATTGAACATGCATTAAATGTAGTATCTTCTCAAAATGGTGTTGTTGTAGCAATTGTTCAAATGAGTTGTGCCATAAAAAATGAGAAAGAACTAATAGCTACTAAAAGACGTATATTAGAAAAGCACAGATTAATAGCAGTATTATCTATGCCTGACGACTTGTTCTATCCTGTCGGAGTCGTTACAGCAATAATGATATTTAAAGCAAATGAAAAAAATGAAGGTAAAAAAACATGGTTTGGATATTTTAAAAATGATGGTTTTGAAAAACGAAAACATAGAGGACGAATAGATGCTAGAAATAAGTGGAACTCTATTAAAGAAAAATGGCTATCTGCATATAATAGTTTCGATGAAATACCAGGATTATCTATCAAGCAAGAGGTTATTGCTGAAAATGAATGGTGTGCAGAAGCCTATATGGAGACAGACTACTCTGTAATATCAGAGAAAGATTTCGAGAGTAAAGTAAATGAGTTTATTGCTTTTAAATTTTTAAATAAAGTAGGCACTTAATGATAGTTATAAGCGAGCTCTTTGATATAAAATATGGTAATCAGTTTGATTTTTCTAAAATGGATGTTTCAATAAATCAAGAAGAAGGAATAAATTTTATTAGTCGTAGTTCTCAGAACAATGGGTTTATGGCGAAGGTAGAACGGTTTAATGAGATTGATCCTTTTGAACCAGGTCTTATTACCGTAACTATGGGTGGAAGTTATCTATTATCTTCTTTTGTTCAACCTGAACATTTTTATACAGCTCAAAACATAAAAGTATTAAGAGCAAAAATAGAAATGAGTATTGAAGAAAAATTATTTTATTGTGTTGCTATAGAAAATAATAGATTTAGATATCATTCTCACTCAAGAGAAGCAAATTCTACTTTTGATAATTTACTAGTTCCTGACTTAAAAGAGATACCAAAATTTATAAAAAAATATGCGGCATCTATACCCTTTAAAAAAGAACCTTTAAACAAAAAAAATATTAAGTTAAATATTGAAGATTGGAAGGAATTTGAATTATCATATATTTTTGATATTTATTCGAGTAAAGATGAAAATTTAACCGATAGCATTGAAGTTGGTAATGTACCATATATTTCTTCAACACAATCAAATAATGGTATAGCATCTTTTATTAGTAATGAAGCAACAAATGAAAATAATTGCTTAACCGTTGCGAGAAACGGTTCTGTCGGTTCTACTTTTTATCAACCACTAGACTTCTGTGCATCACCAGACGATATAAGAATTTTTAAACCGAAATTTGTCTTTAATAAATTTATTGGTTTATTCCTCTCGGTGTTAATTGAAAAGGAAAAATACAGATATGCATATGGAAGAAAATTTGGAACTACTCGAATGAAAAAGACAATCATCAAATTACCTGTTGATAAAAAAGGAAATCCTAATTGGAGTTTTATGGAAGAATACATAAAATCTTTACCTTATTCCAGTTGTATATAAATATTTACTAATACACTCGACATCGTGTCGAGGCTATTCATAGTAAACCAGCGTCAATAGGAGTTATCGTTATACGGAGGCTAAAACGATCGGACAACAAAGAGTGAGCTGCTGCGCCACCGAGAGAAGATTCGGTGGCTTGGGTTTCACCACATTTCAAATCTGTCATGAACTTTGCAAACAAAAGCAAAGTTCACGCCAGCTTTGAAACGTCAGCTACTCTTGAACGTTGGCAGCAATGGTAACGGACGACACTACCAAGACCAAACGGACAGAAAAAACGAGCAGACAATGACACAAGACA
>JABTUP010000004.1 GCA_015075325.1 Flavobacteriales bacterium | reverse complement strand
GTATAAAAAACTCTTTAATTAGTTCAACATTACGATAGTTTTTTCAAAAATCAATAAACTTAAAAGCACATTTACTATAATTTATTAATTTTGTTTCGTGAAAAACCTTACCCCAAAAGGCATTGCATTTAGAATATCACTATTTGTTGCCACATCAGTAACTGTTATTGTTTTTCTTGCCGAATTTTTCTCTGAATCCATTCATTTTCTTTCGTTGTTTTTGGTTTTTGTTTCTTCACTCGTTATCTCCTATTTCGGGTTTTTAATTGCTATCGAGCAATTTATTTATAAAAAAATTAAACTCATTTACAGAACCATTCACAACTTAAAATTGAACAAAGACGATGCTTTGTCCGATTTTAGTTTAAATAAAGACATTATCAGCCAAGTTAGTCAGGAGGTAATTGATTGGGATCAAAAAAACAAATTGGAAATAGAGCGATTAAAAGACATGGAATCGTATCGGCGAGAATTTGTTGGCAATGTTTCTCACGAACTAAAAACTCCAATTTTTAACATACAAGGTTATTTATTAACCCTTATAGAAGGCGGACTTTACGACGAAAAAATAAACATGGATTACCTTGCCAGAGCCAACAAAAGTGTGGACAGAATGATTGCTCTAATTGAAGATTTAGACATCATCAGTAATTTAGAATCAGGAGTTATAGAAATGCACTTAAAAAAAGTAAACATCATTGATTTAACTCAAGATGTTTTATCTTCTTTAGAAAGAAAAGCCCAAGAAAAAAACATCAAATTAACCATTCAAAATACTCTAAACAAGTCTGTTTGGGTAATGGCTGATGCCGATAAAATAAATCAAGTATTGGTTAACCTTATTGTAAACTCTATAAAATACGGTAAAGATGGCGGCGAAACTAAAATAAAGTTTTACGACATGGATGAAAATATTTTAGTAGAAGTAGCCGATAACGGACAAGGAATTGAAGAAAAACACCATAAACGGTTGTTCGAGCGTTTTTACCGAACTGATAGAGGGAGAGCAAGAGATAGCGGAGGAACTGGTTTAGGGCTGTCTATTGTAAAACACATTATTGAAGCTCACCAACAAACCATCAATTTAAGAAGCACAGTTGATGTTGGTTCTACTTTTTCGTTTACTTTAAAAAAAGCAAAACAATAATTCCTTTGCTTTTCGTTAATTTGTACCATGCAAATTCAACTTTCGGTTGTCATTATCACTTTTAATGAAGAAAAAAACATTGAACGATGTTTATCTTCTGTCAAAACTATTGCCGACGAAATTGTGGTGGTCGATTCGTTTTCAACCGATAAAACCAAAGAAATTTGCTTAAAATTTGGAGTAAAATTTATTGAACACCAATTCGATGGGCATATCGAACAAAAAAATTGGGCAATTACTCAAGCTTCTTCTCCTTACATTTTGTCGCTCGATGCTGATGAAGCATTAACTCCCGAACTAGCCAAAGAAATAGAACAAATTAAAAACAATTGGCAATTTGATGGCTACAGTTTTAACCGATTAACTAACTACTGTGGCAAATGGATTAAACATTGTGGCTGGTATCCCGATGTAAAATTACGATTGTGGGATAGCCGAAAAGGCTCATGGAAAGGAACCAATCCACACGACAGGTACGAAGTAGAATCGAACAAAATAAAACACATCAACCACGATATTTTACATTACAGCTACTACTCTATTTCCGACCACATTAAGCAAGTAAACTATTTTACCGACATAGCTGCAAAAGCCGCCTTTGCTGAAGGAAAAAGAAGTTCTTTTTTAAAAATATCAATAAACCCCATCATCAAATTTTTTCGCGATTATGTTTTTAAATTGGGTTTTTTAGATGGTTATTACGGATTTATTATTTCCATTATTTCATCACACGCCACTTTTTTAAAGTATGCTAAACTAAAACAGTTGTCATCTTCAAGTGAAAAATAAAACCATTATCATAAGTAGAACAGATAGCATTGGTGATGTGGTGCTTACTTTACCAATGGCTGGTTTAATAAAAAAATTTTACCCCAAATCAAAAATTATTTTTTTAGGAAAAACCTATACACAACCTGTTATTGCCTTAAGTAAACATGTTAATGAATTTATCAATTGGGACGAATTACAAAAATTACCCAACAAAGTAGAAGTTTTAAAAAGTTATAAAGCCGAAGTTTTTATTCATGTTTTTCCGAACAAAGAAGTGGCAAAACTGGTAAAAGCAGCTCAAATACCCATACGAATTGGCACTTTAGGTAGGTTTCAGCATCTTTTTACATGCAACAAAAAAGTGTATTTTTCTCGTAAAAAATCCGATTTGCACGAAAGCCAATTAAACTTAAAACTACTTCAACCACTTGGTATTTCAACAATTGTTGAGTTAAACGAAATAGCTAATTACTATGGATTTGAAAAAATACCGCCATTAAACCCAGAATTAAATGAGTTGATAGACACCAATCGATTTAATGTGATTCTTCATCCAAAATCGAAAGGAAGTGCTAAAGAATGGGGTTTAAATAATTATGCTAAATTAGTGGAGCTGTTGCCAAAAGACCGATTTAAAGTGTTTATTTCAGGAACGGAAGAAGAAGGCAAATTGATAGGAAATACATTTGGTTTTGATGAAAATGTAGTTTCGCTTATCGGAAAATTAAGCTTAACCGATTTTATTGCTTTTATTGCTTATGCCGATGGATTGGTTGCTGCAAGCACCGGTCCGTTGCACATTGCTTCGGCACTAAACAAAAAAGCAATTGGTTTGTATTCTCCAAAACGACCTATTCATCCAGGCAGATGGAAACCAGTTGGACAATTTGCTCAAGCCATAGTTTTTGATGCAAATTGCGAAAAATGTTCAAAAGGTTTGGATTGCGATTGTATCAGTAAAATTGAACCACAAACTGTTGTTGATTTACTTTTAAAAAAGGATTAACCTATTCTAAGTTTAGAATTTTTAATTAATGAATAACAAATAATTCGTTTTTAAATGAATATTTTGTAATATTGACAATAAATTCATTTATGGATAATGTTTTTGACAAAATAGATAAATATAACTTTTGGAGTTCAACACCAAAAACAGGCTATATTAGACTGAAGTATTTGGGCTGGTTGCAACAGTTTAACGACAATCGATTAGTAAAAGTTTTGGTGGGACAAAGAAGAGTTGGAAAAAGTTATGTATTACGTCAATACATTGAACAACTCATTGTTAATGGAGTTTCTCCATTAAACACCTTATACATAAATACAGAATATTTAGAATACGACTTTCTAACCGATTACAAAAAATTAAACGAATTTATTCACCAATATAAAAGTCATTTTAAACTAAAAGGAAAATACTATCTTTTTATTGATGAAATACAGCAAATTGTTGGATGGGAAAAAACAATTAATTCACTATCACAAGATTTTACTCAAGATATTGAAATTGTAATTACAGGCTCAAATTCTGAGCTGTTATCAGGCGAATTATCAACCTTACTTTCTGGGAGATATGTGCAAATTATGGTGCTACCTTTCAGTTTTAGCGAGTATTGTAACTTTTTGAATATTAAATTAAATCGAGCTTCATATCTAAACTATCTTCAAACGGGTGGATTACCAGAACTATTTCATTTACCTAACGAAGAAACCAAACGTCATTATATAGCTGCTTTAAGAGATACTGTTTTGCTTAGAGATGTTATTCAACGCCACCAAATAAAAGATGCTGCTCTATTATTGGATGTGTTTTCTTATTTAGTAAACAATGTATCTACACTAACTTCTATTACTAATTTGGTAAATTATTATAAAGATAAAAAAAGAAAAACAAGTTTTGATACCATTGCTAACTATATAGAATACATTCAACAAACTTTCATTATATACCGTTGCGAAAGATTCGATTTAAAAGGAAAAGAAATTTTGGGAGGAAATGTAAAGTATTATTTAAATGATTTATCTTTTAAAAATTACTTGTATTCTGGTTATACACAGGGTTTTGGCTATTTATTAGAAAACTTAGTTTACCTTCAATTAATAAATCATGGTTTTGTTACATATATTGGGCATTTAAGAAACCAAGAAATAGATTTTGTTGCACAAAAAAATGGCAAAAAAATATACATCCAAGTAGCTTTTACCACCGAAAATGAAAAAACCAACAATAGAGAACAATCTTCATTGCTTGCAATTAAAGATAATTACGAAAAATGGATAATTTGTATGGATGAACTTCCTTTTTCTAATAAAGATGGCATTATCTACATACCTGTTTGGACGCTCGATGAAGTATTAGCAAAATGGTAATTTTAGCTCACTAAGTTTTTATACAAATTGCGAAAAATGTTTGAATGGTTTGGATTGCGATTGTATCAGTAAAATTAAGCCACAAACTATTGTGGATTTACTTTTAAAAAAGGATTAACCAACCAATCATAAAAAATCAGAACTTTATAGGTTAAAACAAACGAATCAAATTTTCGTTTAACGAGCTATGAATAACTATCAAGAGTTAATACATAAACTAGATGCTTTTATCAGAAAGTATTACAAAAACCAGCTCTTAAAAGGTGGTATTTATGCTATTACGTTGGTGTTGGCTGCTTTTATTTTTTTTACTACTATCGAGTATTTTGCTCAGTTTAACATTTTGGGAAGAACCATTTTGTTTTATTCCTTTTTTATTATTACGCTTTATGTTTTAGCTTATTACATCGTTCTTCCAATTACTAAACTCTACAAATTCGGAAAAATAATTAATCATCAGCAAGCAGCCGAAATTATTGGAAAACACTTTACCGAAGTAAAAGACAAGTTGATTAACGTGTTGCAATTAAAAGAATTAGCAACCCAACATTCCAATCAATTGATATTGGCAGGTATCGACCAAAAATCTGCCGAACTAAAACCTGTACCATTTGTAAACGCTGTAGATTTTAAGGAAAATACCAAGTATTTAAAATATGCATTTGTTCCGTTTTTCCTTTTGTTATTGATTTCAACTTTTAACGCCGATGTTTTTACCGTTGGCACTAGTCGATTGGTTAATTACAGCGAAAACATTAAACCAATTGCTCCTTTTCAGTTTAACATCAGCAACAAAAATCTAAAAGTGCTAAAAAACAAGGATTTTGTTTTAGAGGTTTCTATTTCTGGAAATCAATTGCCTGATAAAGTTTATGTAGTTCAAAACAACAGCAAAACTTCCTTAACCAAATTGGATAAACGAAATTTTACGTACACATTTAAGAACGTAACAGCCAATACTACATTTACCTTGTTTGCCAACGGATTTTATTCCGATGAGTTTATGCTTGAAGTTACCCCAAATCCTTTATTAACCAATTTTAATGTACAGTTAGACTATCCTAAATACATCGGAAAAGTAAACGAAAAGCTTCAAAATGTGGGCGATTTTACTGTTCCTGAAGGCACGAAAATAAAATGGGAGTTTTTTACCGAAGATGCTGATTATTTATTATTTAGCATTTTAGATACATCGTTGCAACTTTCAGCAACAAATAAACAAGTTACATTCACTACTTCTGCAAAACAAAGTTTTAGCTATTCTGTTTTACCATTCAATAAATTTATTTCGGCAACAGACACCCTAAAATACAATATTCATGTAGTTAAAGACCAATATCCAACCATTGAAGTACAAGAAACACAAGATTCGTTGAACAATAAACGAATGTATTTTAAAGGATTAATTAACGACGATTATGGGTTTTCTGGCTTATCTTTTAATGCTCGTATTGTTACCGTTATTGATTCACTACCAAATAGAAATCAAAATATTCAAGTTTTCTTGCCCTTTAATAAAGCAACAAATACCGATGAGTTTTTCCACTTTTGGAGTATCGAATCGCTAAATATTTTACCTGGCGATGAGGTTGTTTATTATTTTGAAGTGTTTGATAATGATGGTGTTAACGGACGAAAATCTGCAAAATCTGCCACTAAAACATTTAAAGCCAAAACCATTAAAGAATTAGAACAAAACACATCACAAAGCAATGAAACCATAAAAAATTTATTGTCGGAAAGCATTAAAGATGCGAAGAAATTGCAAAAAGACCTGAATGATTTAAAAAAGAAACTGAATGAGAAAAAAGAATTGGGTTGGGAAGAAAAAAAGAAAATTCAAGAATTGTTGGATAAACAAAAAGAGTTGGAACGAAAAGTGGATGAATTAACTCATGAAAATCAAAAAAATAACCAACAACAAAATGAGTTTAAACAATACAACGAAGAAATTCTTAAAAAACAAGAACAATTGGAAAAACTCTTCGAAGATTTGATGTCGGATGAAATGAAGGAAATGATGAAGAAGCTGGAAGAAATGATGCAAAAGCTAGATAAAAACATGCTGAATAATGAGGTTGAGAAAATGGATTTATCAAACAAAGATTTAGAAAAAGAACTCGATCGTTCGCTTGAGTTATTTAAGCAACTAGAGTTTGAACAAAAATTAGAAGATGTAAAAAACAAGCTTGATAAATTGGCTGAGAAACAAGAAAAATTAGCTGACCAAACCAAAGATAAAAAAGAATCGAATGAAGAACTGGCAAAAAAACAAGAGGAATTAAATAAAGAATTTGATGAGTTAAAAAAAGAACTTGATGAGTTAAAGAAGAAAGATGAAGAGTTGGAAAGACCTAAAGGAATGGAAGATACCAAAGAGAAACAGCAGCAGGTTTCTGAACAAATGCAACAAGGCTCGGAACAAATAAAAGACAATAAAAACAAGAAAGCTTCTGAAAATCAAAAAAATGCTGCCGAAAAAATGCAAGAAATGTCGCAACAATTAGCAGCCATGCAATCCAATTCGTCCGAATCGGCAGAAGACATGGAATCCTTGCGTCAGTTGCTCGATAATTTACTTTACATATCATTCGAGCAAGAAGGCTTAATGGAGCTATTTAAGGCAGTAAAAAATGAATCTCCAGATTATATTAAATTAATTCAAAGACAAAAGAAATTAAAAGACGATGCTAAAATGGTTGAAGATTCCTTGTTTGCTCTTAGCAAAAGAGTTATTCAATTAGAATCTGCAATTAACGAAGAAATTAGTGCCATAAATTTTAACATGCAAAAAGCAATTGAGTTTATGGCAGAACGGTTGAAACCAATGGCAACTTCAAAACAACAGTATGTGATGACTTCTATAAACAATTTAGCGTTATTGTTTGATGAAGCTCTTCAACAAATGCAACAACAAGCTCAACAAAAACAAGGCGAAGGAAGTTGTGATAAACCAGGTTCAACAGGAAAACCAAAACCGGGACAATCGGCTGCTTCAATGAAAAAATTACAAGAACAACTCAATAAACAGTTAGAAGATTTACAAAAAGCATTAGAAAAAGGCGGTAAAAAACCGGGCGAAAAAGAAGGTCAAAATCCTATGAACTTACCAGGTGGGCAAGGAGGTTCAAGCGAATCGTTTGCAAAAATGGCAGCCGAACAAGCCAAAATTAGAGAACAATTACAAAAAATGCGAGAATCGATGGATCAAAACGGAAAGAATGGAGCAAATCAATTATCAAAATTAATGGAAGAAACTGAAACCGATTTAGTTAATAAACGTATCACTCAACAAACTTTAAACAGACAAAAAGAAATTTTAACCCGTTTATTAGAATCAGAAAAAGCAGAAAGAGAACGAGAATTAGACGATAAACGTGAATCAAAACAGGGAAAAGATAAACCCATGATGAGTGCGGAAGAGTTTTTTAAGTATAACATAAAAAAAGAATCGGAGGTTGAATTATTAAAAACAACACCTCCAAACTTTAATAATTTTTATAAAAATAAAGTTTCGATGTATTTCCAAAATTTATCCAAATGAGCGTTTTAGAACACATGTCAGAGCAACTAGAATTCGAATCTAAGTTAAACAACATCAATCGAATAGAAAAATTAATAGATGAAGTTTGCGAAAAACATGCTATTAATGAAGATTACTATGGAAACATGCTAATTGCACTTACCGAAGCCGTTAACAATGCTATTGTTCATGGAAACAAACAAGACCCTTCAAAACACGTTTATTTGAGTTGTAAAACCAAACAAAACGAAGTTCTTTTTATAGTAAAAGATGAAGGTTTTGGTTTTGATTTCGCTAAAATACCAGACCCCACAAAACCAGAAAATATTGGCAAATTAAACGGAAGAGGGGTTTTTTTAATGAAAAACCTTGCGGACGAAGTTGTTTTTGAAGACAACGGCACAACTGTTAAGTTAAAATTCACATTATCAATTAATTAAGGTTTTGTCGTTAAGCATTTCTTTTCATTCAGAAGATGTTGATTTTCAGCTAGAAAATGAACAACAAATTATAGATTGGATAAAAAATACTATTCAACAAGAAGCTAAATCAGCAACAGAAATTTCATACATTTTTTGCACTGACGAATACTTGTATCAAATGAATTTAGAATACTTAAATCATGATACTTATACCGATATCATAACTTTCGACTACACAGAAAAATCAGTTGTTTCAGGCGATATTTTTATAAGTATTGATAGGGTAAAAGAAAACGCCATTAAGTTTAAAACCACATTTAAAAACGAATTGTCGAGAGTTATTATACATGGTGTTTTGCACCTTTTAGGATATAAAGATAAAACCCCCGAACAAAAACAAGTAATGCGAAGCAAGGAAGATTTTTATTTAACTTTGCAAGGTGAAATAGGTTAGAAGGCTGAAGTTGGAAGTTTAGGGTTGGAGATGAAAAAGAATCCTCAGTCTTCAATCCTCAGTCCTCAATCTTCAATTTGCAAAAATTGAAGACTGAAGACTGTGAACTAATAACTAACACTGTTCCACGTGAAACAATAAAATTATTTATGGAAAAAAATTACGACGTAATCGTTGTTGGTGCTGGTCATGCCGGCTGTGAAGCAGCAGCTGCAGCTGCAAATTTAGGCTCCAAAACCCTATTAATTACCATGAACATGAATGCAATTGCACAAATGTCGTGTAACCCGGCAATGGGAGGTGTAGCAAAAGGACAAATTGTTAGAGAAATTGATGCTTTAGGTGGCTATTCAGGAATTGTAAGTGATAAAAGTGCAATTCAGTTTAAAATGCTAAACAGATCTAAAGGACCAGCTATGTGGAGCCCAAGAACTCAAAACGATAGAATGATGTTTTCTAATATTTGGCGTTTAAAACTAGAGGAAACTCCAAATGTCGACTTTTGGCAAGATATGGTTACAGAACTAATCATTGAAAAAGGCATTTGTAAAGGAGTTAAAACACAAATTGGTGTCGAATTTAAAGCAAAAGCAGTAGTTTTAACTAACGGTACTTTTTTAAATGGATTAATTCATATAGGTGAAAAACACTTTGGAGGCGGTAGGGCTGGCGATAAACCTTCTACAGGAATAACCGAACAATTAGTTTCGTTTGGTTTAACTTCAGGGCGAATGAAAACAGGAACACCTCCACGAGTTGACGGAAGAAGCTTAGATTACACAAAAATGGAAGAACAGCCAGGAGATGAAAAACCTTCAAAATTTTCGTTTTCTGACACCAAACCGCTCTATAAACAACGCAGTTGTTTTATTACTTATACCAACGACGAAGTACATGATATTTTAAGAACAGGTTTTGAAAAATCACCAATGTTTACAGGTCGTATACAAGGATTAGGGCCTAGATATTGTCCTTCAATTGAAGATAAAATTGTTCGATTTTCTGAGCGAGAAAGACACCAATTGTTTATAGAACCAGAAGGTTGGGATACAGTTGAAATTTATGTAAACGGTTTTTCTACATCATTACCTGAAGATGTTCAATATAAAGCGATGCGACTAATTCCTGGGTTTGAACATGCCAAAATGTTTCGACCAGGATATGCAATAGAATATGATTTCTTTCAACCTACACAATTAATAAATACACTTGAAACAAAAGCCATTGAAAACCTGTATTTTGCTGGACAAATAAACGGCACAACAGGATATGAAGAAGCTGCTGGTCAAGGTATAATAGCAGGAATAAATGCACATCAAAAAGCGAATGAATTAGATGCTTTTGTATTAAAAAGAGATGAAGCCTATATAGGTGTTTTAATTGACGATTTAATTACAAAAGGTACAACCGAACCTTATCGAATGTTTACTTCAAGAGCCGAATATCGTATTTTGTTGCGACAAGATAATGCAGACGTTCGTTTAACTCCATTATCACATCAACTCGGTTTAGCTACAGATGAAATGTTAAAAAAAGTAGAAAAAAAGAATGAACAAGTGAACAACATCATCAAGCAATTTGATGAAACGAGTTTAATTCCAGAAGAGGTAAACACCTATTTAGAAAGTCAAAATTCTTCTACAATAAAACAAAAAGTAAAAGCTTCAACTGTGGTAACACGACCAAACATTACAATTGCAGAAATTATAAAGAACAGCAAATCTTTGTCAAAATCTTTAGCAGATACAAACGAAGATGTTCTTGAAGCAGCAGAAATTTTAATGAAATACAATGGTTACATTGCTCGTGAAAAAGAAGTGGCAGATAAAATGATGCGATTGGAAAACATTAAAATATATGACAATATCGATTACAAATCATTAACATCATTGTCGGCTGAAGCAGTTGAAAAACTTTCACGAATTAAACCAACCACTTTAGGACAAGCTTCTCGAATAAGTGGAATTTCTGCTTCTGATATTTCGGTACTAATGATTCACATGAAATAATTGTTCCACGTGGAACAATTATTTCATTTTGTCAATTCGAGCTTTGTTCATAAAATGAATATAAAAGCTATTTTACTAAAAATTCATTAATGTATTGAATATCAATACATTAATGAATTTTTAGTAAACTCCAAATATATTTGTCTTGTTTTTATTCGTTTTAAGCGTGTTTTGTACTTCTGTAGTATTCTATGTTATTTTTTCTAAGAAACCCCGTCAGATTAAACTTGTTTATAACCTGTTGTGTTCTAGCAAGTTTTAAAAAAACTTAGCGTATTGTTTAAAATTGTATTAAATTAGTCGCCTTAAATAAAAAAAATAATGAAAAGAACAATAATTGTAGCTAGTGTTTTATTATCATTTTTCACATCTTGCAAAAATGAACCATCAGTTATAGAGCGTATTTCTGAACAAGGGACAAAAGTTAATATTAAATCAGTAAATAATAAATATCTATCATCTAATTGGGACGAATTTATTTACGCTGACAAAGATAATGCAAGCACTTGGGAAGAATTTACGATCTTTTCACTAAAAGATGGAAATTACGTTATTAAAGCACATACGGGTAAATATTTATCTGCAGATTTAGGAAGCGACCAAGAAATAGAATCAAATAGAGAGCAATACAGTTTGTGGGAAACATTTAGTTTAACTGAAATTAATGATTCGACACTTGCTATAAAAGCCAATAGTGGGAAATTTGTTACCATTAGAGCAGAGGATTTAAGACTTTATGCAACAGCTGATACTATTAACAACACAGAACAATTTATCTTTAAAATATTAAAATAATGTTTATACTATCCATCTTAATTCCTGCATACAATGAAGGAAAAACCATTCATCTTATCTTAAACAAGGTTAAAGAGGTAAAACTTTTAAACGATATAAAAAAGGAAATTATTATTGTAAACGATTGCTCCAAAGACAATACTAAAGAGGCCATAGAACAATACATAAAAGAGAACCCTGAAATGAATATTCGTCTATTTAACCAGGAATACAACCAAGGAAAAGGAGCAGCAATTCATAAAGCAATTGAATTAGCAACAGGAGAATATTTAATTGTTCAAGACGCCGACTTAGAATACGACCCTAGAGAATATAATGATTTGCTTAAACCAATAGTAGAAGGTTTTGCAGATGTGGTTTATGGATCGAGATTTATGGGAGGAAACCCACATCGTATTTTGTTTTTTTGGCACACCATCGGTAATAAGTTTTTAACTTTTTTATCTAACATGTTTACCAACTTAAACTTAACTGACATGGAAACATGTTACAAGTTGATGAAAAGTGATATTGCTAAAAGTTTGAAATTAAAGGAAAAACGATTTGGTTTTGAACCAGAACTAACAGCAAAACTATCAAGAGTTCACAACATCAGAATTTACGAAACAGGAATTTCATATTATGGCAGAACCTATGAAGAAGGCAAAAAAATAGGTTGGAAAGATGGATTTAGAGCTATATATTGCATTTTAAAATATAATGTTTGGAAAACAAAATAGGCACAGCGTTTTTCTTTTAATAGTTTATGAAATTAAATTTAACAAATAGTTCAATTTGGTTGGTTTTTCTAACAGCATTTGTAATAACAATAAGCTTACAAAATTGGAAAAAACAAGATAGAGTTATTGAACATGATGTTCACGCTTATTACGAATACCTACCATTACTATTTATTTATGATGATATAAAAATTGAGAAAAGTGATTACAGATTTGGTGATAATTACTATTTCATTTGGATATCGCATGTCTCAGATAAAGGAGTTAAAGTAATAAAAGCTAGTTGTGGTTTATCAATATTATATGCACCATTCTTTTTTATAGCACATGGTGTAGCTTTATTAACCGATTATCCAGCAAATGGATTTAGCGAGCCCTATAAAGTTTTTCTTTTAATAAGTACCCTATTTTATTTATTTATTGGGCTAAATTTTTTAAAGAAAATATTAAATTCAATAGGATTTAATGACAAACATTCAGCAATTACAATATTAGCTGTTGGATTAGGAACAAATTTATTGGCATATTCTTCTCAATCTGCACCAAATCCGCACACCTATAACTTTGCATTGTTTGCCATTTTTATTTATTATACTATAAAATGGTATGAAAAACAATCCTATAAAGCCACAATTATTTTAGCATTTCTTTTCGGATTAATTGCACTAATTCGTCCATCAAATGTTATTATTATCTTCTTCTTTATATTTTATGGCATATCGTCATGGACAGATATTAAAGAACGATTTTTTCTTTTTAAAAAGGAATTTGTAAAGCTTTTATTTTTTGCTGTAATTCCATTATTTGTATGGTTTCCGCAATTTTGGTATTGGAAAATTGTTTCAGGTAAATTTCTTTATTATTCTTATAATGAGGAAGGATTTTATTTTACTGACCCAAAAATATTAGAGGGATTATTTAGCTTTAGAAAGGGTTGGTTAATTTATACTCCTATTATGGCATTTTCAATTATAGGATTATATTTTTTGAAAGATAAACTTAAGAAGCTTCTTGTTCCAATTTCAATATTTACAGTGCTTAATATATACATCATTTTTTCTTGGTGGTGTTGGTGGTATGGAGGAACCTATGGTCAACGAGTTATGATTGACAGCTACGCCATGCTTGCAATACCATTAGCTGCATTTGTAAAATATGCAGACGATAAAAGAATTGTTAACTATCTATTTTATGGAATAACATTATTTTTTATTTGGTTAAATATTTTTCAAACTTATCAGTTCGAAAATCAATGTTTGCACTACGATAGTATGTCGAGTAAATTGTATTTTAAACAATTTGGAATAATGCACAGAAAGGTTGATTTTGAGAAATATTTAGACTGGGCAGATTATGACGCAGCAAAATACAGAGGAAATAAGGTTAAAGAAAAATCATCAATAATTAGCAAAGATTCGCAAAAAGTAAACCTCATCGCATTTAATGGAAAATACTTGTGCACAGAATGGGACAGAAGTATAATAGCTGATAAAGATGTTGCTAATGCGTGGGAAGTTTTTATCGTAAATATTTTTGACAAAAATGAAATTTCAATTGTTGCTTATGACGAATACTTATTATCAGCAGATTTAGGGATGAATGGCGAAGTAACTGCCACTAGAAAAGAAAAACATTCGTGGGAAACATTTATAATTGAATATTTAGAGCCCAACATAATTGCCATAAAAGCAGAAAACGGTAAATACTTTTCTGTAGATAGTAACACATTAAAAATTTCAGCCACAGCTGAAACAATTGGAGAAAGAGAACAATTTAAATTAGTTAAACTCGAAAATTAACATAGTGATTTTTCAACAATTAAAAAAACAAATTTTTCCTTTAATATTTCTTATACTAGGGCTTTATGTTGTCCCATTGAGTGTATTTGAATTAAATTTTTTGTATATACCTGGTGACCTAGGGGATGCACGATTTAATAATTATATTTTAGAACACGGATACCTTTATTTTACAGGTAAATTAGACAGCTATTGGACGGCTCCTTTTATGTTTCCATACCAAAACAACATCGCATTTTCCGATAATTTATTAGGCTCTCTTCCATTATACATTCTATCAAGGTTAGTTGGTTTTGATAAAGAAACCGCTTTTCAAGTATGGATATTATTGTTGTTTGTTTTAAATTTTATAACCACTTATTGGGTTTTAAACAAATGGCTTAAAAATAATTTGTTGGCTTGCTCTGGGGCATACATTTTTGCATTCTCCATAATGTTGGTTGGAAACATATACAATGTTCAAACACTTCCTCGATTTATTTTGCCTTTTTTGTTTTATTGGCTTTGGATGTTTTTAAACATTGGTAAATTAAGCTATTTTACAGGTTTTGTTTTTGGGCTGGTTTACCAGTTTTATTGTGGAATCTATTTAGGATTTTTATCTTTTTATGTTTTATTATTTTTCTTCATTTCATATTTAATAATCAAGAGATCAAATCTTGTGTTTTTGATTAATCGAAAATTATTTTTACAATTATTATCTGTTGCATTTATTGGCGGTATAGCTATGTTACCTTTAATGCTTCCTTATTATGAACACTCTAAAGTTCATGGATTAAGAACTTTTGAAGAAGTAGTTAATACAATACCGAAAATTCAGTCATATTTTTTTACCGATTCATCTTCAGTATTTTGGAGCGATTTATCGGAGCATGGAAAAACGATGAAAGAATGGTGGTGTCACTTTTTATATATTGGTATAATTCCTTGGTTAACACTTTTGTTGGCTCCAATCATTTTATTTTCAAGCAAAGTAGCAAAAGAAAATAAAAAAATACTGGGTATATTTTTACTGAGTTTATTCTTCAGTTTATTGTTTAGTACCAATTTTAACGGAATAACACTCTATAAACTTATTTATTCTTTACCAGGATTTTCTTCCATGAGGTCGGTAAATAGGATAATAAACACTGAGTTATTTTTATTTATACTTGTTACTGTAATGGTTTTTAAAGAATTAACAACGATAAATAAATCTTTAAAATGGCTTGTTGTATTATTGCCTTTTATGGTTGTTGCCGATAACCTAATTTATGGTAACAATTTAATGCGGTTTAACAAACAAGAGGCACAACAAAGAGTAAAAATTGTTGAGAAAAACATTATTTCTCAAATTAAGCCTAAATCAACAACTGTTGCCTATATGCCATTTAATATATTAGACGACAAGTTATTAAACATAAACATTGATGCAATGCATGCCAGTCAAAACCTTGGTTTAAACTGTGTAAATGCTTATACAGGCTCCTATCCAGAGCATTATTGGCCATTTTTTGCAAACCTCGATCAAAATAATTTAACCAATTGGCTAAATCACCACAATCAATCACTTGATAATGTTAGTATTATTAACGAAATAAGTAAAAATGAACTTTTTCGTAAAGATGTATTCATTAAGTTTAAAGACGCGTATCTATCTAGAAATTGGGATTTAACTATTTTGGCCGATAAAAGAGAACCTTCGCTGTGGGAAACTTTTACACTTGTTTCGTTTGAAGATGGTGATGTTGCATTACGAACATTTGAAAAATTATTTGTAACCACCGAGTTAAACGACAAACAACAACTTTTTGCAAACAGAAAACATTTTGGAAATTGGGAAACAATTAATACTATAAAGTTAGATGATGATTTTGTTGCATTTAAAGCCGTTAATGGTAAATATTGGAGTGTTAACCCCAAAACACTTCAAGTTTTCGCTACAGCAGATGAAATTGGCGAAAACGAGCGGTTTAAAATTCAAGAGATTAACTAATGTCTTAAGAATAATTCTTTAAACTTATTTTTCAAAAATAAAATTTTCCCAATCCAAAGGCTTATCCCTGTTGGCAATGAGCAGATTTTCTAAGCCTAAATCAGCACAAACAAACTTACCCTTAAATGATTTTATGTTTACGCCGTTTTTTTCGCTTAAAACTAAATTAAAGAGTTCTAAACTCCAAATATGATTGCTATTAGCATATATTTTTTCATTTTCGCCTTCGTTAACGACTAAATAGCCAAAATCAGATTTTATTGCATATTTTCCTTCTGGAAATAAGATAAGCTCAAACAAATCAGCATTGTTACTATTTGGTTCTATTGCAGAAACCAAGAAACTGCTCTTATCCACAGAAAGATAATTCCCGTTGGATGCCTTTATTTTGTATTTAGTAGAAACGGTTGGAAACAATTTTTTATACTCAAGAACTTTTATGTTATTACAGTTATAGCTATTTCCTGTTGCTTTAAAAAATAAACCAAATTGGAAAATAGTGTCTTTTATTCCTCCAGGAATAGGAAATTCATTATCTAACAAATAGAATCTCTCGTTATTCAACAACTCATTTTTCCATTTCCAGTTTCTTACGGTCATGTGATCGTAAGGAAGCGGTTCCAAATTATCAATTGCCACAGAACTAATCTTATACACATCCCAATAATCTCCAATTAGAGTGCCTTTAGGTAGTTTTTTAAAATCACTATATAGTTTAAAAACAGAGGGTCCGTTATTGGTAAAATAGTGAATATAACTATAGCTGGTTGCGAAATAGATAACTATAACGCCAATTAATAGTTTTAATATTTTATTTAAAGCACAATAATCTAACGACAAGAAAAGAGCAAAATAATAAATAACATAAGTTAAAGTAAAATAGCGAGGCGAGAATTCTGAACGCAAATTCCATGTTGAAAAAAATAAAGCAATTGATGAGAAAATCACAACCAAAAAAAGTGCATTTTGAAGATTTGCATTTATAAAGGTAGTTTTTGAGTTTTTGAGTTTTTGAGTTTTTAATAAGATAACAAGAATTGTGAAAAATATTGTGCTCCAGTAAAACAAACTTTCTGTTAAAGAATCGTCTTTAAACAAAAGTGTTCCCTTTAACTTAGCTAGAAAAAATTCAATATTTAAATAAAGGTCATCAAATTTGTTAATAAAAGGATTGTCATATACGTGGTCATCATTTGAATATTCTTTTATTGTTTTAATTAATAATAGCCCAAGAAAAAAAATAATCGTTGTTGTAAGGGTATAAAAAATAAACCAACTATTCTTAATATTTTTAATTAAAATATTTTGTAATGATTTATCAAAAATTAGATAAAATAAAGGAATAAGAATGAAAACTAGGTTAAATTCTGAAATCCAAACACCAATAAAATAAAATATGAAAGAGAGCATGCTAAACAAAACAGCTACTAGAAAAACAGACTTGTTAAAAATAGAATGATTTACTAAATACTCTTTTAGTTTGTGTAAGAAATAAACAAAAAATACTGCTGACAATAATTGAGAAAAATACGGATGTCCTATTAAAACTAAAGCTCTATATTCACCTATGGGGAAAAAAATTAACGTACACAATGCAATCTTAAAAAAATAATTATTTAACTGCTTAGATAAAAACACGAAGCTTGTAAATAAAAAAAGATAAAGCACAAAAGAGTTGATATATAATAAATGGAATTTAAAGATTTTGCCAAACACAAAACTTACCATCGGAAAGAAACTCCCTAAACGATTTTGACCCCAATAATAAAAATCTCTTGGAAATTCAATGTTTTTTGACATCAACACATGAATGGCGTGGTCGGAATTATATAAAATATGATTACAAGGAGCATAATAAATAAAAGAAATACCAATAATAGTAAGTACAGTTGAATAATAAACTATCTCTTTTAAATTTAAACCCATAAAATAGTTAATTAAAAATTTTGTGGGCAACTGATTAAATCGTACTTCCATTCGTCTATCTAAACATCAAATTTATTACTAAATTTTTTCTGGCTAAATTAGAAATTATGAGCAATTATCTTTAAATACTTTTCAAATGAATAATTATACAACAAAAAAGATATCTTAATAATTATAAAAAGTTTCGATTGATAAAGTTAGAGCAAACTACTTTTTTATAAATGGTAAATACTCAACTTTTAGTTTACCCAAATTTATGGTTGGTATATGGGTCGCAACTCTTGCCGTATCAGGATTAATGTCTCCACGAATGGTGCTGTGTTTTACTGCAGAAGTTATCCAATGATAAAAAGGGTATGTACCTAATAATTCGAAACTACCATCAGCTTTGGTAATGGTATGATAAGAGTGTGTCCAGTTTTCGTTCCAAGCCAATATTACTGCTCCTTCTATTGGTTTTTGTTGTTCGTTTAAAATAGTTCCTACTATTCTAAATTCTTTTCCATTAGTGTAGTTGTAATAATTATCTAAACAAATGCAGCTGTCCTTTTTTGTTGGTACAGTATAATTTACAAATGCTTTTGCTAATGGTTTAATGGTTCCATACACACTTTCTTTGTTAGCAGTAAGGGTTTGTCCTTCCCAAGTTAATATACCCATAAAGTTTGCGTGATATTTGTGCCAATCAACATCTTTATAATGCCACCACGAGTACCCAACACCACCACAATTGTATGTTTGTTCTAAGGTTTTTTTTGCAAAAATACGTTGTGCTTCGTATGTAATAGAATCGTTGTTAGCTGGTATAGCTGTTTCACCAATAATCCATGGTTTTTCGGTGTATTTTCCATACCAATAAATTTCATTTCGTACTTGTTCTGGTTCATATTCGTATGGATGGTAAGAAATAAAATCTACATCCAAAATAGTTGGATCCCATCTAAATACCTCTCTAATTCCTTCCAAACCAATAGTAACAAGCAAATTTGGAGCATACATTTTTATTGTTTTTCTCCAATCTTTTACAATATCGTAAACTTCTTTCTTCTCTTTTTCTGGTTTATCAAAATAAAGCGGTTCGTTAAAAACATCAACAGCTAATAAAGTGGTGTTATTTCTGAAAAAATTAGAAAATTTTCTTAAAAACCTTTTGGTATCTTCGGTTACAGGACTTATTTTCACTAAAAAAATTACTTTTAAACCTGCTTCTTCAATAATTGTAAACAAATCGTTTATTTCATTAAAATATTGATCATAAATTGAATCGTTTTCTAAGTTAATAAGAGTATCTTGTGTGTTAATATTAAAAGCTCGAATTGCCAATTGATTGTTGTTTTTTTCATTAACAATTGCCTCACCCATTCCAACCAATCTAACCGTATTAAAACCGAGTTCTTTAATTAATTTCATTTCGGCTCTTAATTGTTTTTGGGCGGTTAGTTTATCAGAAAAGTTATATTTAAAATTAGGTTGATAGTCTTTGCAAGAAGTTGCCCAAAAACTGTGTTGGTTTGACTGAACAGAAATAATATAGTTTAGAGCAACAGGATAAAACGGTTCTTTATTGAGTTCAAATTTTCCATCAATCAATTTTACTCTTCCCTTTTCTGTTTTTAAAGGAAAAATAAAATATGCTGCCCCTAATAAACATAAAGCTAAAAAAAGATAAATGTATTTTTTCATGTGTAGATTATTCTTGTTTTTGTAAGTAATATATAAACTAATGTACTATATCGCTTTCATGCTTAATGTTGGTTAATAAAAATAAAGCAACACTATCCTTCTTTTTTAGCAAAATTACTTTTTGCTAAAAAGTTGCATAAACGATACAAAACTCTTGCGCCAACATTGGCATCCCACTCTACATTGCCCACTTCGTTTAAATCGAAGCCAATAATTGTTTTTTTACTTTCTGCTAATTTGCTAAATAAAAAATTTATTTGTTCTATTTCAAAACCACCAGCAACAGGGGTTCCGGTGTGGGGGCAAAGTTTTGGGTCTAAGCCATCAATATCGTAACTGATGTAAACCAAATCGGGCAATTCATCGATAATGTCGTCACAAATATCTTCCCAGGTTTTTCCTTCGTATTGCTGGGCTTTTATGTCCCAATCAAAAAAAGTTTTGATTCGTCCTTTGGAGTTTTTTATCATTTCTATTTCGGCAGGACAAATATCTCTAATGCCAACCTGTACCAATTTGCTTACATCAGGGTTTTTAAGGGCATTAAACATTATCGATGCGTGCGAGTATTCAAAACCCTCGTAAGCCTCTCTTAAATCGGCGTGAGCGTCTATTTGGAGTATTCCAAACTTATGGTGTTTGGTTGCTAAAGCATTTATTAATCCTAAAGGAGAGTTGTGGTCGCCGCCCAAAACAGCAACCAACTTGTTTTGGTTTAAATAATTGGTTGCTTTTTGTTCCACATCAATATTCAACACATTGCAATGGGCATTTACTATTTGGTAGTTTTTTAAATCGTTCGCATCAAGTTCTTCTTCGTTTTCTAATTTTTGAATTAATTCTGATGCTATATTGCCTACTTTTCTGTTGTTTGCTAACTCTTCTTCATCAATGGGCAGCATGGCAACTTTATAATTCCAAGCATTTTTAAGATAAGGACTATAAAAATCTAACTGTGTAGATGCTTCTAAAATTGCTTGAGGACCTTCTGCTGTGCCTTTAGAATAGGAGCAAGTTATATCAGATAAAACTGGTATAATTACAACATGGCTTTCTTCTACGGTGTACGGAAAACCAAATATATTTCCGTTATTAACACCGACTTCATTTGGATTGAACATTTTTACTAGTTACTAGCGACTAGTTACTAGTCACTTCTTAAATTTAAATGGTTTTAATTTTATTGAATAAATCGTCTTTGTAAGAACCGCCTATTGGAATGAGTTTTTTACCTCCTTCCATTACTATGTTGGTTTGCTCGATGGCGTTTATTTTATCCAATCGAACAATATAAGAGCGGTGAACACGAATAAAATCGTTGCTTGGTAGTTTTTTCTCAATATCCTTCATGGTAGAGTGGATGGTGTATCTAACGTCTCCCAAATTAATTACCACATAATCTTTTAGGGCTTCAACAAATAAAATGTCGGTTGATTTTACTTTTACCAACCTAGAGTTTGACTTAACAAAAATTACGCTATCATCGCCTTCTTTGTTTTCTACTAACGAATAAAGGAAATCTCTTTCTTTTACAATTTCTTGTTCTTTACCATGTTTGTAAAGAGCCATTTCTATTGATGTATGTAAATCAATTTCTTTAAATGGCTTGATAATGTATCCATAAGGCTCAGTAACTTTAGCTTTTGCCAAGGTGTTTTCGTCGGCATAAGCTGTTAAATATATTACAGGAATACTAAGGGTTTCTTTTATTTTTTCGGCAGTTTCAATACCGCTCATATCTCCTTTGAGCATAATATCCATTAACACTAAATCGGGTTTAGTTTCGTTAGCTATTTCAATGGCTTTTTCTCCTGTAGATGCAGCCCCAACAATGTTATAACCTAATTTTTTAAGGCTTTGTTGAATGTCTTTAGAAACGATGCTTTCGTCTTCTACAACCAATATGTTATTTTTTGACATTTATTGTATTTGTTTAAATGTTATCGTAAATATTGTTCCTTTATTATTTTCCATTTTTAGTTCTCCATCAATTTGTTCCACCAAAGAGGTAACCAGTTGAAGTCCTAATGTATTTGTTTCTCTAATATTAATGTTTGCTGGCATTCCAACCCCGTTGTCGGCAACAATTATGGTAACCATTTCGTTTTTTAACAGCAAACTTATGTTTAATTTACCTTTTTCTCTTCCTTTAAAAGCATATTTAAGAGCGTTCGAAACTAATTCATTTATTATTAAACCGCAAGGTATTGATAGATCTAAGCTTAAATGAACGTCATCAATTTTATATATTGTTTCGACAAAGCTATCGAAATTACCGTATGAATGTACTAAATTTTTCGATAAACTAACAATATATTGTGAAAAATTTATTTTAGAGAAGTCGTTTGCTTGATATAAACTTTCGTGAATAATCGACATGGTTTTGATTCTATCTTGACTTTCACGCAAAATATTAATAATTTTTTCATCCTCTAAATAGGACGATTGTAAGTTTAAAATACTTGAAATTACCTGTAAATTATTTTTTACCCTGTGATGCACTTCTTTTAATAGAACTTCTTTTTCTTTAAGCGAGCTTTTTAAATTCTCTTCGGCTATTTGTTTATCGGTTATATCGTGAGCAATTCCTGAAACCAAAATTACCTCGTTATTTTCGTTAAAAATAGGGTTTAAAAACACTTCTCGTATAACTCTGTTTCCTTTGGTGTTAATTCTTTCGGTTATAAACTCAACTTTTTTACCATTAAAGGCTTCTTCGTATTTTTTATCCCAAAAAGGTTGTAAATCTTTTTTATCAACCCTATTCATGGTGTTTGGCTCGAGAGTTGGGCGGAAACCATACAAATCGAATACTGCATCGGAATAGTTTTGATTAAACGATGTTAAACCCACATTTTTATCGTAAGTCCAAAATAAATGTGAGCTGTTTTCGATAATACTGGTAAGTTTGGCTGTTTGCTCAAACAACAATTGTTCATCATGCTTCTTTTTGGCTGTGAGAGCAATTGCTCCGGAAATAAATTCTAAAAACTCTAATGTTTTATTGTCGTACTCATTCTCATTGTAATCAGACTGAACAGATAAAACCCCAACAACATTATTATCAACCTTAAGGGGGACTCCAACAAAAATCTCACAAAGCTTTCCTTTAGAAACTATTTTTCCATCTTCTATAAGTTGGGTTAGTTCGTCTTTTTTAAGAATGGTTGCTTTTTTTTGTTTTAAAAAGTATTCGTTTACGCCCTTACCCAATTTTCTTTTTTCTATAAAAATCCTGCCTCCTCTTTCTTTGTCATAACTGTACGGAAATATTAAATCCTCTTTTTTTTCAAGATAAGAAATAACAAAAACATCGGTATTCATTACCTTACTAAGCTCTTGTCGGATAGCTTCATAAACTTCTTCAGCTTGTGTGTTTTCAGAAATAATTTTAGAAACGTTGTTATAAACCTCTTGACGTTTATTGGTCCAAATTTCTTCGGTTATGTTTCTAAAAATACCCCTTGTAGATACTATTTTGCCCGTTAAATCAAACTTACAACCAACCGAGCCTTCAACCGTTATTTTTGCTCCTGTTTTGTGAAGTAATTCAATGGTTATTTTAGTCGTTTCTTTTGATTTTGATTTGATTAATTTTTTGAAAAAATCTACACAATGTTGTCTTCCGTCGGGATGTAAAAAATCAAAAATGGTTTTTCCAAAAACATCCTTATCGGTATATCCAAGTGTATTTTTCCATGCGTTGTTAACATAAGAAATGTTACCGTTTACCTCTACGCTTTGAATTAAATCGGAAGCATTTTCAAATAAATCGCGGTAACGCTCTTTACTTTCAATCAATTCTTGTTCGGCAAGTTTAAAACTGGTAATGTCTCTCGAAACACCCATCGTACCTATCATTTTGCCATCTTTATTGTACAAAACTGAAGCCGACAAAAACGAAGTAAAAACTTCTCCATTTTTTCGTTTGTTTAACACTTCTCCAGTAAAATAGCCTGTTTTTTGGAGACTGTCTTTTACCTTTTTCATACTTTCTTTGTTGGCATAAAGTATAGCAATATCATTGGTTTCCATTTCTTTTTTAGAATAACCAAATGTGTTTTCTGCAGCCTTGTTAAACTCTTTTATTTTTTCGTTTTCATCAGAAGAACAAATTACATCTAACGAACTGGAAATTATGTTGTTGGTATAATTTTGATTGTTCAGTAACTCTTTTTCAATTTTTATTCGTTCTTGTATTTCTTTTTGTAACAACTTGTTTGATTCTTCGGCAATTTGGTTTTTTAAACGCTCTTTTGCCAGTTCTTTTTGAGTTGAAACATCTTGAAAAACAATTTGTGTTGCTTTTTTGTTTTGGTAATAAATGGGCAGAGCACGGGTTTGTAAATCGATAATTTTACCATTAAAAGGCGATTTTACTCTAACATCTACAAATGGAACTTCTTCTCCATTTTTTAGTTTTGCTCTTCTATTAAAACCATCTTGTTGGTATTCTGGCAACAGAAAATCAATTACGTCTTTGATTTGGATTTTATGTATTTTTGGATTAAAACCGATTATTTCTTGGGCTTTATTGTTGGCAAATAAAATTTTACCATTTTCGTGAATTATTACTCCATAAGGAGAGTTTTCGATTAGGTTTTTGTATTTTTCTTCACTTTCAATTAATTTTTTTTCATTTAAAACTTGTGTAGTAATATCAATTAATGTTCCTTCAATTCGTGAAATTGAACTTTGATTTGCTATTTTTTGTTCTGAAAAAGTAACATTAACCAATACCCAAACTTCATTGCCATTTTTGTCTTTGTGTTTTATTCTATAGTTGGTTAAATAACCCTTCTTTTTTAAATCGTTTAGGTAGTTTTCTCTATCTTTTGGAAAAAAATAGAGTTCGCTGGCTTTTTTACCCATTAAATCCATTCGGCTTTTGTAACCAAAAATTTTAGCAAAAGAATTATTACACTCTATAATTATGTTGTTTTCGGTAATAAAAACTCCGGCCATGTTTTTGGTAAACAATTGTCGGTACCGCTCTTCGTTTTCTTTAAGGTGTTTTTCAATAATTTTTTTAGCAGTAATGTCTCTGCCGTAAGCAATTAACACTTCTTGATTAAAATAAGTTGCTTTTTTAAGTACAACTTCTTCTAAAAATTCTTCTTTTTTACCAGTAAATCCCCACCATTCAAAAACTTGTGCATTTCCTTTCCAGGCATTTGCAATAATTTTTTCGATGTTTACATGAGGGTTTTTTCCAGGAAAACTAAATATTTCTGGTGTTTTTCCAATAACATCCTCTCTTTTTAGTCCGTATTTTTCTAACACGGTTTGATTAACATCTAAAAACTCTCCTTTTTTGTTTTGAATGTAAAGCAGATTTGGACTGGTATTAAAAAGGTTTTTGTAACTTTTTTCGGAAGTTTTCAAAAATTCTTCCATTTTCCTTTTTTCAGTAATGTCTTTTAATACCGTAGTTGTTTCGGTTATGTTATTGTTTTCGTCAAACGAGATGTGAATGGTTTCGTCAATCCAGATGTATTCTTTTTTTCCTTTGGGTTTAAACCGAAATGAATTGTTGATGTGTTTTAATTTTTTTTCATAAAATCCATTTTTAACGCTTTCTTCAATTCGTTTGGCATCATCGGGATGAATTCGTTTGGCAATTTTTCCTGATTTTCCTTCGCTGTGAAATTCTTCTACAGTTAATCCTGTTAAATTTTTTATTTGAGGACTGATGTAGGTTATCTTTTTTTCTTTTTCGGTAAACTTTACATTATAAATACATTCGTTAATGTTTTCTAAAATAAAGGCTAAGTGGTTTTCTGTTTCAATTTTTTCGGTAATATCTTTAGCTGTACCAAAAACGCCAATTTTTTTTCCTTTTTTTGAAAAGGTGTTTAGAATGGTTTCTTCAATCCAAACAAATTTTTTAAGTTTTTTATTGTAAAATCGGTATGTTAATGTTAAGGGTTTTTTAGATTTATTGTGTTTTGCTATTTGTTCTTTTAACCCTTCTAATTCAGAAGGATGAAAATATTCAACAAGACTATCATTAGAAATATATTCGTTATATGTTAAACCAAATACATTTTCTACTTGAGGACTGATGTAATCCATTACTTTTTTACCTTTCTCATTTAGACTAACCTTATAAAACATTTCGTTTATATTGCCCAAAATATAAGTTAGGTTTTGTTCCCTCTCTTTCAACTTGTTAATTTCATCAACAAGTTCTTTTGTATTTTGTTTTAGTGGATTCAAAAGTTGTGTTAGTTTAATTTTGTTCCGTCTAATTTATATTCTTCACCATTTTTAAAATTAATGGTTACAATTAATTCTCCTAATTCGTTATAACTTCTCCAACTTCCTGTTTTTATACCCATAAGGTAATATTCTTCTTTTTTAAGTTTACCGTTTTCGTAGTAATAAAGGTGTTTTCCGTCGGCAATTCCTTCTACAAATTTACCCTCAAAATTTAATTTATTGGTTGGGTAATAAAATTTCCATAAACCATCGCGTTCGTTGTTTTTATAAATTCCCAATTCTTTGTGGTCGCCAAGTTCGTAAAACCATTCTCCTTCTTTTAATCCATCAAAATATTCTCCTTTGGTAATTAATACGCCATTTTCGTCGTATTCTTCCATAAAACCATCTTCTAATCCTTTTCTAAAATTTTCTGATCTTAAGAGCTGACCATTTGGATAATACCATTGCCATAAACCAGTAAATTTTTCTTCGGCTAAATATTTTCCTTTTTGCTCTAATTTTCCGTTGTTAAAATAGTATTCCCATTCGTCAATTTTTTTTCCATCAAGGTATTTTCCTTTCGATTTTAACTGACCATCATAGTAGTATTCTTCCCAAGGACCTTGTCGACGTTCCATTTCATCAATTAATCCTTTGGCTAATAAAATACCATGAAAATAATGTTCGGAACCTATTAAATTACCGTTTTCATCATAAAATTTTGATATACCATGTTCCTTTCCGTTGGCATCGTAAATAGCTTCTTTTTTTAGTTGTCCATTGGCATAATATTCTTTTTTAATATCAACAGCAGAAAGCTCATCAGCAAATGTTTGTGCAACTCCATTAATGTATAAAACTGCATTTAATAATTTACCTTTAGCATCATATTCTTTGTAATAGCCGTTTAATAAATCGTTTTTATAAGTCGATTCTACTTTGGTTTTACCATTGGCATGAAACGATTTCCATAAACCTTGTTTTAAGTTTTGTTTATCTTTTCTGTTGATGGATTCTTTACCAATAAAAGTTCCTTTTTTGTAAAATAAAAGGGTAATAATTCTTCCATCTTGAGCATATTCAAAGCCTGTTCCTTCTTCCATTCCATCAACAAAAGGTTGTTCTTTCCATTTTAGTTTACCAATGGTATCGTAATAATGAATGGTTAACCCTTGTTTAATGTCTTTCTCAAAATATTCTTCTAAAATTACGTGGCAACTATCGCTGTACTGAATTTTTAAGCCTTCTTTTAAGCCTTCTTTGTAATTTATTTTGGTTAAAAAATTGCCTTTTTCGTTGTAAAAAATCCAGGTACTATCCAGCAAATGATTTTTTCTGTTTCCTTCCGATTTTATTAAACCATTTTCATAATAATTAAACCAATAACCTTCGGGCTTTCCGTTTTTAATTAAACCTTCGCTAGAAACAGCACCACTCTCGTAATAAAACTTTTTAACTCCATCAGCAATTCGAGTTTGTGAAATTAGATAAAAAGGCATGAGAATAAAAACCACAGAGAGTAATCGAAACATATAATATTATATACTTTTATTTAAAATTAATTTTAATCTATTACTATGTTTAGGGTGTTAAAACTGTTTAAAATTAGCAAATAGTTTTGTTGATTGTTTAAAAAGAACTTATTTATAAGAAATAACTAACAAGCTTTTCATTTTTATTGTATTGATTTTTAGGTTTTAAGTTAACTAATTAACAACTGTTGGTAAAGTTAAGTTTTAATAAAAGTTAACTAAATGTTTTGGTTAAAAACCTTGTTTAAGTTGTTAGTAATTTTTAGTTAAAAAAAGAGTAAAAAATTTTGATGCTAATTTTTAAAAATCAATTCTAAAAAAAATTGAATTTTTCATCTTTAAAAAATAAATTTTTACCAGCATAAACTTTATTTATCAACACGAGTTTAGTTAATTTTACATTGTTTAAAATCAACCAATTAATTAAAGTATTAAATAGTATTAACAATGTTTAAAAAGTTGGAAGAAAGAAGTATGAAGACCGAAGTAAAAAATTAAAATAGATAAAAAATGAACATAAAAACAATTGCAATAGGTAGCGACCACGCAGGTTTCGATTTAAAAGAAACATTAAAAGCATATTTAGCAACAAAAGGAATAACGGTTAAAGATTTTGGTCCAGCTTCTGATGCTCGTGCAGATTACCCAGATTATGCTCACCCGGTTGCTTCTTTTGTTGAAGAAGATAAAACCAACCAAACTTTTGGTATTTTAATTTGTGGAAGCGGTAACGGAATAAACATGACCGCCAACAAACACCAAGAAATTAGAAGTGCGTTGTGTTGGATGCCCGAAATTGCTGAATTGGCTCGTTTGCACAACAATGCCAATATTTTGGTATTACCAGCTCGTTACATAAGCATTGATGAAGCTAAAAAATGTGTTGATGTGTTTTTTAGTACCGAATTTGAAGGCGGACGACACACCGACAGGGTAAATAAAATTTGTTGTGTTTAAAAATCTATTTTTAATTAAACAACTTTCAGTAAAACTTTCGATGAAATAAATTAAACTAAAGCTCTACTTTAAGGTTGTGCTTATATGTTTACAAAAGAATGCAATTGACTGTTAAAATTGTTGATTAACATAAGCCATACACAAATCAATAGTGGCTTCAATGCCTTTTTTGTGGGTGCGTTCTGTTCCGTGCGATGCCGCAACGCCCATACCAATTAAAGCAACTTTAAAATCGTTTCCGGCACGTAAGGCTGCCGAACCATCAGAGCCATAAAACGGGTAAACATCTACTTTATAAGGTATCTTATTTTTGTTGGCTAAATCTACCAGCTTTTTTCTAAACTCATAATCGTAAGGGCCTGAGCTGTCTTTGGCACAAATAGAGCAACTTACTTCGTTGCCTTGGCAGTCGTCGCCCAAAACACCCATGTCAATTACCAACAACTCTTTAACGGTTGAAGAATAACCAACGGTTCCGCCATGCCCCACTTCTTCGTAATTGGAAAAGAAAATTTCAACGGGCACTTCTTTGCCTTGTTCTTTTAATCGTCGTGCCAACTCAAACAATACGTAACAACCCGCTTTATTATCTAAAAACCGCGATTTAATGTAGCCACTTTCCAGTTCTTGGTATTTTACATCAACACAAATAATATCGCCAACACCAATACCCAGTTTTTCCACATCATCTTTGCTATAAACCTCGGCATCTACTCTAATGTGCATCGATTTTATAGAGCGTTCGGTTTTTTCTTTTTCGTTGTTGGCGTGCACCGAAGGGTTGTTAATTAAAATAGTTCCGGTATAAATTTTTCCACTGTGCGTAACAATTTTAACGTATTCGCCTTCAGCACCAGTAAGCGACAAGCCTCCTAATAACGAAAACGACAATGTTCCGTTTGGTTTTATTCCGGAAACTATTGCCCCTAAAGTATCGATGTGTGCAGCAATTGCCAAGGTTGGGTTTTTACCTAAAGCACATTTTACAGCCCCTTTGTTGGTGTATTCGGGAGTATAGCCGTAGCTTGTTAATAAATTGAAAACATATTTACAGGCATTATCGGTATAGCCTGTTGGCGAATCGATAGCAATAAGTTCTTTTAGTGTGTTGTAGTTGTTCATAAATGAAATGTTAAGTGATAAATGTTGAATGCTAAATTGTTTTGATTATTTAAAATTCAAAACTTATCATTTATAATTTAACTACCAGTTTATTTTTAATTAAATACTCTCCTATTTGTACAGCATTGGTAGCAGCACCTTTACGTAAATTGTCGGCAACAATCCACATGTTTAAGGTGTTGGGTTGCGATTCATCTCTACGAATACGCCCAACAAACACATCGTCTTTATCGGCAGCATAAATTGGCATTGGATAGGTGTGGGAATCTGGATTATCTTGCAAAGTAACACCCGAAGTTTCGTGTAAAATTTTACGCACTTCAGCCAAATCAAAATCGTTTTCAAACTCCACATTTACAGTTTCGGAATGACCACCAACCACAGGAACACGAACAGCCGTAGCGGTTATTCTTAAACTGTCGTCGCCCATAATTTTTTTAGGTTCGTTAACCAATTTCATTTCTTCTTTGGTATAACCATTTTCGGTAAACACATCGCATTGTGGCAAACAATTTTTGTCAATTGGATATGGATAAGCCATTTCGCCTTTAATACCTGCTTGTTCGTTTTTTAGTTGTTCTACAGCTTTTACGCCCGTTCCGGTAATGGATTGATAAGTAGAAACAATTACTCGCTTTATTTTATATTTTTTGTGCAACGGATTTAATACCATTACCATTTGTATGGTTGAACAATTTGGGTTGGCTATAATTTTATCGGCAGCTGTTAGCACATGAGCATTAATTTCAGGAACCACCAATTTATTGTTTGGATTCATTCGCCATGCCGAAGAGTTGTCAATTACTGTTGTTCCAGCAGCAGCAAATTTTGGAGCCCATTCTAGCGAAGTTCCGCCACCAGCCGAGAAAATAGCAATTTCTGGTTTCATGTCAACCGCTGTTTGCATATCAACAATTTTATAGTTTTTTCCTTGGTAGTTTACCTCTTTACCAACCGATTTTTCAGAGGCAACAGGAATTAATTCTGTTATCGGGAAATTTCGTTCAGCCAATACTTTTAGCATCACATTTCCAACCATTCCGGTAGCTCCTACAACTGCAACTTTCATTTTTTTATTTGTTTTAAAGTTTTAAGCAAAAGTAGAATAAAAAACAGCCCACAAAATAAAGTTCTGCTCAAATCGAAGTACTTTTTTCTTTTTTAACAGCTTTTGTTGTTCTCTTGATCAAGATTAACATCTGTATTGGTTATTTTTGCCCATCATGATTTTAACCGATACTCACTCCCATTTATACAGCGAACAATTTAATGACGACCGAACCGCCATGGTTCAGCGAGCCATTGATTGTGGCGTTTCTCGTCTTTTTTTACCCAACATCGACAGCTCTTCTATTGAAGGAATGTTGGTTCTGCAAAAGCAATTTCCTGAAAATTGTTTTGCCATGATGGGATTACACCCAACATCGGTAAACGAAAATTATTTGATTGAGCTAAAAAATATTGAAACACAGTTAAATCAACAAAAATTTTGTGCAATAGGCGAAATAGGTATTGATTTGTATTGGGATAAAACATTTTTAACACAACAACAAGAAGCTTTTAAAACACAAATAAACTGGGCAAAAGAACGCAACTTGCCATTTGTTATTCATTGCAGAGATTCGTTTAACGAGATTTTTGAAATTTTAGATGAAATGAAAGACGATAACATGCGGGGAATTTTTCATTGTTTTACTGGTAATTTAGAACAAGCAAAAAAAATTATAGCGTACGGCGGTTTTAAATTAGGAATAGGTGGAGTAGTTACGTTTAAAAATTCTGGTTTGGAAGAGGTTTTAAAAAACATAGCCATTACAAATCTGGTGCTCGAAACCGACTCGCCGTATTTAGCTCCCGTGCCTTACCGTGGCAAACGAAACGAAAGCAGCTACATAGTTAATGTGGCAGAAAAACTATCGGATATTTACCAAATCCCTATTGAAAAAATAGCTGAAATTACCACTCAAAATTCTATTGAAGTATTTGGTTTTTAAACTTATTGAATGCTGATAACGCTGATTGATATGATAAATGATGGACACGAATTTCACCAATTAACACTGTTAAAGAGGGTATTCGTGTAAATATAATGGAATAACAGATTTAGATTTCAAGCAAATACAGTTCTAATTTGTGCAATTCGTGTCAAACAATAATTACTTGATGGAAAATCATACAAAATCTAAACTTATCTGTGTATGTTTGTTGTAAGCAAACATCTGCGTTCTATTTTAAAAAATGAGTTCAATTTTAATTATATATACTGGCGGAACCATAGGAATGGTGAAGGACGAGAAAACAGGCATGTTAAAATCGTTCGACTTCGATTCGTTGTTGAAAGAAATTCCAGAGATTAAAAAATTTGCTCATCATATTAATGTCAAATCGTTTGATACACCAATAGATTCGTCCAACATGCAGCCAAGCCACTGGATTAAAATGGCAGAAATTATTAAAGAAAATTACCAGCAAAACGATGGTTTTGTTATACTTCATGGCTCCGACACCATGGCTTATACGGCTTCTGCATTAAGTTTTATGCTCGAAAATTTAAACAAACCAGTTATTGTTACTGGCTCGCAATTGCCTATTGGTGTGCTTCGAACAGATGCCAAAGAAAATTTACTTACCTCTATAGAAATTGCCACCACTCAGCTAAACGGAAAATCGATTGTGCCAGAGGTTTCTATCTATTTTGAATACAATTTGTATCGTGGAAATAGAGCCACCAAAACCAGTGCCGAAGAATTTAAGGCTTTTACATCGCCCAATTTTCCTGTTTTGGCAGAAGCTGGAGTTAACTTAAAATTTAATTATCCTCTTATTAGGCCCCACCACAACGAAGCACTGAAATTGAACTTAAATTTTGATAACAATATTGCTACACTTAAAATGTACCCAGGAATTTCGCCTGAGTTTGTAAAGGCAGTAATTCATACAGCAAATTTAAAAGGAATAATTTTAGAAACCTTTGGTGCGGGAAATGCCACAACCGAAAGTTGGTTTATTGAATTGTTAAATGAGGCAATTAAAAAGGGAATTGTTGTGTTAAACATTAGCCAATGTCAGGGCGGAACAGTTGAACAGGGCAAATACGAAACCAGTTCGTTTTTTAATAAAATGGGCGTAATTAGCGGTAAAGACCTAACTTACGAAGCTGCAACAACCAAACTCATGTATGTGTTGGGCTTAGGGCTTTCATACCAAGAAACCATTCAGCTTTTACAACAAAATTTACGAGGCGAACAAACCGTTTAGTTAAAACGATTTGTTCAACCTTTTTGGATTGTATTCCAAAAAAGTTGATATATTTTCGGATTGTATTCCAAAAAAGTTGTATTTTTGAAAAAACATAATCCATGATTTCAAGAATAATTGAGCAACAAATCAATGAAAAACTATTTAAGGGAAAGGTAATTACCCTTATTGGGGCTCGTCAAACAGGAAAAACGTCGTTGCTTAAAAAATTAATATCAACCCAAACCGAACCAAGTATTTGGCTCAATGCTGATGAATTTGATATTAAAGAGCGATTCAGAAACCCAACATCTACCTCTTTAAAAGCATTGATTGGAAATAACAAATTGGTAATAATTGATGAAGCACAAAACATTGATGAAATAGGATTGGCTTTAAAATTATTAATTGACACTTATCCTGAAATCCAAATTATTGCAACTGGTTCTTCGGCATTTGAACTACAAAATAAAACCAATGAACCATTAACCGGACGAAAGTTTGAATTTCAACTCTATCCATTTTCATACACCGAACTGACAAACCATACTTCTGAATTGATTGAGAAAAGATTGTTAAATCATCGCTTGGTTTTTGGCTCTTATCCAGAGGTAGTAAACAATTTTGGGAATGAAATTGAAGTATTAAAACTAATATCGGACAGTTATTTGTATCGCGATTTGTTAATGTTGGACTCGATTAAAAAACCCGAAAAACTAATTAAACTGTTACAAGCATTGGCTTATCAGGTTGGCAATGAAGTTTCGTATAATGAAATTGGTAATTTAATTGGTTTAGATAGTAAAACGGTTGAATCGTATGTTCAACTTTTAGAGAAATCGTATGTGGTTTTTCGTTTACACTCATTCAGCAAAAATTTAAGAAATGAACTTAAAAATTCTAAGAAAATTTATTTCTACGATAACGGAATTCGTAATGCGTTAATTTCTTCTTTTCAATTACTAGAAGGAAGACAGGATGTTGGTGCTTTGTGGGAAAACTACTTGGTTTCAGAACGATTAAAGCGAAACCAGTACGCTAAATTTTATGGAAATGCCTATTTCTGGAGAACCAAAGACAAACAAGAAATAGATTATTTAGAAGAAAAAGATGGTAAACTGCGAGCCTTTGAATTTAAATGGGCTAACAAAAAGAAAAATTACATTACTAAAACTTTTACCAACGCTTATCCTGAGAGCGAAACGGCTATTATCCATTCGGAGAATTATGTTGATTTTGTTGGGTAGGCGGAGAATTTATTATGTCATGGCTGAAGCCCATTGTTTCTGTTTATTATAACCCCGACCTTAAGGTCGGGGTTAATAAGAGTGGTCCAGAAGGGCTTCAGCCCTGAATTTTGTTTTGAAGCCATCGTTCCGAGTACTCGGAACGATATTTAGCCATAGTTTGTGAAGACACAAACTATGGCTAAATAGTTCATTTAGAGAATTACGCTGATATTATTGGATAAATTAGGTTTGAAAAGAAATTACTGTACGACTATCTTTTTGGTAACAGTGGTTTTGTCATCAAAATGTATTTGAAAAAAGTACAAACCAGATAATAAATCTTTGACATCAATTTCAGCAGTACTTCTATTATTAATTTGTTTTATCATCACACCCAAAGAATTGAAAACAGTTATGCTGTTTACATTCTTTTTAGATGAAATGGTTAATAAATCTCTAGTAGGATTCGGATATAATTCGATTTTTAAATCTTCTGTAAGAGTTTTAACACCAATTGTTCCGTTATAAATTTGACAGGTATCAAAACCTTCTCCCAAATAAGAATCAATTCCATCAAAAAAACAATTTAGGTATTGATTACAATCCCAATACCATACATCCCCATAAAGTAAGCCAGTAGTAGAACCAACACCCTCAATCCATTCCATGTTTAAAAAGTCAAATTTTATTACTTTTCTAGTTTGTCCAAATATAAATTCAGTTGTTACTGAATCAACAATTACATTTAAATAAGAAATCATTGCTGATTGGGGGAAAGTAAAAGTATCTCCGACTTGTAAGTGAAAATTATAATAAACTTCTTCATTCTCATTATATACAAATCCAGAGTCTTCTCTTAAAAATGCTGAAGGGTAGCCAATTGGACTAGAAAAACCGTATATTTTTTTATAAACATCACCATTTAGTAAAGTATCTCCACCAATAGAATTATAAACATATCCGCAATCAAAATCTTCGAAATAACAACACCATTGATTTGCCCAAACATAATTGCTGTCAAGCATAGAAATTTGAGATTTCGCAATAAAAGAAGATAATAGGAGTATAATAATTAGCGTAATCTTTTTCATCTTTAAATGGAATTAGTTGGTAGTACTATTATAAAGGATAAAAGTTGTCATATTATCCCCTCCCTCAACAAATCGTGTAAATGAATAACGCCAACATAAGTGTTATTTTCGTCAACCACCAAAAGCTGAGAAATACTGTGGTCTTCCATATAATGTAACGCCTCAATTGCTAAGCTGTTTTGCTGTATAGTTTTGGGCGATGTTCCCATAATGTCTTTTGCGGTAACTAAATTGATGTCGAGATTTTTTTCCAACATTCTTCTAATATCTCCATCGGTAACCACGCCAACTAATTTATTGTTGTCCACTACGGCAGCAACGCCCAATCGTTTTTTTGATATTTCAATAATTACTTCTTTTAACGATTGTGTTGGACTAACTTGAGGTTTTTCGTTTTGTGTAAAAATATCGGCAACTCGTAAATACAATTTTTTGCCCAAAGCACCGCCTGGGTGGTATTTTGCAAAATCTTTATCGGTAAAACCTCGCTGATGAAGCAAACAAACTGCCAACGCATCACCCATTGCCATTTGTGCCGTGGTGCTGCTGGTTGGAGCAAGGTTGTTGGGGCAGGCTTCTGTTTCAACAAAAGTGTTTAACACAAAATGAGCTTGTTTTCCCAAAAACGAATCGGGGTTGCCAGTAATAGCAATTAGTTTGTTATCAAAACTTTTTACCAACGGAACCAACACTTTTATTTCAGGCGTACTTCCGCTTTTCGAAATACAAATGACCACATCATCTTTTTGTATGTTACCCAAGTCGCCATGAATGGCATCGGCAGCGTGCATAAAAATTGCGGGAGTGCCTGTAGAATTTAAAGTAGCAACAATTTTTTGTGCTACAATAGCACTTTTGCCAATACCAGTAATAACAACCCTGCCTTTTGAAATTAAAATTAGCTCCACCACAGCAACAAAATCATCATTAATAAAATGAGTTAAATGTTCTATTGCATGGGCTTCAATTTTTAAAGCTTCAATAGCATGTTTTTTTATTTCGTCTGCAGTTGCCATTCATTAAAGGTTTATTATAAGTGGTTAAGCTAAAACAAATTAAAAAAAAATCTTTTTTTCAAGGTTCGTAATAATTTATTGTCGTAACTTTAGTTTACAAATGTAATAAAATACCAAAACAAGTAAACATGCAAACTATTGAAGCTCCCCTTACGGACTATTTAAAAAAGTACTTTGGATTTGATCAATTTAAAGGCGAACAAGAAGCAGTAATTAATCATTTATTAGAAGGCAAAGATACTTTCGTGATTATGCCAACAGGCGGAGGTAAATCGCTATGCTATCAATTACCAGCGTTAATGAGTGAAGGAACTGCCATTATTGTTTCTCCATTAATTGCATTAATGAAAAATCAGGTAGATGCCATTAGAGGGTTTTCAAATAAAGATGGCGTTGCCCATTTTTATAATTCATCATTAACCAAAACCGAAGCCCGTCAGGTAAAACAAGATGTAACCAATGGAGACACTAAATTGCTTTTTGTTGCACCCGAATCATTAACAAAAGACGAAAATGTTGAATTTTTAAAAAGCATAAAAATTTCGTTTTTTGCAATAGATGAAGCCCACTGTATTTCCGAATGGGGACATGATTTTAGACCAGAATACCGACGATTAAGAACCATAATTGAATCAATAGACAGGGTTCCAATTATTGCATTAACTGCAACAGCAACCCCAAAAGTTCAAGAAGATATTCAAAAAAACTTAGGCATGTCAGATGCAAAGGTGTTTAAAGCATCATTTAACCGACACAACCTAAGATATGAAGTGCGTCCGAAAAAAGATGTTAAAAAAGAAATCATCAGATTTGTTAAACAAAACGAAGGCAAAAGCGGTATTGTTTATTGTTTAAGTCGTAAAAAAGTGGAAGAAATTGCCGAATTTCTTCAAGTTAATGGTATTAAAGCATTGCCATATCATGCCGGATTAGATTCTACTTCGAGAGCAAAACATCAAGACATGTTTTTAATGGAAGATGTTGATGTAATTGTTGCTACCATTGCCTTTGGAATGGGTATCGATAAGCCAGATGTTCGTTATGTAATTCACCACGATATTCCAAAAAGCTTAGAAAGTTATTACCAAGAAACAGGACGAGCCGGACGTGATGGTGGCGAAGGAGTTTGTGTAGCTTTTTACAGTTACAAAGACATCGAAAAATTAGAAAAATTCCTTCACGGAAAACCCGTAGCCGAACTTGAGGTTGGGCTGCAACTCATTTTTGAAATGGTTTCGTATGCCGAAACAGCAGTGTGTAGAAGAAAACAATTGCTTCATTATTTTGGCGAAAAATATGTTGATGATGATTGCAACGAAAAAGGCATGTGCGACAACTGTGCAAATCCAAAAGAACGATTTGAAGGCAAAGAAGATGTTGAAATTTTGCTTAATGCAATTTTAGCATTAAACGAAGTGTTTAAAGCAAAATACATTGCTAATTTTATTGCAGGGTTTGTTTCTTCCGAAATTAAATCGTTTGGACACGATAAACATAAACTTTTTGGCAAAGGAAAAGCCGAAACAAAAGACCATAAATACTGGGAAGCAGTAATTCGCCAATCGGTTGTTGGTGGTTTTATTCTTAAAGAAATTGAAAATTATGGTGTACTAAAAGTAACACCTCAAGGAAAAGAATTTTTAAAAGTACCGTATTCTTTTCAATTAGTTAAACCTCACGATTATAGCGATGTTGACGATGGAGATGTGATGCTTCCACAACGAAGCAGTGGTGCTACCGACGAAACACTTTTTGCAATACTAAAAGACCTTCGAAAATCTATTGCTAAACAAAAAGGATTTCCGCCATTTGTATTGTTTCAAGACCCATCGTTGGAAGACATGGCAACCCGTTATCCGATAACCATTGAAGAGTTAACGGCAATTTCTGGGGTTGGACAAGGAAAAGCAGAGAAGTTTGGTCACGAATTTATTGAGGTAATCGCTAAATACGTTGAAGAAAACGAAATAGACAGACCAATGGACATGGTTGTAAAATCGGTTGCCAACAAATCTGCTCTTAAAGTATATATTGTACAAAGTATTGATAGAAAAATTGATTTAGAAGACATTGCTGATGCAAAAGGCATTTCAATGGAAGAACTGTTAAACGAACTCGAAATTATTGTTCAATCAGGAACCAAACTAAACCTAGATTACTACATCAACGAACAAATTGATGAAGCCGACCAAGAAGAAGTTTTTGATTATTTTATGGAGGCCAGTTCCGACAGTTTAGATGATGCTATGGCTGAGTTCGACGATGCTTTTTCGGAAGAAGAAATGAGGTTGCTTCGAATCAAATTTTTCTCAAATGTAGCCAATTAACCATTTTTAGCATGCAAGAGAAAAAAGATCTTCGCTTATTAATGCTTAAAAAAAGAGGAACAATTAATCCTCAAAGCAAGCAATTGTACGATAATTTTATTTGTGAAAAATTATTGGAAATAATTGAAGAATCTAATGCCAAAGTGGTGCATGCTTATATTCCAATGGCTAGCGAAATCAATATTTCTCCACTTATTCAACAATTGCTGGATAAAAAAATAACGGTTGTTTCTCCAAAAACACTCAAAAACCGACAGCTGCAAAACCTAATTTTACATTCATTAAACGAATTGGAAACAGGAATTGCCAAAACCCAACATCCAGCAAATTCAACTGAATATCAAGGAAAATATGATTTGATTATTGTGCCAGGTTTGGCTTTCGACAAACAAAATTACCGTTTAGGATATGGTGGTGGATATTACGATGGCTTTTTAGCAACTCAACCCAACGCCCTCAAAATAGGCATATTTTACCCTTTTCAGGAAGTACAAAAAGTACCCACCGAACCACACGACCAGCAATTAACCTCTATTTTAGTTAAGCAATCAGCAGAGTTGTTTTAAAATGGAAATCGCTGTTTTTTGGTTTCGACGCGATTTAAGGTTGCACGACAACACGGCTTTAAACTCAGCCCTAACTTCTGGCAAAAAAGTGCTTGCCTTGTTTATTTTCGATACCATTATTTTAAATGAACTCGAAAAAGACGATGCTCGCGTTAATTTTATACACGAAACCCTTTCGGAAATTAACCTCGAACTAAAAAAATACGGTTCCTCGATATTGGTTAAAAAAGGAAATCCCTTAGAAGTTTGGCAAGAATTATTAACCCAATTCAATATAAAAGAAGTTTATGCCAACAAAGATTACGAACCCTATGGAATAAGCAGAGACCAACAAATACATAAAGTGTTAAGTCAAAACAACTGCTCTTTTACCATTTGCAAAGACCACGTTATTTTTGAAGAAAATGAAGTTACCAAAACCGACGGACTACCTTATACTGTTTATACTCCCTACAAAAACAAATGGCTGGAAAAATTTCATAGCCAAACATTAAAAATACAATCATTGGTAAACACCAATTTTTACGAACAAAACAATGCTTTTCCTAAGTTAGAAGAAATTGGGTTTAAGTATAACAACATAAAGGTAAAACCAATAAATTTAAATCAACTTGAAGAATATCATTTAAACAGAGATTTTCCGGCAAAAGATAGCGGAACCAATTTAGGGCCTCATTTACGCTTTGGAACCGTTAGCGTAAGACAAATGGTAAAAATAGGAGTAGAGCGAAACCAAACTTTTTTACACGAACTCATTTGGCGTGAATTTTTTATGCAAATATTGTTTCATTTTCCACAAGTTGTTACCCAAAGTTTTAAAAAACAATACGACAACATTGAGTGGCGAAATAATACAAGTGAATTTGAACAATGGTGCAAAGGCGAAACAGGTTACCCCATGGTAGATGCTGGAATGAAAGAATTGAATGCCACAGGATATATGCACAACAGGGTGCGGATGGTGGTGGCCAGTTTTTTGTGCAAACATTTGTTAATCGATTGGCGTTGGGGAGAGGCGTATTTTGCAAAAAAATTATTGGATTACGAATTGGCATCAAACAACGGAAATTGGCAATGGGCTGCTGGAACAGGTTGCGATGCAGCACCTTATTTTAGGGTTTTTAATCCAACCACTCAACAACAAAAATTTGACCCAGAGTTTAACTACATTAAAAAGTGGCTACCCAATTACCAAGAAATTAGTTTTACCTTACCCATAGTAGAGCATAAATTTGCTCGCGACAGAGCCATTTCAACATATAAAAATGGGTTGAAATAATACGCCAAAAATTTAAAATAGATTGCTTTTATAAATTAGGTAAAATTTTTATGCAAATAAGCCTAAATTCTATACTTTACCATTAATAATTTAATACCTTTGTCAATTAATTTTTCAAACAAAAGGCATGGATAAGCATTCCTATTTAAGCAACGCAGATGTTTCTGCAATTGAAGAGTACTACCAACAGTTCTTAAATAATCCCGATAATGTTGGCGAAGGATGGAAAAAATTCTTTGAAGGATTTGAATTTGCTCGTAAAAACTACGACACCGAACTTCCTGAAGGTTTCGATAAGGAGTTTAAGGTTATTGAGCTAATTAATGGCTATCGTTCAAGAGGGCATTTGTTTACCAAAACCAACCCTGTACGTGCAAGAAGACAATATTCTCCAACCTTAGCTATCGAAAATTTTGGATTGTTACAATCTGATTTAGAAACTGTTTTTCAGGCAGGAAATGAGGTGGGCATTGGTCCAGCAAAACTGAAAGACATCATTGCCCATTTAGAACAAACCTATTGTCAATCAATCGGTGTTGAGTTTATGTATATTCGTAAACCCGAAGAAGTTGCGTGGATAAAAAGTAAAATTGAACTTAAAAACAAAGTCCCTTTCGATACTAAAGCAAAAAAACACATTTTACATAAGTTAAATCAAGCAGTAGTTTTTGAACAATTTTTGCACAAAAAATTTGTAGGTCAAAAGCGATTTTCATTAGAAGGTAACGAAGCATTAATTCCTGCATTAGATGCCTTGGTAGAACATGGTGCCGATTTCGGAATTAAAGAATTTATTGTGGGTATGGCTCACCGAGGAAGATTAAATGTACTTGCCAACATCTTTAATAAAACTTACGAAAACATTTTTAGTGAATTTGAAGGAAAAGAATACGAAGACAATGTTTTTGATGGCGACGTTAAATACCACTTAGGCTACTCGTGTGATGTTAAAACCGATAACGGACACGACATTCACATGACTTTGGCTCCAAACCCTTCACATTTAGAAACTGTTGCTCCTGTTGTTGAGGGTATTACCCGTTCAAAATTAGATTTATACCTAAAAGACGAGAAAAAAATTGTTCCAATTATCATTCATGGCGATGCGGCAATTGCTGGTCAAGGTATTGTTTATGAAGTAATACAAATGGCTCAGCTAGAAGGTTACCGTACTGGAGGCTCTGTTCATATTGTGGTAAACAACCAAATTGGGTTTACCACCAATTATTTAGATGCTCGTTCGAGTACTTATTGTACAGACATTGCTAAGGTTACATTGTCGCCAGTTCTTCATGTTAATGGCGACGACGCAGAAGCGGTTGTTCGAGCTGTTCAGTTTGCGGTAGAATATCGTCAAACATTCCATAAAGATGTTTTTATCGACATTTTGGGATATAGAAAATACGGACACAACGAAGGTGATGAACCTCGTTTTACTCAACCAGTATTATATAAAGCCATTAGCTCACACGCTAACCCAAGAGACATTTACTTGAAACAACTTATTGCGGAAGGAATTGTTACTGAAAAAGAAGCAAAAGATTTAGAGAAAAATTTCGACAATTTGTTACAAGATCGCTTAAGCGAAGCCAAACAAATTGAAAAAGCCACTGTCACTAAATTTTTGAAAAGAACCTGGAAAGGAATAGAATACAGCCAAGCAGGCGATTTTGAAAAAGCTACTGATACTACTTTCGACAAAAAGAAATTAACCGAAATAGCTAAAAAAATTAGCACTCTTCCTAAAGATAAAAAGTTTATCAATAAAATAGTGAAGCTCTTTGAAGACCGACAAAGAATGATTAACGAAACCGACCAACTGGATTGGGCAATGGGCGAATTGTTAGCTTACTCCTCTTTACTAGAAGAAGGTCATATTGTTCGAATTTCTGGTCAGGATGTGGAAAGAGGAACATTCTCTCACCGACACGCAGTTGTTAAGGTTGAAGATTCGGAAGAAGAATATGTGCCATTACAACACATTTCGGCAAAACAAGCTCCATTTTACATTTACAACTCGTTACTATCAGAATACGGTGTATTAGGATTCGAATACGGTTACGGAATGGCAACACCAAACGGGTTAACCATTTGGGAAGCTCAGTTTGGCGATTTTAATAATGGTGCTCAAATCATTATCGACCAATTTTTAAGTGCTGCCGAAGAAAAATGGAAAACACAAAACGGTTTGGTAATGTTGTTGCCACATGGCTACGAAGGTCAAGGTGCAGAGCACTCGAGCGGAAGAATGGAACGATTTTTACAATTGTGTGCCGAAGACAACATGCAAATTGCCGATTGTACAACTCCTGCAAACTTTTACCATTTATTGCGTCGTCAATTAAAACGTAACTTTAGAAAACCATTGGTGGTGTTTACTCCAAAAAGTTTGTTGCGTCACCCAAAATGTGTTTCTAGCATGGACGAATTGGCTAAAGGAACATTCCAAGAAGTAATTGACGACCAAAAAGCAACTGCTAAAAATGTAGATACTATTGTTTTTTGTACAGGTAAATTCTATTACGATTTATTAGCTAAAAAAGAAGAAATTGGTGGAGCAGACAACATTGCTTTAGTTCGTATTGAACAATTGTATCCGCTACCACAAAAACAATTGGATAAAATAATTGCAAAATATAGCAATGCAAAGAAATACATTTGGGCTCAAGAAGAACCTGAAAATATGGGTGCTTGGACTCACCTATTGCGTCATTTTACATCAGTAAAATTAAACGTGGTTTCATTAGCAGAAAGTGGTGCTCCTGCAACAGGCTCATCTAAAATGCACGTAAAACGACACAATGCAATTATTAATCAAGTATTTGAAAATTCATTAGTTAGTTAAAGCCCGCCCCGACCCTCCCGAAGGGAGGGAGATTCCCCTCTTGAGAGGGGTTAGGTGAGTGAAAAAATTAAAACAAAATTAAAACAAAAAAAATAGAATAAAATTAATCCATAACCCTCAATTCCCCCTTCGGGGGTTAGGGGGCTAAATTTTAAATAGTATGGCTTTAGAAATGAAAGTTCCCTCGCCGGGAGAATCAATAACAGAAGTAGAAATAGCAAGATGGTTGGTAGAAGATGGCGATTATGTTGAAAAAGACCAAGCTATTGCAGAAGTAGATTCTGACAAAGCAACCCTTGAACTACCTGCTGAAGAATCGGGAGTTATTACATTAAAAGCTGCCGAAGGCGATGTTGTAAAAGTTGGTGCCGTGGTTTGTTTAATTGATACCAAGGCTAAAAGACCTGAAGGAAGTCCGAAGACCGAAGACCGAAGTCCGAAGACCGAAGTTGAAACTAAAAAAGCAGAAGTAGTTCCAAACCCAATGCCAGCAACAGCAGACATAAAAGCTACTCCAGTGGCAAAAGAAATGATTGCAAAAAACAATGTAAATGCAGTTAAAGTTCATGGCTCAGGTTCTAACGGAAAAATTACAAAAGCCGATATTGAAGCTTATTTAACTAGTGGTTTAACTCCAAATTCAATAACTGGATGGGGCGGAACAAGAGAACAAAGCAGCGAAAAAATGAGTATGTTGCGTCGTAAAATTGCATCGCGTTTGGTTTCGGTTAAAAACGAAACCGCCATGTTAACTACGTTTAACGAGGTGGACATGAAACCGTTGATGGACATACGAGCTAAATACAAAGATATTTTTAAAGAAAAACACGGTGTAAACTTAGGTTTTATGTCGTTTTTTACCAAAGCAGTTACCGAGGCTTTACGCCAATACCCTGCTGTAAACTCAATGATTGATGGTGACCAAATGGTGAGTTTTAACTATGCCGACATCGGTATTGCCGTTAGCTCACCTAAAGGATTGATGGTGCCTGTGGTACGAAATGCAGAACAAATGAGTTTGGCAGAAATTGAAGCTGAAATTAAACGTTTGGCAGTTAAAGCTCGTGATGGCAAAATTGACATTACCGACATGGAAGGCGGAACATTTACCATTACCAATGGTGGTGTTTTTGGTTCAATGTTGAGCACACCAATTATTAACCCACCACAAAGTGCAATTTTGGGTATGCACAACATTGTTGACCGCCCAGTGGCTGTTGATGGAAAAGTAGAAATACGCCCAATTATGTATGTAGCACTAAGCTACGACCACCGTATAATTGACGGAAAAGAATCGGTAGGATTTTTGAAAACCGTAAAAGAAATGCTGGAAAACCCGACCAAAATAATTTTTGGAGGCAAAAATCCAGAAGAAGTTTTATTGAACTTGTAATTTAAAGCCCTGCTAAAAGCGGGGTTTTTAGTAATATATTATTGTATATATTTGGTGATGCATATTATGAACTTAGTTAATACAAGGATTCTCTTGTTTATATGCAATTAAATTATTGGTAATAGGACAAGGTTTATCCTGACTAACTCAAAAGGTAAGGTTCTATAAAATTAAATTAAAATGAAAAAATTCTCAATTATTCTAGGAACTATATTGTTTCAAATCAACTTATATGCTCAATGGAAAGCCGAAGTAAAATTAGATGAGTTTAAACAGCCTACTGGCGAATTTCAAGCATTCACAAAAAGTGAAGTAAGACATAATAACCAGCTAATCTTTACCATAATAACTGTTTTCGATTTACCAGAAGATTCCACAAAAATTCAGGAACCCTACACTTTCTACTTATTTCGACCAAAATACCAAGATGATTTCATTACTCGTGAAAATAGTTATTTATCTATCTTAGATGAGAAAAACCAGAAACATAGAATTAATTTAAAGTTGGAGGATAGAGATGCAAGAGTAAAAATAGAAGATACAGAGAAACTAACGGAATTACTTAAAATTAATACAAAAATCAAATGTATCGTTATTGAAGAAGAACAAATGCAATTTATGTTTACCATTAATTGTATAGGTTTTACAAAAGCTTATAATACAGTAAAAACAACAACAAACAAAAAAACAAATTGATTATGAGTGAATTAGACAACTTTAAAGATAAAGTAATTAACATTTTTAGTGAGCAACTTACTGATAAAGTATTTCTGATGATTCAAAACAACAGAGAATTAATGAGAGAATATTTAGCGGTAATTGAAAAAAGCAAATCGTTGGCTTATGTAAATAGTGAAATTGCCAAAGAAGTTAAAAAACGCTATAAGTTGAAAAATTTAAATCAAAAAAACAAGTCTCCTGAAAGCTTGTTAATTCAAGGTCACGAAATGTTTGAAACAGAATAAATATTTCCCAATTTGGCTTTTGATTATTATATAAACTCATGCCAACCAAACTCATCATCTTTCTAATATTAAACTTTGCCGCATTGGGTTTAGGAGGGTTATTTACTAGTGGAGAAGTAACAGGCGAATGGTATCAAACCTTAAACAAAGCTCCTTGGACACCACCGGGTTGGGTTTTTGGTGCAGCATGGACATCTATTATGGTTTGTTTTGCCATATACATGGCGTATGCTTGGCAAAACGCTACCAACAAAAACACCTTAATTGCCTTGTTTATAATTCAATGGGTACTAAATGTGAGTTGGAATCCCTTGTTTTTAAAATACCAACAAGTAGCAGCAGGGTTAATTGTTATTGTTTCACTCACCTTGTTGGTTAGCTATCTGTTTTTTACTCAATATCAACAGCTTAAACTTAAATCGTTGTTGTTGCTCCCTTATGTGCTTTGGATGATAATTGCTACTTCGTTAAACGCATATATTTTTCTTAAGAATTAGTTTTTTATCATCGTTTACAGAAGCAAAGCTTTTTAAAAAGCTTTGCTTCTAATTAAGTTTAAATTACCATATTGGTAACTTTTTCATATATTTGTCGTAAAATTTGAGAGTTAATGAGAGTTTTTGCAAAAAAGATATTGCGTGAATTTTGGGAAAAACACAATGATGCAGAACAACAACTTAAAACTTGGTACAAAGAAGCATCTAAAGCAAATTGGACAAATCCAACAGATATTAAATCTGAATATACAAAAGCAAGTATTTTAAAAAGTGGCAGGGTTGTATTTAACATCAGTGGTAATAAGTACAGACTCATTGTTGAAATTAACTACGAAAGACAATGGGCGTTTGTCAGGTTTATTGGAACTCATCATCAATATGATAAAATTGATGCAGAAAAAATTTAGAAACTAGAACGAATAATAAATATCTACATAATGAAAGTAAAAGTTATTAAAACAGAAGAAGATTACAATCAAGCCTTAAATAGATTTGAGAAGATATTTCACGCTCCAGCTAACACAAAAGAAGGAGACGAGGCAGAACTATTATCGTTACTAATAGAAAAATATGAGGAAGAACACTACCCAATTGAAGCCCCCGATCCAATTGAAGCAATTAAGTTCAGAATGGAACAAATGGAAATGTCAAATAGTGAATTAGCTCAAATCATTGGATATAAAAGTAGAGTATCTGAAATCTTTAGCAAAAAAAGAAAGCTTTCTCTTAATATGATTAGAAATTTGCACGAAAAATTGAATATTCCTTACGAATCTCTGATTGGAAACTATTAAACCACTTGTTGTTTCTAAAAAAGCTTTGCTTCTAATTAAGTTTATCGGTAATTTCTTTATTAAGACAAACGCTTATTTAAGTTTTTAGTCATTTTCTTAATTAAGAGATGAAAATTAATAATCACCTCCTCTTTAGTCCAAATCTACACTGCAGATTTCCTCTTCATCACAAATTCTCAAAGGGAGAGAATTCCCTCCTAGAGGAGGGTTAGGGAGGTGATTTTTTCATCATAAAAAATCTATAATAATTTAACTCAACATCCTCTTTCTTTATTCCCAATTTATGTAGTTTTGTTTGTATAAATTTATTCTAATGAAAGACGCTAAAAACATGAAATTCGGCACTAAAGCAATACATGCCGGACAAGAGCCAGACCCAACAACAGGAGCAATTATGACTCCTATTTATCAAACCTCTACTTTTTGGCAAGAAAGCCCGGGAAACCACAAAGGCTATGCTTATGCAAGAGGTAAAAACCCAACACGAACTGCTTTAGAGAAATGTTTAGCTGAACTTGAAGGTGCTAAATATGCTTTGTGTTTTTCTAGCGGAATGGGTGCGATCGATGCCGTAATGAAATTGTTACGCCCTGGCGACGAAGTAATTACTGGCGACGATTTGTATGGCGGAAGTTACCGTATGTTTACCAAAGTATTTGCTCCGTTTGGTATCAAGTTTCGTTTTATCGACATGAAAGACGAAAATGCAATTAAAAACTGCATTAACGCTAATACCAAAATGATTTGGCTGGAAACTCCAACCAATCCAACCATGCAAATAATTGACATTGCTGCTTGTGCAAAAATTGCAAAAGATCACAAGTTAATTTGTGCTGTTGACAACACATTTGCTTCACCATATTTACAAAATCCATTGGCTTTAGGTGCTGATATAGTAATGCACTCGGCAACCAAATATTTAGGCGGACATAGCGATGTTATTATGGGTGCATTGTGTGTGAGCAACGACGATTTATATACTCAACTGGCGTTTATTCACAACAGTTGTGGTGCTACACCAGGTCCGATGGACAGCTTTTTGGTAATGAGAGGTATTAAAACGCTTCACATTAGAATGGAAAGACATTGCTACAACGGAAGAAAAGTGGCAGAATTTTTAAAAGGTCACCCAAAAGTTGATAAATTGTACTGGCCTGGTTTTACCGACCACCCCAACCACGATATAGCCAAAAAACAAATGAAAGATTTTGGTGGAATGATTTCTTTTTCTATTAAAGGAAACAAGCAAGAAGATGCTTTTAAAATTGCTTCAGCCATGAAAGTATTTTCGTTAGCTGAATCGCTTGGCGGAGTTGAATCGTTGGTAAACCACCCTGCAACCATGACTCACGCTTCTATTCCAAAAGAAGAACGTGATAAAGCTGGTGTAGTAGAATCGTTACTTCGTTTAAGTGTTGGTATCGAAGACATCGAAGATTTATTAGCCGACTTAGAACAAGCTTTGAAATAAACAAAATCCCCGCTAAAAGCGGGGTTTTTTATGCAATAGAAATTGTTTTTCGCTTCAATTTTTTTGGCTTGTGTTTCGGCTTGTTCATGGGTTAATTAATTCTGATTTTTCTTCGGTGAATTTCATTTCAAATAAAATTTGTCATCCGCCCATTTTGCAGGATTGTTTATGATGTATTCTGCAATGGTTTGATAGGATTGTTCATTTCGGATAATGTGTTCGTAATAATTTCGTTGCCATAATTTCCCCATTGTTTCATTTTGGGATTTAAAAATATCCAAACATCCATTTGCAACCAATGATTTATATGCACCCACAATATTCGAAACCGTAGGGGCGACCCTTGCGGTCGTCCTATTATTATCATTGGGTTTCCCATCATTTTGTGTGTACAAATCATTTTGGGCAGGGTTCACCCCTGCCCCTACGGATATATCGTTCAATAAAATAATTCCGTGCATATGGTTTGGCATTATTTGAAATACATCCAATTCAAAATTTGAAAAACGTTCCGATAATTTTACCCATTCATTATATGCCACTATTCCAAATTCATTCAACATCATTTCCCCATCTACCACATTACCAAAACGGCAAATTCTATTCTGACAACAAATGGTTATAAAATACAATCCCGCCTGAGAATAATTGTATTCTTTTAATCGGATAGATTTGCGGTGGTGGATATTGGGGTTGTATTTTGTTTTACCGTTCATTTCTTGTAGGTTGTGTCGTATTTAAGGTTGCACCTTTTAGTTAGTGCAAATGAAAAGTCCCGCAATGCTGTGGGACTTTTTCTGTTTTTAGAATTCGTTATGGTGTTATTCAATAATTATTTTCCCCTTCTTTAATATTATCCCTATACTCTTTTTACAATCGATTTTAACCCCTCTTTGTTTACCAGTACTCCAGTTTTGCATTTGTTTAAGTTGAGTAATTATTCTATTATCTGTCTCAGAATTGATACTTTTTAATACTTGAAATCCATAAGCCTTGTCTTCGCAATTTATATAAATAGATAAATAAATTTTTGAATTAATTTTATTGTCGAAAGTCAAAGCATCGTTTAATTCTTTCTCTAATTGTCTAAGCCCACCTTTATATTCAGGCATTTGTTCAACAATAAGATAAATATCATTTGGATGGCACGCTTCTGAAGTGTCGTTATAGAAAATATTAATTTTCTGTGCGAAAGATATAACAATCGTATTGATAAGTATTATTGTTAAAATGTATTTTTTCATGGTTTAAATCAATAATAAGCTATAATAAACAGATGTGATGTTTGCACACTACATCCTACTATAAATTACTCAACTACGCCCAACAATTTTTTTAAGTAGGGATTTTGTTCTGTTTTTCGGGCTTTTTCAATAATGCCTATCAGTTTGTTTTGTTGTTGCTCTATTTGAGCAATGGCAGCTTTTAGCGTAGTTTCTTTTTCTGCATCGCCTTTGCTGTTTTTAAGTTCTTTAGTCAACACTTCAGCTCTCATGGCATAGTTGTTTTCTAGTTCGGCAACCGTATTTAAACCTGCCATTCTAACCCACCACGCTTTTTCGTTTATGGCAATTTCTTCAATTATCGGCATGGCATCGTTAACGGTTGCATCGTTTTGGCGTTTTAAATAATTACCATACGATGTAACAAAGCCGTATTTTCCATAGCCATCTAATTTAGTATATTGTTGTTTAAAAAACTCATGCTCTTCAGCTCCACCGTGCATTTCATAAACTGTAGCCACAGCATTTGAAACAGCTGCGTTGGTTTCGTTTTGCAATATTTTTGCATTTTTTAATGCCAACTCTTTGTCGGAACGCGAAAGTGCTTCTAACGATTTTGATAGCACAGCATAAGATTCTTCTTTTAAACCGTTGCTGTATAAATCAACCAAGTTGTTATCGTTTTTGTAGTATCTCGAAAGGGCAGTAATGGCCTCTGCTCTAACTCGTGTTTTAACATCGTTTTTGGCTAGGTCAATCAATTTTTCTTTAACCAAATCATTGTTAGTTTCTATAGTGTTTTTTAACGAACGGATAGCCAATTTTCTAATGTTATCGCTTTTATCAGACAGGGCTTTTATAATAATGTCGTAAGCAAAAGGCTGATTAATTTCAGCAAGTGCTGTTATAGCCTCGTATCTATCTAAAAATTTTGGAGCATTTAAATACATAAAAGCCCATTCGGTAGAGTCGTTTTTGTTATCGAGTTTTTCGCAAAGCAACATTTTGTCGGCATCAACATTAACCAAATCGGGTTTTTTGGCAACATTAAAGGCAAACGAATTTACTGCTTCGTTGGCGTTTACTTTGTGTGTTTCCACTTTTCCGTCAACATACAAATCAATTTTTAGTGGCAATTTGTAAAGCGGTGTTGTTCTAAAATCTTGTATTTGCTCAATGTTTACCAATTGGGTTTTCGATGCTTCGTCGTACAAATAAGTAATGTTTAACTGAGGATGTCCGCTAGCGAAAAACCATTGGTTAAAAAACCAATTTAAATCTTCACCCGAAATGTCTTCGCAAGCCATTCTAAATTCGTGCATTTCAACATCGGTGTACTGGTGTTTGTTGAGGTAATATTTTAACGATTCAAAAAAAGCATCGTCGCCTAAATAATTGCGTAACATGTGCAATATTCGTCCTCCTTTTTGGTAAGAGTGAGCATCAAACATGTCTTCGCGTTTTTCGTAATCAAAGCGAACCATGTCGGCTTGAGCTTCTTCGGCTTCTTGTAAGTAAGCATTTAAGTCGTTTTGTAAGTTATAGTCGGCTTGGTCTAAGCCATATTTGTATTCGTTCCATAAGTATTCGCCATAGGTAGCAAACGATTCGTTAAGGGGTAAATTCGACCACGATTCGCAAGTTACCAAATCGCCAAACCAATGGTGAAACAATTCGTGAGCAATAACATCTTCTCCGGCACTACCATCAATTAATTCGCGAGTGGTTTGTTGCACAAAATCGCCATGAATAACTGCTGTGGTGTTTTCCATTGCTCCCGAAACGTAATCGCGAACAACTACTTGGCTGTATTTTTTCCAAGGGTATTTTACACCCAATTTGTTGGAGTAAAACGTTAACATTTCGGGGGTTAAACCAAAAATGTTTTTGGCATCTTTTTCATAATTTGGTTCAACGTAATAATCAACATCAATAGTTTCCCATTTGTCTTTAACCACCGCAAATTCGCCAATAGCCATCATAAACAAGTAAGGAGCGTGTGGTTGGTCCATTTCCCAAAAATCGGTTCTTGTTCCGTTTCCATTCAATTCTTGACGCATTAAAATTCCATTCGAAAGTGTTTTGTATTTTTCTTCAATGGTAATGGCAATTTCGCCTGTGCAGCGTTCGTTTGGAGCATCAATGGTTGGAAACCAGGCCTGGCTCGATTCTGTTTCTCCTTGTGTCCAAATTTGGGTTGGTTTATCTTTTTCTTCTCCTTTCGGATTAATAAAATACAATCCTTTGTCCGATTTTATGGCATCACTGCCGCCAGTAGTTAATTCATTTGGTTTGGCAGTATAATCAATAAAAACTTTAAACTGTTCGTTTCGGTCGTAAGTTTTATCTAATGTTATGGTTAACAATAAATTATCGTAGGTATAGTTTAAATCTTTGTTGTTTAATTGTACTTTGTTGATGTCAAATCCTCGGGCATTTAAAACCAGTTTATTTGTTGAATGAAAATAAGGTTTTAGGGTTAATTCTGCTTTTCCGTACAAATAAGCCTTGTCGAAATTAAATTTTACATCGAGTTTGGTGTGAATTAAATCGAAAGTTCGGGTATAAGAGCCTTGATAAATTTCTTGTTTTGGAACATTGTTAGGATTATTTATTTCAATAACCTGTTCAGGTAAATTAACCGTTTGAGTTGATTTACATGCAAAAAATACGAATGCTGTAGCAGAAATTAAAATGAAATTTTTTGTCATTTAACGATGGTTTTGTTAGTGAAAGGCAAAGATGCTTAAAATAACAATGCAATTGATGAAATCTTTGATAAACGGTTTTTTTATCTTACAGAATAATTACTTTTGAAAACCATGATGTTTAAACAAATAATAGGACAATTAGAGGTTAAAAATCGATTAATATCTTCAGTAAAAGAAGGGAGAATTAGCCATGCTCAATTGTTTTTGGGTGAACAAGGAACGGGTAATTTACCCCTTGCACTTGCCTATGCTCAGTACATTATGTGTGAAGATAAAAAAGACGAAGATTCGTGTGGCGTTTGTGGTTCGTGTATAAAAAACAACAAACTAATACATCCCGATTTACATTTTGTGTTTCCAACGGCAAATACCGACAAGGCAAAAGGAAAACCAATGAGCGAAATTTTCTTGCCCGAGTGGAGAGAAATTGTAGCAGAAAACAACGGTTATTTTACCATAAACCAGTGGCAAGATAAAATTGAAACCGAAAACAAATCGCTTCTTATTCCGGAGCGTGATAGTGCCGAAATATTAAAAAAACTAAGCCTAAAAACCTACGAGTCGGAATACAAAGTAATGATTATTTGGTTTCCCGAAAAGTTCAATACCGAATCGGCAAACAAGTTGCTTAAAATACTAGAAGAACCCGAGCCAAAAACGTTGTTTATTTTGGTTGCACACGATTCGGGGCAAATTATGCCAACCATTTTGTCGCGAACACAAACCCTTAAAGTTCCTAAAATTGACTTGAATGAATTGGCTTCCGCACTCGTTAATCAATTTCAACTTAGCCAACAACAAGCATCAACAATTAGTGCTTTAGCCGACGGAAATTTTATTTCCTCCAAAAACATCATAGAAGCTTCCGAAATTGAAGAGCAATTTTACACTCTTTTTACCGACTGGATGCGAGCATCATTTAAAGCCGATGTAATTTCATTAATTGCTTTTTCAGAAGAAATTCAAAAAATTGGCAGAGAAAAACAAAAACAATTTATTACCTATTGTTTACACATTTTTAGAGAAAGCCTTATCAATAATTTTGGAACTAGTAACCTCAATAAAACAAGCCAAAATGAAGCACAATTTTTAGTAAAATTTGCCCCATTTATACACGGAGCTAATTGCTTAGATATTATTGAAATATTCAACGATGCACATTACCACATCGAACGAAACGGGAACCCTAAAATTATTTTTTTAGATGTTTCGTTTAAACTAACCAAACTGCTTCGGGTTAAGGCTCCTGTTTTGGATTAAGATTTTTTTGTTCAAAACCATTTTACAACTCATTTTTCTGATTAAGAATAGTATATTTGCTAATTAGTAAAATTAGGTTTAACGCTCTCGGTTTAATACCGAATTTAAGATATAAAAAATTATGGGATGTAGTAGTTGTGGGTCACGCGAAGGTTGTAGTTCCGGTTGTGGCTCTTCGAGCGGAGGTGGTTGTAGCAAATCAGGCACTTGTAGTAGCTACAAATTAAATGTTTTCGATTGGCTAAACGATATAGAATTGCCTCACGGGCAAGAACCATTTGATGTGGTAGAAATTCGTTTTAAAAACAGTAGAAAAGAATATTTTCGAAACACCGAAAAACTTTCGTTAAATATGGGCGATGTTGTTGCTGTAGAAGCAACATCTGGACACGATATTGGCTCTGTGACTTTAACAGGAGAACTCGTTAAAAAACAGCTTAGAAAAAACAAAATTGCTTTTGATTCGCCAGAGATTAAAAAAGTATATCGTTTAGCCAAAAAAACCGATATTGAAAAGTGGATTGAAGCTCAAAAATTAGAAGTCGACACCATGTACAAAGCCCGTACAATTGCTATTGAATTGGGTTTAGACATGAAAATAAGCGATGTTGAATACCAAGGCGACAAAACCAAAGCAATTTTTTACTACACAGCCGAAGCTAGAGTAGATTTTAGAGAATTAATTAAACGATTGGCCGACGAGTTTAAAGTAAGAATTGAAATGAAACAAATTGGCGTAAGGCAAGAAGCCAGCCGTTTGGGAGGTATCGGTTCTTGTGGTAGAGAATTGTGTTGCTCCACCTGGTTAACCGATTTCCGTTCGGTATCAACATCGGCAGCTCGTTACCAACAACTATCGTTAAACCCACAAAAATTAGCTGGGCAGTGCGGTAAATTAAAATGCTGTTTAAATTATGAATTAGATGCCTATACTGATGCCCTTAAAATATTCCCCGATACCAACATTCTTTTAGAAACAGAAAAAGGTTCGGCATTTTATCGCAAAATGGATATTTTCAAGAATTTAATGTGGTATTCATACAAGCACGAAAGCATTCAGTTTATTGAAATAAAAGTAGAACGCGTAAACGAAATTATAGAGTTAAATAAAAAAGGAAAAAAACCAGCCGACCTTGTTGAGTTTGTTGAAGAACCTAAACATGTAATTGTTGAACCTGATTATGCCAATGTTGTTGGACAAGATAGTTTAACACGTTTTGACAGGCCAAAACATAAAAACAATAACAACAACAGAAACCGAAACAATAAAAACCGTAACAAAAACAATAAAAACAACAACAAAAACAACAACAAAAACAACCAAACGAGTGATAAAAAATAGTTCAAATATGCACTTGAAATTAAAAGTAATAGGGTTTTTTCTAGTTGCTTTTGTTTTAGTTTCTTGCGACTCCAACAAGGTATTTGATCAATACATTGAGGTTGAAAATGCTAACTGGAAAAAAGAAAATGTTGCCAAGTTTTCAGTAAACATTGATGACACCACAAATGCACACAACCTTTACATCAACATTAGAAACAGAGGAGATTACGCTTATAGCAATTTGTATTTGTTCGTAAAAATTGAAGGTCCTGACGGAAACTTCTCGGTTGACACAGTAAACTGCACACTTGCCGATAAAAGTGGAAAATGGTTGGGAAAAGGAATTGGCGATTTGTTCGACTACAACGTGCCTTACATTGGTGGATTTAAATTTGCAAAAGCAGGAACGTATAACTTTTCGCTTGAACAAGCCATGCGAGTAGAAAATGGATTAGAAGGTATTTCTGATGTTGGATTACGAATAGAAAAACTAGACAAATAAAACAATAATAACGATACCATGTCAAAAAAATCGGGCAGCTCTCTAAATCAAAAAAAAGTGATTCTTTACTTTTGGTTGTTGTGCGTATTTCTGCCTCTATTTTTGTTTTTTATCATCATGTTGGGAGCAAAAACAGGCACTTTAGGATTTGACCCACTTCCATCTTTACAAGAATTAGAAAACCCAAAAAGTAATTTGGCTTCCGAAATTATTTCATCCGATGGAAAAGTTTTTGGAAAATACTTTAAAGAAAATAGAACCACAGTAAAATATACCGAGTTATCACCAAATTTAGTAAATGCTTTAGTTGCTACAGAAGACGAACGTTTTTACAACCATTCAGGTATAGATTTTAGAGGATTGGTGAGAGCGATTGTAAAATTGGGTAGAGCAGGAGGAGCAAGTACCATTACTCAGCAGCTTGCAAAAATGATGTTTGAACATAAAGCAAGCAACATTTTTCAACGAATAAAACAAAAACTACAAGAACAAATTATTGCGGTTGAACTCGAAAAAAGGTACACCAAAGAAGAAATTATTACCATGTACCTCAATAAATTCGACTTTATTAATAATGCGGTAGGAATAAAATCGGCAAGTAACGTGTATTTTAACAAAGAACCCATTGATTTAGAAATACAAGAAGCTGCCATGTTGGTTGGTATGGCAAAAAATCCAGCACTTTTTAATCCACTTCGTCGGCCAGAAATGACACAAACCAGACGTGAGGTGGTATTGAAACAAATGGAGAAAAACGATTTTATTACTGAAGAACAATACGACTCACTTCGTGTTCTTCCTTTAGGATTAGATTATAAAATAGTTGACCACAAAGAAGGAATTGCTCCATATTTTAGAGAAGTTTTAAGAAGCGACTTGCAAAAACTTTTTGAACAAAAAGACGAAGACGGAAACTATCTTTATGCCAAGAAAGACGGAACTCCTTACAACATTTACAGCGACGGATTAAAAATTTATACTACCATTGATTCCAGAATGCAAACCTATGCCGAATGGGCTGTTCAAGAACACATAGGAAAAACACTTCAAAATCAATTTTTTAATCACCTTAAAAAGTATCGTAAAAAAAAGTACCCTTTCGATAGCAACATTACTGACGAACAGTACGAACAAATTATGCAAATTGCACGTGCTCGCTCACTAAGGTATCAAATTTTAACTGGAAAAGAGTGCGAAAATTGCGGTAGAAGAGGCAAATTTATTGAGAAAGACGGACATTATTTTCAGTGTACAGCAGAAGATTGCAATCACAGACGTTGGGCTCCATCACAAGATTCAATTCCAATTATTTTTGACACCCCAACTCCTATGAAAGTATTTACTTACCAAGGAGATAAAGACACTATCATGTCGCCAAACGATTCATTACGTTACTACAAAAGTTTTTTACAGGCTGGTTTAATGGCTGTTGACCCACATACTGGATATATTAAAGCTTGGGTGGGCGGAACCAATTTCGCAAATTTCTCTTTCGATCACGTAAAAATGTCGCGTCGTCAGGTTGGTTCAACATTTAAACCATTTGTGTACTCGTTAGCCATACAAAACGGCTATTCACCATGCCACGAGGTTACCAATACTCGTTACACTTTCCATAAAGGAGAATTTGGAATATTACAAGATTGGACACCAAAAAACTCTGATGGACTTTACGGATGTAATGTTTCACTAAAATATGCTTTAGCAAACTCCATGAATACAATTACCGCATGGATAATGAAACAATTTGGTCCGCAGGCAGTTGTTAATCAAGCCAAAGCAATGGGAATAACCAGTCCATTAGAAGCCGTTCCTTCATTGTGTTTGGGTGTAGCCGATTTAAGTGTTTATGAAATGGTAGGAGCAAATGCTACCATGGCAAACAAAGGTGTGTACATCGAACCTACAATGTATACCCGAATTGAAGACAAACACGGCAATGTAATAGTTGATTTTAAACCCAAAACCAACGAAGCCATGAGTGAAGAAACTGCATATGTAATGCTTGATTTAATGAAAGGGGTAGTTGATGGAGAACGAAACAACTGTATTGGTAGTTTAATGAAAAACCCACGAAATGTAAGCGGAACAGGTATGCGATTAAGAGGCTCAATAACCGAATCACGACCATATACTGGACATCGTTACCCAATAGCTGGCAAAACAGGAACTACACAAAACAACTCCGATGGTTGGTTTATGGGATTAACCCCAGATTTAGTAACCGGAGTTTGGGTTGGAGCTGAAGAACGTAGTATTCGTTTTGCAACTACCGATATGGGACAAGGTGCAAACACAGCATTACCAATTTGGGGATATTTTATGCAAAAAGTACATGCCGATCCAACCCTAAAAATTTCATCAGGCGACTTTGAAAAACCAGAACAGCCTTTATCAATTGAGTTGGATTGTGCTAAATACAATTTAAGCAATGGGTTAAACAACGATTTTAACGACACACAACAATATTAAAAAACATTATTATGGCAATTAACAAAGTGGTTGCAAACGTAGAAGAAGCAACAAAAGGAATTACAGATGGAATGACCTTAATGGTTGGTGGTTTTGGCTTGTGCGGAATCCCCGAAAATAGCATTACACAATTAGTGAAAATGAATGTGAAAGGATTAACCTGTATTTCAAACAATGCAGGTGTTGATGATTTCGGATTAGGTCTTCTGCTTCAAAACAAACAAATTAAAAAAATGGTTTCATCTTATGTTGGTGAAAACGACGAGTTTGAACGCCAAATGTTAAGCGGAGAATTGGAAGTAGATTTAATTCCTCAAGGTTCGTTAGCAGAACGCTGTAGAGCTGGAGGTGCTGGAATTCCTGCATTTTTTACCCCTGCAGGTTACGGAACCGAAATTGCACAAGGTAAAGAAGTTCGTGTTTTTGATGGCAAACCTCACATTTTAGAAACGGCTTTAAAAGCAGATTTTGCTATTGTTAAAGCCTGGAAAGGCGACACCGCAGGAAACTTAGTTTACAAATACACTGCATTAAATTTTAATCATGTAATGGCTACCGCTGGTAAAATTACCATTGCCGAAGTTGAAGAATTGGTTCCAGAAGGAACATTAGACCCTAATCACATTCATACTCCTGGAATTTTTGTACAACGAATTTTCCAAGGAAAAGATTATGAAAAAAGAATAGAACAAAGAACTACTCGCTCACGCTCGTAGTTAATTAATCAATGGGTTAAATTCATTAATGTAACAATAAAAAATGGAAAAGAAAGAAAATATCATTTTGGCAAAAACCATCGATTTTTCTTTATCTATTATTGCATTTTGTGAGGAATTAGAAACTAATAAAAAACAGGTCATTGCTCGACAATTACTTCGTTCAGGCACATCAATAGGAGCAAATATTCACGAAGTACAAAACGCTGAAAGTAAAGTCGACTTTATTCATAAGGTTAAAATAGCAGCGAAAGAGCTTGAAGAAACTAAATATTGGTTAACTCTTTGTAAAAATGCTGTTACATACCCTTTTAATAATGATTTAGAGAGTAAAATAAATGAAATTGGGTTAATTATTTATAAAATATTAAGCACAAGTAAAAAATAACATACCAACCAAAATTGGTATATTGTTTCATTATTAATTTGTTACATTAGAAATTATGTTAGACAAAGTAGGAATTGCAAAAAGAATTGCACAAGAATTAAAAGATGGTTGGTATGTAAACTTAGGAATAGGAATTCCAACCTTAGTTGCCAACTATGTGCCAAAAGACATTACTGTTGAGTTTCAATCGGAAAACGGCATTTTAGGAATGGGACCATTTCCTTTTGATGGCGAAGAAGATGCCGATTTAATTAATGCAGGAAAACAAACCGTAACACTTAAACCTGGAGCTTCAATTTTTGATTCATCAACCAGTTTTGCAATGATTAGAGGACAACATGTTCAGCTAACCGTTTTAGGAGCAATGGAAGTTTCTCAAAATGGAGATATTGCCAACTGGAAAATTCCTGGCAAAATGGTTAAAGGAATGGGTGGTGCAATGGATTTGGTTGCTTCTGCAAAAAATATTATTGTTGCCATGATGCACACCAACAAAGCGGGAGAAAGTAAAATTTTGCCCGAATGTACACTGCCTTTAACTGGTGTTGGTTGTGTAACCAAGGTGGTAACCGAATTAGCCGTAATGGAAATAAAAAACGGTGCTTTTTATTTAATGGAACGAGCACCAGGGGTTTCGGTTGAACAAATTAAAGCAGCAACAGCAGGTAAATTAATAATTGAAGGCGATGTGCCAGAAATGAAATTAGATTAGTTCATCATGTCTCAAAATTCTAATAAAGTAAAACAAACCCATCAACAATTTATAAAAAGAGTCTGCGACACAGGAATTGTTTGGGCTCTTAAAAATAAAGATGGATTAGCAACGTCAAGTTCAACTAAATACATTGACAAAAATGGAGAAGACCTTGGGTTAATCTGTTTTTGGTCGGATAAAAATTTAGCCACTGCTTGTGCTATCGACGATTGGGATGATTACAAACCATCTGAAATTTTATTGAGTGAATTTATTGAGCACTGGTGCTTAGGTATGTCTAATGATGGTTTTATTGTAGGGTGCAACTTTGATGAAAACATGTTTGGAGAGGAGGTTGATCCGTTAGACTTAATTCTTGACCTAAATAAAGAACTTCATCATCAAAAAAAAGAAATCAAGTTGAAAAAATTTGACCACATCAACACATTGGTTGATGAAATAAATAAACTCGGCTAAAAATAGTTGCTCAGTTTACACGCATCATCTTGTTTCTAAAGCCTAATTTATTTTACATGAAAAGAATTAGACCTAATGGAACATAAAACAATCTATCGAAAAATTAAAAAAAGCGTTCAAGTTGCCTAACGGTTTGGTAAAACATCATTTCTCTCAATCAAAAACTTTTGTTCCTTCGGTGCAATTTTGGCAAATGTCAATTGCCGAACGGTTGAGTAGCAATTGTTTTCTAAATTTTACATAATCAGTATTTTGCCAAATTTGTTTTAACGAATGGGTTTTCAAATCGCCCAATTGGTGTTTAGCATCTTTATCAAAACAACAAGGCACTATTTTTCCGTCCCATGTAATAACACACGAACTCCACATTCGCCAACATTCGTTGGGCATCTTGTTTTTTAGTTTATATGTTCCGTCGGTTTGTTTTTTGTACCGAGCATATTTTTCAATGGTCGGAATTAAGGGGTTTCCATTTTTGTAATCGTAAACCTGTGCAGTTTTAAAACGAATTTCGTCAACCCCTATTTGAGTAGAAAGTTTTTTTGCATCTTCTAGTTGATGCTCGTTGGGTTGTACCACCAAAAACTGAAAAATAACGTAAGGAGTTTTGCTGTTCAGTTTTTTCTTGGCTTCAATAATGTTTTTTGCACCCTCCAACACTTTATTTAAATCGCCACCTTTTCGGTAGCTTTCGTAGGTTTCTTGTGTAGTTCCATCAATAGAAATGGTTAAACGACTTAATCCCGATTTTACTGTTTCTTCGGCTTTTTGTGTGGTTAAAAAATGTGCGTTGGTTGAAGTTGCAGTATATATTTTTTTAGTGTTGGCATAACTTACCATTTCTAAAAAATTTGGGTTGATGTAAGGCTCACCTTGAAAATAAAAGTTGAGGTAAAAAGCATGATGTTTAACCTCGTCAATTATTTTTTTATAGAAATCGGTTTTTAGATTTCCCTCTGCTCTGGTAAATTGTTTTAAGCCACTTGGGCATTCGGGGCAACCCAAATTACAAGCGGTGGTTGGTTCAATGGTAATGCTTAAAGGCAAACCAGTAATTGTTCCGTTTTTCGAAAGTTTTGACCAGAAATAACTCCAGTATATTTTTAACACATTAATCCCTCGATTAAATGTAAGCGACGATAAAAGAGTGAGTTGGTCGGAAAACGAACTTGCCATTCATCAAAATTACGAAAAGCATTTTTTAAAATTTATGGAACGCAGATAACGCTGATGAATAGGATAAACATAATTATTTAATTGAATGTGTTGTGGTTTTGACTCCTGCCTTCGCAGGAGAAGAAATCATAGTTTATTATTTTTTAATACAAATAGAAGAATCCGTGTAAATCTTATTAATCTGTGTCATCAGTGTTCAATTTATACAAATTCAAACAAAAATTTAGATTAATAGCGTAAATTCACAGCGATAAAAAAAATACCTCGTTGAAACGCAAATTTTCACTACTATTTTTAGGATTACTGTTTTTTCAAACAGTATTTTCGCAATACACCCTAAAAGGGAAAGTGGTGGATGAAAATACAAAAGAACCATTAGCTTTTGTAAACATTTTAGCAAATCAAAAAACGGGTGTTACTTCCAATATCGACGGTCTTTTTAGTATTCAATCGGCAACACCAATTACTTCGCTAAAACTAAGTTATGTGGGTTATGAACCTAAACAAATAGATGTTTCAGGAAAAAATTCAATCGTTATTACGTTAATTCCAACCAGTTATCAGCTTTCCGAATTTACGCTGTTGCCTGGCGAAAATCCTGCTCATGCCATCATCAATAAAGTGGTGGAAAACAGAAAAATTCACAACCCTGAGAAAAGCCTCAATTTTAAATACGAATCGTATAACAAACTTTTTATAACAGGCGATGTGGATAGCACCTTGCTCAACAATCCTGAAAAGTTAAAAGAGCAAGATTCGATTACCCAACGAACAGTTGATATATTGGAAAAACAACACATTTTTTTAATGGAGTCGGTTACCGAACGGAAATACATGTTGCCCGACAAAAGCTACGAAAAAGTTTTAGCCTCCAGAGTTTCTGGTTTGCAAAACAATACCTTTTCGTTAATTGCTACCGAAATTCAGTCGTTTTCGTTCTATAACGAAATGTTGAATGTTGCTGGGAGTAGTTATTTAAATCCAATTAGCACAAATAGCACAAGCAAATATTTCTTTTTAATTGAAGACACCACTTTTTCGGGTACAGATACTGTTTTTGTGATTTCGTTTCGACCAAAAAAAGGAAAAAACTTTAAAGGATTAAAAGGGTTATTGTACATCAACACCGATGGGTATGCTGTTCAAAATGTTATGGCAGAACCCAATGAAGAACCCGAATCTTTTGGTATAAAAATTCAACAACAGTATGAAAAAATTGAAAACAGTTGGTTTCCTGTGCAACTCAATACCACCATTTTGTTTAAAACCGCTTTCATCAATAATGTTAAAATGTTAGGTATTGGAAAATCGTACCTCAAAAATATTGATATCAACCCCGATTTAAAAAAGAATGAATTTGGAATTGTAACCACCGAAGTTGCCGATGATGTAACCAAAAAAGATGAAGACTTTTGGTTTAAATACAGGGGCGACAGCTTATCCGAAAAAGAAAAGAAAACGTACCACGTAGTTGACAGTATTGGTAAAGCCGAAAATTTTGATAAAAAATTAGGAACATTAGAAGCTTTGCTTACTGGTAAAATAAAATGGGGTTTTGTTAATTTAGATTTAGACCAATTTTTAAGCTACAACGATTATGAAAGTTTTCGGTTTGGAGCAGGCTTACACACCAATAGCCAATTTTCAAAAGTGTTTAGCCTTGGTGGATACGGAGCTTATGGCATTAAAGATAAAACTTTTAAATATGGCGGAGATGTTAACTTTTTTATACATCGAAATTATGATATCGAATTAAATCTATCGTACGAAAAAGACGTGGCAGAACCTGGAACCGTTCAGTTTTTTAATTACAAAATTCCTCTACTTAGCTCTGCAGGAAATCGTTATTTCTACATGAGTAAGATGAACAATAACGAAAAAATTGAAGCCCGTTTAAAATTTAGAACACTTAGGTATTTAAGGGTTTATTTGTTTGCAAACCAAGAAACAGTTGACGTTACCGATAATTATTATTTCCTAAAAAAAATAAACGATTTAACTTGGTTGCACGACAATAGTTTTTTGTTTAATGAAGTTGGTGCCGAATTTAGGTATGCGTTTAAGCAAAAAATTATTCAAACAAGCAAATACAAATATGCTAAACCAACCAAATACCCCATTTTGTATGCTCGAATTGCACAAGGATTAAATAATTCGTACGGTGAGTTTGAATACACCCGAATAACCGTTAAAACTGAAAAAGCATTTCGTATAAAAAATATTGGACAACCAAGTTTTTATGTAGAATCAGGAATAACAATTGGAGATGCTCCAGTACACAAACTAAATACCTCGTTGGGTACTTTTATGCCCAATTCATTTCTTATTGCTAGCGATTTAGCTTTTGAAACCATGCTCCCTTACGAGTTTTTTTCCGACCGATTTGTAAACATTCATTTAAAACACAACTTTGGTAGCTTGTTACTAAAAACCAAAAAATTTCAACCAGAGTTGGTATTGTCAACCAACATTGGATTTGGCACGCTTTCAAACCAACAAAATCATGGCGGAGAAGCTTTTAAAACCATGGAAAAAGGTTATTATGAATCAGGATTATCGATAAACAATTTAATAAAAATAAATTTTACCTCTTTTGGTGTTGCTGGTTTTTTCCGTTACGGACCTTACCAATTGACTAAACAAAGCGAAAATTTCACGATAAAATTGAGTTTCGGATATAATTTTTAATCTCAACAAAATATTAAAGTATTAAATTAGCATCATCTCACTATAAATAAAACCTGTGAAAAAACTATTTTTCTTTTTAATATTAGCTTATTCATTTAGTGCAAAAGCTCAATTTTCTGACGATTTTACTGATGGCGATTTTACCAATAATCCTGTTTGGAGTGGAGATAATTCTTTTTTCCAAGTTAATTCTAACCAACTTCAATCAAATAGTCCAGGAGCATCTACTTACATTCTTAGTACTCCCTCAACTATAGCATTAAATGTCGAATTTGTTTTCGATATTAATTTAAAGTTTGCAACTTCTGGAGCTAATTATGTAAATGTTTTTCTTATTTCAGATTCTTCAATCATAGCTTATACCAATAATGGATATTTTGTTCGTATTGGCAGTACTGATGATGATATTAAGCTTTATAAAATAAACTCAGGAATAGTAACGCTATTGATAGACGGTGTAAACGGAAGTGTAAACAGTAGCACCAACAATCCATTTAGAATTAAAGTAACTCGTGATGCAGCAGATTTGTGGACATTAAACTATGATGATGGTATTTTGGGGACTTACACTAACGCAGGCTCTATAGTTGATAATTCCGTAAATACATCTTCTTATTTTGGAATATTGATTGAACAATCATCAGCTGCATCGGCAATAAACAATCACTTTTTCGATAATTTTTATGTGGGTGTAATTGGTGCCGATGTTACACCTCCTGCAATCGACTCTGTTGTGGTGGTTAATACCACTAATTTAGATGTGTATTTTAACGAAACAGTAGATTTAAACTCAGCACAAAATACGTTGAATTATTCAGCAGATAATGGGTTAGGAAATCCAATATCAGCAACAAGAGATGTGGTAGATTCATCGTTGGTTCATTTAACTTTTTCAACGTCTTTTGGCAACAACATACTAAACACCTTAACTGTAAATAATGTAGAAGATTTAAGTGGAAATACCATAATAAATGCTACAGAAACATTTATGTACATTGTGGTTGTGGTTCCAAATTACCGAGATGTTGTCATTAATGAAATTCATGCCGACCCTACACCTCAAGTTGGTTTGCCCGATGCCGAATTTGTAGAATTGTACAACCCTTCGGCAAATGCCTACAACCTTTCGGGATGGAAATTTGTAAATTCTACTACTGTTAAATTATTACCCAACTACATTCTCGCTCCAAACAGCTATGTTATTTTATGTAATTCAACAGATACAGCACTTTATTCTTCGTTTGGTTCGGTTATCGGAATTTCTTCTTTTACTGCACTTGCAAATGGGGGTGATAGTTTAACTTTATTAGACAACAACAATGTATTGCTTGATTTGGTGGCATACAATATCAGCTGGTATCAGGATGCCGTAAAAGATGATGGCGGATATTCGTTAGAGTTAATTAACCCAACACAACCTTGTAGTGGAGCATTAAATTGGATAGGGTCTTTTAGTACGGATGGTGGAACACCTGGAACGCAAAACTCCGTTTACGATGTTGCACCTGATTTAACCAACCCTAAAATGTTGAATGTTGAGGTAAACAGTTTAACTCAACTAACTGTTTATTTTAACGAAACCATGGACAGCAGTAGTTTAGCAAATGCTTCGATTACTCTTTCTGGTGGAATAAATGTGGTTTCAATGGTTGTTGGACAAAATCCAAATTCAATTTTAATTAATGTAAATCCAATCTTAGATTCGGCAACAGTTTATTCTTTACAAATTAACAATGCAAGCGATTGTAGCGGAAACACGTTAATTCCCAACAGTATTTATTTCGGAATTGGCATTTCGCCACAGCCTTTTGAAATAATTATTAACGAAATTTTTCCTGACCCCGATCCTTCAATTGGATTACCTCTTTTTGAGTACTTGGAATTGTACAACAACTCAACCAAAGCAATTGATTTAAGTAGCTTAAGAATTTCCGATCCATCAACAACCAGCGGATTTTTATCGGGAAAATTATTCCCAAACGAGTATGTTGTAGTTTGTGGAACAAGTGCCATTAGCCAATTTACACCTTATGGGAAAGTGATAGGCGTTAGTAGTTTCCCTTCGTTAAATAGTTCGGACGACGAAATCAAATTAATCAACAATTCAGGTGAAGTTATTCATCAGGTAAATTATGTTGATACCTGGTACCAAGATGACACTAAAAAAGATGGTGGTTGGAGTTTAGAAATGATAGACGCCAACAACCCTTGTGGCGAAGAAAACAATTGGAGAGCATCTACCAAATGGTTTGGCGGAACGCCTGGAACTCAAAACTCTATATTTGGATTAAATCCCGACATCACTGCCCCAGTATTGTTGGGTGTTTATGCATTAAACGATTCTACCGTTCAGTTGGTGTTTAACGAAACTATTTATTTTGACTCTGTAACCATCAACAACGGAATAGTAATAACTTCTGTTCAACAACAAACCAGTAAAATTTACGTGTTGAATTTATCCAACAAATTGGCACCACAAACTACTTACTCGATTTCTATTACTGGTGTTGCAGATTGTGTGGGTAATACCGCCAATTTATCAGCATCGTTTTCATTACCTGAGCAAGGATTAGCAGGAGATGTAGTAATCAACGAAGTATTGTTTAACCCATTTACTGGCGGTAGCGATTTTGTAGAAATTTACAACAATTCATCAAAATACATTAACCTGCAAAATTGGGAATTGGCTAATTTCGATAACGACAGCATTTCCAACCGAAAAGTAATTACAACCGAGCCTTTTATTCTTTTACCTAACCAGTTTTTAGTTTTAACCAAAGATGTGGCAAACATAAAAATGGAATACATCAATGCCAAAGAAGATAGAATGTTGCAAATGGAAACATTACCAACTTACAACAATAGTGTTGGGCATGTTTATTTGCTAAACAATTTAAATCAAGCGGTTGACAATTTTAAGTATAACGAAGACCTACATTTTGCTTTGTTAAACGATACAAAAGGTGTTTCGTTGGAGCGAATTGATTACAACCGACCTAGCAACGACAATACCAACTGGCATTCGGCTGCCGAAGATGTTGGTTTTGCAACACCAGGCTACGAAAACTCACAATTCCAGAAAGTAGAAATTACCGATGGCATTAGCATTAGCCCAGAAACTTTTTCGCCCGACAACGATGGTGTGGATGATATGTTAAACATTTCGTATCAATTTGCTGAGGCAGGATATGTGGCAAACATAGTAATTTACGATGCTAAAGGACGTTTGATTAAAAACCTATTATTAAACGAACTTTTAGGAACAAAAGGCACTTTTAGTTGGGATGGTATTAACGAAAACAACGAAAAAGCAGCTATAGGTATTTACGTCATTTATTTTGAAGCATTTAAATTAAACGGAGAAACCAAAAAATTCAAAAAAACAGGGGTTTTAGGAGGACATCTTTAGTTCATAAAGTTAAAAGTTCATAAAGTAGAAAGTTTGTAAAGTATAAAGTGATTTTGGGAGAATAATTTGCGAAAATCAGCGATATCTGCGAGCAACAAAAAGAGAAATGAATAAATAAAAAATAGATTGGTGGGTTTAACCCGCTATGATGAAAAACCATGAACAACAACACTTCAATATTCCAAAAACCAACCATGCAATTGTTACTAATTGCCATGCTTTGTGTGTTTTCAGCAACCTTGTTTTCAATAGTTGCAGGGCTATTGGTGGTTGTTTTTTTCGGTTTCGATTTACAAAGTTTTAACGATTACACCAATCCTGATGTAATAGCAGGGTTAAAGTTTTTTCAATTGATGAGTGCAATAGGAGTTTTTATTGTTCCGCCAGTTGTTTATGGACTAATAGTAACTAAAAAGCCATTAGTATTGTTAGCACTAAACAAAATTTCAACTCCTAAAAACTGGTTATTAATGGGCATTATTATGGTAATTTCTGTGCCATTTATGAGTTGGTTGGTTGAGTTTAACAGCAATTTAGTTTTACCCGACTTTTTAACACCTCTTGAGCATTGGATGAAGCAAAGCGAACAAAGTGCCGAACAGTTAACCAAAGCGTTTTTATCGTTTAACGGATTAGGGAGTTTCTTGTACGTGTTGCTTATTGTGGCTGTTGTTCCTGCTATTGGCGAAGAATTGCTTTTTAGAGGCGTGCTCCAAAAAATTATGGTTGATTGGATAAAAAATTACCATGTGGCAATTTGGGTAACAGCTATTTTGTTTAGTGCCTTGCACATGCAGTTTTATGGGTTTTTACCTCGCATGTTGTTGGGAGCAATTTTTGGTTATGTATTTTATTGGTCGGGTTCGCTTTGGTTACCTGTTTTAGGGCATTTTATTAATAACGGAAGTGTGGTTACGCTTAGCTTTTTTTACCCAGAAATGATAAACAACACCGAAATTAGTTTGTTTGAAGGAAATGCCAATTGGGTAGCGACAATAATTAGCGGAATTTTACTTTTAGGAGTAATGTTGATTTTTAAGCGATTAAACAAACCAAACCCACAAATTAGTTCTTTCAACTAAAATTGTTAATTTTACAATCGCTTTAACATCTGTCGTATTTTGACGGATAAAAAAATAAAAAAATGAATACTGTATTATTAGGCATGTTTGGCACACAAGAAATTATTCTTATTGCTATTGTTGTAATTCTTATGTTTGGTGCAAAAAAAATCCCTCAATTAATGAGAGGTGTAGGCTCTGGAATTAAAGAATTTAAAGACGGAATGAAAGAAGGTCAAAAGCCAGAAGAAGGTCAAGACCAATTGAAATAATCTTTTCCAGCATACTAATTGCCAAATTGAAGCAAAAAACCCAAATTTTCTGCTCCTGTATTTGATTTATAGAAAAATTTAAACCAATAATAATTGCTCTTCATAAAATAATGAAGACATAAAAAAGTTTAAAGTACCGTTATGGGTAAAAATAATATCTTCACACTTCTTCTTGCTATTTTTATATCGTCAACAGTTGTTTTCGCAAATGATGGAGACACTACAAAAACTAAAACTAATTTTGAATTAAAGCCCGACGACCCTGTTTTAATGATGATTGATAATGCTATGCTTTCTAAATATTTTGAAAGTTTAGGTATTGGAGAAGACATGCCAAGATCATCAAAATTTAAATACAGCGTTGATTCCATTCCCGATTTTGACAACGAAACCTACATTAGAAGAATGAAAAAGCTTGACGCTAATTCACCTTTTAATTTTGTTTTCAATGCTCATGTAAAAGCATACATTAACCTTTATGCCAAAAGAAGAAAAAAAACCACCGCTAAAATGTTGGGATTGGCACCAATTTACTTCCCCATTTTTGAAGAGCAATTAGACAAACACAACTTGCCTTTAGAATTGAAATATTTAGCCATTGTAGAATCGGCATTAAATCCAAAAGCAAAATCGAGAGTTGGAGCAACAGGTTTATGGCAATTTATGTACGAAACGGGCAAAATGTACAACTTAAATGTTACTTCTTACCATGATGAAAGAAGCGATGTGTACAAATCGACGGAAGCAGCTTGTTTATACCTAAAAAGCTTGTACAAAATGTACAACAATTGGGATTTAGCTCTTGCAGCATACAACTGTGGTCCTGGCAATGTAAATAAAGCCATTCGTCGTTCGGGAGGTAAAACTGATTTTTGGGAAATCATGAGTTTTTTACCTCGTGAAACCAACGGTTACGTACCTGCATTTATGGCAGTAGCTTATGTAATGAACTACGCCGCAGAGCACAATATTCAACCTATAAAACCACAAATTAGTTGCTTTAAAGTTGATACAGTAATGGTTCAAAACCATGTAACTTTTGCTCAAATTTCTCAAGCTTTAGATATTCCACTAGAGTTTTTAGAATATTTTAATCCAACCTACAAACAAAATTTTATTCCTGCTACAGGCAAAGGAAATACACTTTGTTTACCTGCCGAAAAAATAGGCTTGTTTTTAACCAATGAAGATCAAATTTATGCACTAAACACAGTAAACAAACCCAAAGAAAAAGAAGGACTTGATTTAAACATTGTGGTTGAACCTCAACGAAACGAATCAATCGTATATAAAGTAAAAAGTGGCGATGGATTAGCAAAAATTGCACAACAATACAACTGCCGAACAACCCAAATTAAAGAATGGAACAATTTAACTAGCGATAGGCTTCAAGTAGGGCAAACATTATACATTTACCCAAAAGCTAGTGCTGCAACTCAACAAAAAGTGCAAGAAGTAAAAAGTGCTCAACTTAATGCAGCAAGAGTTTCTACCGATCAAAAATATGTGTATTATACTGTTAAGCCTGGCGACACGTTTTACAAAATAGCTGCCAAATTTGAAGGAACTTCGGTTGACGATATCATAAAACTCAATAAAGGATTAGATCCAAGAAGTTTAAAACAAGGTGCTAAAATTAAAATTAAACCAGTTGGCTAAAGAAAATCATTATTTCAGTCTGTTTGCCTTTCTTTTAATTTCGTTTGGCATGGTCTCGTGCGACGAAATAAACGAAAAGGTTCTGCCCAGAGCTTCAGGTAAATCGGGTAATTTATTGGTTGTTGTTGATTCTTTTTATTGGAACAACAAAACAGGTGAAGCCATTATGCAAGCCTTTGCCAAAGAACAAGAGGGTTTACCACAACGAGAACCGATATTTGATATTATTCAATTACCTCGCCAGCATTTTGCCCAGATTTTTAAAACCAACCGCAACATTATAATGGTGGAAATTAACCCCGAAACCAAAAATAAATTAACCATTAACAGCGATGTGTGGTCGGAATCGCAACTGGTTGTTACCATTTCTGCTCCAACCGATGATATTGCTGCTCAAACCATTGAAAAAAACGCAAAAGTATTAGCTGATTATTTTAACAACAAAGAAATAGAACGCTTAAACCAACAATACGCAAAAAATAAAAACCCAAAAGCAAACAACGTACTAAAAAACAAATTTAACCTTGAAATGAATCTCGAAAGCTATTACCGAGTGGCAATTGAAGATTCTAATTTTGTTTGGTTGCGTAAAGATAAAACAGCAGGAGAACACCCAATCAACCAAGGATTGTTGGTGTATTCGTATCCATACACCAGCGACTCTACTTTTACCGTAAACAGTTTGGTAGATAAACGCAACGAGATTACCAAAAAATACATCAAAGGAACAAACGATAGCACTTTTATGCAAACCTATGCCGAATACCTTCCGAAAGCAAAAGAAGTTTCATTAAATGGCTTATATGCGAAAGAATTGCGTGGTTTATGGTTAATAAAAGGCGATTTTATGGGAGGACCATTTGTAAGTTACTCATTTGTTGACGAAAAACGAAACCGCGTAATTTGTATAGATGGTCATGTATTTGCACCAAAATTCGATAAACGTGAATTCCTTCGTGAATTGGAAGCCATTGCTTTAGGTGCTAAACTCGAAAAGTAAACAAACTAATTTCTTTCTACCAAAAACCAGGTATTTAATAAGTTTTCTTTGTTGTAAAGCATACGTTTTTTGGTTTCCCAATTAATTACATCGGCTCCAGATGCAACGGCAATGGCTTGTCCTGCTGCGGTGTCCCATTCCATGGTTGGAGCAAAACGCGGGTAGCTGTCGGCACTGCCTTCGGCAACCATACATAGTTTTAACGAGCTCCCTTTCGATAGCATGTCAACTTCACCATGTTTTGTTTTTAGTTCGTTCATATATGCTTCTGTTTCTGCACTCATGTGCGAACGACTTCCAACCACAATATAGTTTTTGCGATTTTGCTTCAACGGTAATTTTTCTGAGGATGTGATTAATTCATTTAAGTTGAAGACTGAAGACTGAGGACTGAAGACTTTATACGCTCCTATATGCAAATCAGAAAAATAAAGCTCTTCGGTAACCGGAACGTATATAACGCCCATGGTTGCTTCACCGTTTTCTATCAAGGCAATGTTTACAGTAAACTCTCCGTTGCGTTTTACAAATTCGCGAGTGCCATCAAGTGGGTCAACCATCCAAAACTGATTCCAAGTTTTTCGAATTTCGTAAGGTGTTTGTTTGCCTTCTTCGCTCAGAACGGGTAAGTTGGTTTTATTTAACCATTGTTCAATGGCTAAATGTGCGTTTTTATCAGCTAAGGTTAATGGTGTTCGGTCTTCTTTGTGTTCAACAGCAAACTCCGATTCGTAAATAGCAAGAATTTCTTCTCCACCTTTTAATGCGGCTTTTATAGCAGTAATTAATAATTCTTCTCGTGTCATTTAGCTAAAGTAATTTTGTAATTCGGGTTTATTTAATTTTTGTGCTAGTTCGTTCAATACATTATTTGCCAATCGGCTTGCACCAAATCGAAACAAATGATTGTTTAACCAAGCTGTTCCAACAGTTTTTTCTACTAGTTTTAAATGATTTGTCGCTGTATCAATATCAGCAATACCTCCAGCTGGTTTCATACCTACTTTTATTCCAGTTGCTTTATAAAAATCGTTTATTGCCTGAAGCATAATGTAAACCGAATTATAGGTTGCTCCCTCAGCGATTTTACCAGTTGAAGTTTTAATAAAATCGGCACCAGCATACATAGCCAAATCACTAGCAATTCTAATGTTTAAATTGTTTTTCAGTTCGCCACTTTCAATAATTACTTTAAGATGCACTTTTCCGCAGCATTTTTTTATGGCAACAATTTCATCAAAAACTTCTTGATAGTTTTTTTCCAATAATTTTCCTCGCGAAATAACCATGTCAATTTCTGTTGCTCCTTGCTCTATTGCCCAAGCAATTTCTTGCAATTTAATGGCTAAACTCGATTGCCCCGAAGGAAAAGCTCCAGCCACACAAGCAGTATTTACCGTAGTATTTTTAAGTTTGCTACTAACTAAAGTTGCAAATGTTGGATAAACACAAATGGCTGCAACATTGTTGATTTCGGTATATTTTTCTAGTCCAACTACTTTATCTGCCATAGCAGCAATTTTTTGGTTGGTATCAGCTCCTTCGAGCGAGGTTAAGTCGAGTAAGCTTAACAACAGTTGCAACAATTTTTCGTTAGTTGCATAGTTAAATTCGCCAGCAATGAGTTGGTTAATTTCTGATGAAAAATCATTGCTCAAGCTAAAAGAAGGACTTAAGCTTGGAATTTCATTAATGTTCGATACTGGAATCATTTTCTACGTTTATTAAATTGTTAATTTTGCTGTATTATGACAACACATCAAGATAATATTTTTCCGGTTTTTGATAGCATACTACAAAGAAAAGATAAAGAATCGTTACTTCGTCAAAAAGCTGTGGTAATTTGGTTAACAGGTTTATCGGGTTCGGGTAAAACCACCATAGCTATTGGCTTAGAAAAAGCATTAAACAGCCAAGGAATTTTAACTCAGGTGTTGGATGGCGATAACATTCGTGCAGGAATAAACAACAATTTAGGGTTTAGCGAAGACGACCGAAAAGAAAACATCCGTAGAATTGCTGAGGTTTCAAAACTGTTTTTAAACTGTGGCGTGGTTACCATCAATTGTTTTGTGAGTCCAACCAACGAAATTCGCCAACAAGCTAAAGAAATAATTGGTGCCGAAGATTTTTTAGAAGTGTTTATCAATACGCCACTCGAAATATGCGAACAACGCGATGTAAAGGGGTTGTATAAAAAAGCAAGAGCTGGCGAAATAAAAGATTTTACAGGAATAAATGCACCGTTTGAAGCTCCAACCCATCCATTTTTAGCTATTAAAACCGAAGGCAAAACAGTGGAGCAATCGGTAAAAGAAATTTTAAATAAAGTGTTGCCATTAATTAAAGCCAACTAATGGTTAAAGGTGTTGGATTTTCCTTACTACTAATTTTCTTTTTTTCGCTGAACATAAAAGCTAATAGCGAAGAACCTTTCTTGTCCGATTCGTTAGTTACCGACACTACACATCAGGTAGAACTTCCTAAAAGAAAACATGTGAGAGCAAAAGCCATTGTTTTTACTTTGTTAACAGGTCCACTCGGGGGACATCGGGTGTATTTAGGAACGCGACCTGGAGCTCCAATTATTTATGCGGTTACCTTGGGCGGATTTGGCATTTTACCTATCATTGATTTGGCTCACCTTATTTTTACCAAAGACCTCTCTAAATTTGAACAAAACCAAAAAATTATCATGTGGGGTGGTGAGGGGAAGTAGATTTTACTCTAGTCAATTATGTCTTCTACAGCTACTAAAAAGATTTCAGGATTATCTTTGTCATTACTAAATTCAAATTCAACCCCAGTCAAAGGTCCATTGTAAGAAACTCCATTAACCGCCATTAAATGATTCATAAAACCACCGTCATCTTTGAGTTTTTCATTAATTGTTATAAGTGCTATTGTGCAAATACTATCATTTTGAATAAAAATTGAGATATGTTCAGGATCTAAGTAACCTCCTAACCAATAACTTGTTTCTAAACTTTCTGTCTTCTTCAACAATCGTATTAATTCAGTATTATATTCTACGGTATTTGGAGAATATTCATTAAAAATTTTATTTGTGTTATGGCAATCAGGGTCGGGATATCTTATGTACCAATATCCAATAACAGCTAGATATAGAATAACAAGTAAATAAACTAATGCAAGAGGAATTAATATAATAGTGTATATTATTTGCTCAATTTTTTTCAAATTCATAATTACCTTAACGATGTTTTCTAGCTCTTATTGTAAAGTATAAATCTATGTTGTTGAGTGGTTCATTTATTGCCAATTAAAACCCTAACTTTGCACCGTAATGGTAAAAATAGGTGATATAGAATTGGGCGATTTTCCTTTGCTTTTAGCACCAATGGAAGATGTGAGCGACCCACCATTTCGTGCGTTGTGTAAAAAGCATGGTGCCGATTTAATGTACACCGAATTTATTTCGTCGGAAGGATTGATTAGAGATGCAGCAAAAAGCTTAAAAAAACTCGATATTTTTGAATACGAACGCCCAATAGGTATTCAAATTTTTGGTGGCGATATTGAATCGATGAAACAAGCAACCGAAATTACCGCTGCTGCAAACCCTGATATTATTGACATTAATTACGGCTGCCCAGTAAAAAAAGTAGTTTGCAAAGGTGCTGGTTCGGGTATTTTACAAGACATTCCCAAAATGGTGCGGTTAACTGCCGAAATTGTAAAATCGACCAACATACCAGTTACCGTAAAAACTCGTTTGGGTTGGGACGAAAACAGCAAGTTTATTGTTGATGTTGCCGAGCGTTTGCAAGATGTGGGCATTAAAGCCATTTCCATTCATGGTAGAACCCGAAAACAAATGTATAAAGGGGAAGCCGACTGGAGTTTAATTGCCGATGTAAAAAATAATCCTAGAATGCATATTCCAGTGTTTGGCAATGGAGATGTTACCACTCCTGAGAAAGCAAAAGAAAACAAAGAAAAATTTGGAGTTGATGGCGTGATGATTGGTCGTGCAAGCATTGGTTATCCTTGGATTTTTAATGAAATAAAACATTATTTAAAAACAGGAGAGCATTTAGCAAAACCTTCGCTTCAAGAAAGAATTGATGCAGTAAAACAACATTTAAACATGGCGGTTGAGTGGAAAGGAGAAAAATTAGGATTGTTAGAAATGCGTCCTCACTATGGAAATTACTTTAAAAGTATTCCAAACTTTAAAGAATATCGCACACAACTCGTTACACGAAATAATTTGGAAGAAGTAAACGAAGTTTTTCGTTTGATAGAACAAGACCTTTTGTCGAATGTTTAACATAAAAAAGCCAATCAACAAGTTGCTGATACTTGATAACTACAGATTGAAAACTGTGAACTGATTACTGACGACTGAAAAACTACTTCCCGTTACTCGCTTTGTTTGCCTTTTTAATATAAAGTTCCAACGCTTTAGTCATTGATGGTGCTTCGGGTTGTGGAGCAGAAATATCAACTCTTAAACCAGCTTCTTTGGCAGCTTCGGCAGTTGTAGGCCCAAAAACAGCAATCCGTGTTGTATCTTGTTTAAAATCGGGGAAATTTTGAAACAAGGATTTTATACCGCTTGGACTAAAAAATGCCAACACATCGTATTTAATATCACTCAAATCAGATAAATCGCTACAAACTGTTCTGTAAAGTGTTGCAACAGTATATTTTATTTTATTTGCTTCGAGTAATTCAGGAATATTTTTGCTTAAGATATCGGCACTTGGCAATAAAAAATTACCGTCTTTATGTTTTTTAATAACCGTAATTAAATCGGCAAAAGTTTGTTGTCCGTAAAAAATTTTACGTTTACGGTAAACAATGTATTTTTGAAGATAAAGTGCTGTAGATTCAGAAATACAGAAGTATTTAATTTCTTCCGTAATTTTAAAACGCATTTCTTCTGCAATTCTAAAATAGTGGTCAACGGCGTTTCTGCTGGTAAAAATTACCGAATCAAAATCGGCCAAGTTAATTTTTTGTAAACGAAATTCTTTCGCTTGTACGCCTTCAACGTGAATAAATGGTCTAAAGTCAACTTTAACCTTTAATTGTTCTGCTAAATCAAAATAAGGGGATTTTTCTGTTTCTGGCTTTGGTTGAGAAACTAAAATACTTTTCACTTTCAACATCTTCCTAACTTTTTGTTTTTTAGTCGAATGGGTTGTTTTTTTAGATAAAAAACTTTCCTAAAACGACCAATGGTAAAATTTCGAGCGTGCAAATGTACAAAATAATATACAAAATAGAAATATTGTTTGAAATACCAATTACAAAAAATCGAATAAACCTGATTGTTAATACAATAAGTATTAGCGGAACAATAATAAATTTCAATAAAGAAAGGTCGTTTATATTAGAAAAATAAATTAATGCAAGGGCTGGAATGAGAAAAACTCCAAACAAATAATTGTACAATAAAACATTGTAGGAGTATGATGGAGTCATTTGTTCGTGAGAAAACACATAGGCTAAAATTGCATTTGAAACAAATTTTATGAGGTATGCCAAAACAACGCCCATCAAAATTATTGGAAATAAAAATGATGTGTCAGATTCTGGCTTATAAGTGTTTACTAAGTAATATAAAAGCAAAGAAATATTGGTTAAATAGATTATAAAAAGGCTAAAATTAACTCGATGAAAAAACACGCGTTCTTCTCGTGTAATTTCATGTGCTGCATAAAATGAAAACAACGACTTATAAATTTGTCGAAATCGAGTTAACCCGAAAGCCTTGGTAAAAGCAAGAAGTAATGTAGCTAAGGTTAAAACAATTGAAGGCCAAGTGGTGTTAATGTTTGTTCTTAAAGTGGGTTCGAAAAGTACTTGTTTGGTTGAATTGGCATCAATGTTTTGTTCTTTATCAACCTTTCGAAAAGGAATTTTTTCTAAAGTGTTTAACTTATAAATCGTATCTTGACTTACTGAGTCTAAAGCGTTGCTGGTGCTTAAATTAGTTAAAGCAGAATCGCTACTAATTTTATTAGACAATGGCACTTGTTGCTGATAATTGTTGAACACTAAACTCATTCTCACAAAAATAGTTTATTTAGTGAGTTTTAATGAGCTAGTAGAAAAATTTTCTTTTACAACAAATTGTGTTTTACCGCTTTTTGGATGGCCTCAATTTTGTTGTGAACTTGAAGTTTTTTGTAAATGTTTTCGATGTGTTTTCTAACTGTTGCTGGGCTAATAATAAGGTTGTCGGAAATACTTTGATAATTTAATCCTTTCGAAAGTTGTTCTAAAATTTCAATTTCACGTTTGCTCAATTCAATTTCTTCTTGTTGAATTTTATCTTGAGTTAAACGTTGTGGAAATCGAAGTAAATTAAGTGTTTTTAATGCTATTGAAGGAGTCATTGCCGCTCCACCATCAAGTACTTGTTTAATTCCATTATGTAATTCTTCGGGATTGGTTTCTTTGAGTAAATATCCATCGGCACCAGCTTTTATTGCATTAAATATGTTTTCATCATCGTCCATCACGGTTAGCATTATCACTTTAATTTGTGGATGCTTTGCTTTTATCAATTCGGTGGCTTCCAAACCGTTCATTTCGGGCATTTGTATGTCCATTAAAACTATGTCGATATTGCTATCGGCAGCTAATTTTCCAATAAGTTCTGCTCCGTTTGCTCCTCTAAATTTAAATTTCAAGTCGTCAAAAAACGATATTTTTTCTTCAATTGCTTGTGCAAGAAAATTATTGTCTTCGGCTATTGCTATTTTTATTGGCATGGTGTTTTGTTTTTACCAAAGTTAGTTAAGTTGAAACAACTTTGCTATACGGCATTTAACGTATCTTTACGCATGGTAAGAGTAATGGTTGTGCCGTTATCAGGAGATGAATCAATTTTAAAAGTTGCTTTTATTTTGTCGGCACGTGTTTTCATGTTTTGTAATCCGTTACCTTGCGATATTTTATTGATATCGAAACCAATTCCATCATCAATTATTTGAATTACGATGGTATCGTTTGTTTCTAAAATAGCTAATTTAACATTTGTTGCAGCAGAGTATTTTATGGAGTTGTTAATAGCTTCTTGAACAATTCGGTGGCAATTTACTCCTTGAATGGTGTTAAGTAAAAAGTTTGATTTTAGTTGATTTTCAAATTTAAATGCAATTTGCTCTTGAGCTATTTTTGCTGTTTCAATGTATTTTTGAAGTCTGTTAACCAAATCCTCAAACGTAATTTGCTCTTTGTTTAAAGCCCAAATGGTGTCGCGTAATTGAGTAATAGTGGTTCGAGTAAACGATGAAATATCTAAAAGTTTGTTGTTTAATTTTTCGTCGGTTGTTTTAAATAAATACTTCATGTTATCAACCGAAGAAATAATAAAAGTTAGTTGTGAGCCAATGTTGTCATGTAAATCTCTTGAAATTCTTAAGCGTTCTTCGTGAAGTTCGTTTTGTAAAGTAATTCGGGCCAACTCGTCTTTAAGTCGGTTTTCTTCAATTAATCGTTGTTGTTTTAGTTTTTGCTGTTTGTAAATAAAGTAACCAGAAACCAAAACCAATAACAAAATGCCTGTTACTACTAGAAGTGAGTTGGTTCGTGCTTTATTTTTCAGCTCTTGTTCGGTTATTTTAATTTTTTGTTCAATAATTTCTTTTTCTTTTTTTTCAGTTTCGAACTGCACCTCTAGCTCTGCAATGGCTTTATTGGTGTTTTCGTTCAGCATCGAATCTTTTAAATTTTGTTGAATTTTTAGATAGTTAATTGCCTCAGAAACATTTCCAGTTTTTTCAAAACAAATGGAAAGATGCTCGCTAACATACTGAGCCATGTGAATGTACTTGTTTTCTATTGCCATTTGATAACAAGCTTTTAGCCATTTTATAGCTTCGGTATATTTTTCTTGAGCAAAATAAAAATCGCCATACAATACCAAACATTCTGCAATGCCGTAGGTGTCGTTTCTTTTTTTACGAATAGCATACGATTCGTCGAGGTATTCTTTTGCCTTGGAGTAATCTTTCTTTTCGAGATATGCACTCGATAAATGACCTAATGCAAAGGGTATTCCGATACTATCTTTTTGATTGTATTTTAATTTTAGTGCTTTGTTATAGAAAAAAATTGCACTATCGGTGTTGCCAGAAACTTGCTGTAAAACGCCGTAATTATCGTAGGTTGGGTTTAACGAAAGTTCATCATTAACTTCTTCTAAAAGTTTCATTCCTTTAAGCATGTAATATTTGGCTTTATCTATATCTCGTCGATACATTGAATAACCCAAACCACCATAAGTGTTACCTGCTTTTGATTTATTGCCTATGGTTTCATATATTTTAATTGCTTTTAAGTTATACGATAAGCGTTTTCCGTATTCGCCAAGAAAAGCATAAACTAAGGCGAGTTGGTTGTACACATCAGCTTCAAGCTCTTTGTTTTCTAAAATTTTAGCTTGTTCCAATGCGTTTAAAAAAACGGTTTCAGCTTTTTGGGTGTTAGCTACAACTACATCGTAAGGAATGATAAGGGTTTGTTTTACTTGTTCTTCAAGGGTTAAATTTTTTATAGCGAGTAAAACACTATCGATATAATTGGTTTGAGCAATTGATGTAGTGCTGATAAAAATAAAACAAACAAAAAAAAGTTTTTTCATCAGCAGAAAATAGGTTTATAGTGCACCCTTAAATTGATTTAAAAACCGTACATCACCTTCAGAATATAATCGTAAATCATTGATTTTGTATTTTAGCATTGCAATACGCTCAACTCCCATTCCGAAAGCAAAACCCGAGTATTTTTTTGAATCGATTCCGCAATTTTCCAACACATTTGGATCAACCATACCGCAGCCTAATATTTCTAAAAACCCTGAGTATTTACACACATTACAACCTTTGCTGTTGCAAACCGAGCAAGAAACATCAACTTCGGCACTTGGTTCGGTAAATGGGAAATAGGATGGTCGCAAACGAATTTCAGTTTGTTCGCCAAACATTTCTTTTGCAAAATAAAGCAAGGTTTGTTTTAAATCGGCAAACGACACATTTTCGGCAATATACAAACCTTCAATTTGATGAAAGAAACAATGTGCTCGAGCCGAAATAGCTTCGTTTCGGTAAACCCTGCCAGGCGACAATGTTCTAATGGGTGGTTTTTGGTTTTCCATAATACGAACCTGCACCGAAGAAGTGTGGGTTCTCAAAGCCATTTCACCATTTGCTGATTCAACAAAAAAGGTATCTTGCATATCTCTTGCTGGGTGTTCTGGCGGAAAATTTAATGCTGAAAAGTTGTGCCAATCATCTTCAATTTCTGGACCCTCTGAAACAGTAAATCCAATGCGAGAAAAAATTTCAATAATTTCATTTTTAACTAAAGAAATAGGGTGTCGGCTACCCACTTCATTGGGGTAGGCAGGCTTAGTTAAATCAATAGTTTCGGTTGAATTTACAGCATTTTCGAATACCGCTTTTAATGCATCAATTTTTGCTTGAGCATTTTCTTTTACTTGGTTGATGAGTTGTCCAACTTCTTTTTTTTCTTCGTTCGGTACATTTTTAAAATCAGCAAACAAATCTTTTAATATGCCCTTACTTCCTAATATTTTAATTCTAAACTCTTCTACTTGCTCAGGTTTTTGAGCTGTAAATTGTTCAACTTCAGCAATTAATGCAGTTAACTTTTCTTTCATGTTTATTTTTTTACAATCTTTAGGGTCATTTTAATATCCTCTAAAGGTCGGTCTCTTTTATCTTTTTTTACATCTGCAATTTTATCAATTACATCTAGCCCTTCAATTACTTCTCCAAAAACAGTATAATCCATATCTAAATGAGGAGTTCCACCAATAGTTTCGTAGGTTTTATATTGTTCATCAGTGTATGTAATTTTAGCATCGCGACGAGCATTTTTTCCTTTCAACATTTTATCTATTTCTTCACGAGTAAATTTTCTTCCCTGAACAAGATAAAACTGACAACTTGATGATGCTTTCTCAGGATTTACCGCATCACCTTCTCTGGCAGCAGCTAAAACCCCTTTTTTGTGAATTAATGAAGGAACAAATTCGGCAGGTATAGTATAACCCAAACCTCCCTCTCCTAATGTTGCTCCAGCCACCGCATTTTTCGAATCAGGGTCGCCACCTTGAATCATAAAATCCTTTATTACCCGATGAAACAATGTACCATCTAAGGTGCCTTCTTTAACTAGTTTTATAAAATTATCTCGATGTTTTGGGGTTTCATTGTATAAACTAATTTTAATATCACCAAACGATGTAGAAATTAATATCAACGAAGTTTTTGGAGCTTTTTGTGCAAATGAAAATAAACTCATTAATAAGACAAAAAGAACAGAAATTGAATTTTTTTTATTTATGAACATTTTTTTATTAAATTTGTTAATTACAAAGCTAATAATTTAAACCATTATAGTTTTGAAAACTTAAATTAAAGAGATGAAAAACTTAACTTCTTTTAAACTCGTTTTATTATTATTTGTTGGTGTAATTGCATTTTCTTGTGCTAAAGAACGTTCTCCAAGTTTACACATTACGGTTTTAGATGAAAATGGAATTCCTGCTGCAGGAGCAACAGTTCATGCTTGGCCAAGTAATGACGCAACAAAAATGGGAAGCACAGTAAACGAAGCTGAAATGGATAAAACTGGAACTACAGATGCTGCTGGTTATGTTAAATTTGATTTTAAATTCTCTGCAGTTTTAGATGTTGATGTGGTTTATTATAGAACCAATCAAACCATTGTTTATGATACTGTTTGGAATGCTATTGATACAACTATAATCGATCAAATTAACAGTATGATTGTAACCTCGACTGACTCATTGAGTGCACATAAAGTAGTAAAAATTGAAAGTGTTAGACAACGAAGTGAGGATAACGACTACAGAGAAACCATTAAACTGAGATAATATTTACAAATTAAGGTACTTAATAATTGCCTTTTTCATAAAAACATCTTGTTGCTCCCCTACCATGTCGTGGGGGAGTTTTTTTATGTTTTTAAAATGAGGCCAACCATCATTATCTATACCAATTTTTTGATAATATCCCAAAGGAAGCAAAACCGAACAAACACCAATGTGTATTACATCAATTTTTTGTTCTTTTTTTAAAGGTTGGTGATTCATACCCAATTCTTGTAAGCCAATAAGGTATAAAATAGATTGCATATCTAATACTTCTTCAAATCGTTTTCTTAAAAACAATTGAACTTTAACCCATTCTATGTTTACATCAATGTCGTTGGTTTGCATAGCACAAAATTAATGAATTGAACTATAAACAATGAGTTATTGATAAAAACTAAACAATTAAATAAGCACTAAACACAGCAATAATTAGTTTTGAGCTAATGAATTATTTCGATATTGTTTTTATAATACCATTACTTTGGGGAGCATACAAAGGTTTTGTAAAGGGTTTTGTAATTGAAATTGCCTCGTTTGTTGCTTTAGGATTGGGCGTTTGGGGAGGGTTAAAATTTTCCTACCTATCAGCTGAATATTTAAGCAAAGTGTTTGATATTGCTGAAAACATAATGCCTTTAATTTCCTTTTCGGTAGTTTTTATTTTAATTGTAGTGGTGGTTTTTTTAATGGCAAAATTGTTAGAAAGTGTGCTAAAAAAAGCCGCATTAGGGTTTTTTAATAAGTTGCTAGGATTGATTTTTGGCAGTTTAAAATTTGCTTTTATCATCAGTATAATTTTAAACTTAGTAAATGTTTTTAATAATGAAGTGGAGTTTATAAAGCCCAAACAGAAAGAATCTTCGTTATTGTATAAACCAGTTGAAAAAATTGCACAACTTATTATTCCAGGAATAAAAGACTTAAAATTAGATACTTCTAGAATTACAGAGGAAATTGTTGAATTTGAAAATCGTTAGTTGCTTGTGTTTATCCCAAATGTTTAGTTATCTTTATCTCGTGCGACAACTTTTCTTCATATCAATTTTTGCTCTTTTAGTTGCTTGTTCACCAGAAGGACCTGTTACTTATACCAGTCCCTTAGTAGGAAAATCTAAAGTAGAATTGCTCAAAGAAAAAGGAGCTGCTCAAAAAATTAAAATTTTTGATAATGCCGAAGCCTATATTTATGTGGTACGAGAAGCATACTTTGGAAAAATTAAAGAGATTACATCCGAAACTAAACCCAAGCAACAAGTGGAAATTGAACACATTTACTATATTGATGCCAATAACATGGTGTACAAATACCAAGTTTGGAAGAAAAAAATCAAATAACCATTTTGTCTTTAAATTTTTTTAATTATTGTTAATCAATTGATTAGCTTGGCAAACGAGTTAATTTTTTGTTAAAATGTATAAACATTAAATGTATATACATATATTTGCATGGAATTTTAAATTTAATAACATGAACACAAAGTCTCACGAATACAAAAAACTAAAATCTAAAACAATGAGTAAAAAAATTATTTTAAGTATAGCTTTTGCATTAGCTTCAACAATAGTTGTAAATGCACACAACAACAGTGAATTAAAAATTAACAATTCAGTAAGTTCAGTAGAATGGATTGGTAAAAAAGTTACTGGTCAGCACAACGGTGGAATATCTATTAAAGAAGGAACTCTTTATTTACATGATGGCAAATTAGAAAAAGGAAAAGTAGTAATCGACATGACATCTATTACTTGTGCCGATTTAGAAGGAGAGTGGAATCAAAAATTAGTTGGTCACTTAAAAAATGCCGATTTTTTTGATGTTGAAAACCACAAAACAGCAACCTTAGATATATTAAAAGTTACTCCAGGAAAAGACGGTAATTCAATAATATCTGGTAATTTAACGATTAAAGGAATTACCAAACCAATCGAATTTTCTACTAAAATGGATATTAAAGAAGGTAAGTTAGCTGCTTTTGCTGAAGTTAAAGTTGACCGTACATTGTACGATGTTAAATATGGTTCTGGTAAATTTTTCGAAGGATTGGGCGATAAAACCATCGACGATGAGTTTACTATAAAATTTAAAATTGCTGCACAGTAATTTTAATTGTTGATAGAGGTTAAAAGGTCTGAAGATTTTTCTTCAGACCTTTTTTTGTTTCAACATGTCATAACAGCCCTAAAAACTGTTAATTTTTCTGTTGATAACTAAACTATATAAAACAATATAAAATCGTGCTAAACGAAGCACAATGGTTATATTTGTTACTCTTCAAAAAAAGGTAAAATAAATAGATAATATGAGCGAAAATAAAAACAATTACTCAGCCGATAGTATACAAGCATTAGAAGGGATGGAGCACGTTAGAATGCGTCCTTCCATGTATATTGGCGATGTGGGCATTAGAGGATTACACCATTTGGTTTATGAGGTGGTTGATAACTCTATTGATGAGGCGTTGGCTGGACATTGCGATAACATTTATGTAGCAATTAACGAAAATGGTTCAATCACAGTAAAAGATAACGGACGAGGTATTCCTGTTGATATACATAAAAAAGAAGGTGTTTCTGCTCTTGAAGTAGTAATGACCAAAATTGGTGCTGGTGGTAAATTCGATAAAGATTCGTATAAAGTTTCGGGTGGTTTGCATGGTGTTGGGGTTTCGTGTGTTAACGCATTATCGGAGCTTTTACACGCAACTGTTTACCGCGATGGAAAAGTATATGAACAAGAATATTCAAAAGGTAAAGCACTTTATCCTGTTAAAGAAACTGGCACAACAATCGAAAGAGGAACACAAGTAACTTTTATTCCAGATCCAACCATTTTTGAATCAACAGAATACAATTACGAAACGCTTGCAACTCGTATGCGTGAGTTGGCATTCCTTAACAAAGGAATTACCGTTACACTTGAAGACAAAAGAGAAACAAACGAAGACGGCACGTTTAAAGGACAAGTGTTTCATTCGGATGAAGGTTTAAAAGAATTTATCCGCTACATCGAAGAAACCAGAGAACCTCTTATTGCTGAAGTAATTAGCATGGAAGGCGAAAAAAATGGTATTCCTGTTGAGGTTGCCATGATTTACAACACTTCATATTCTGAAAACATCCACTCTTATGTAAATAACATCAACACACACGAAGGAGGTACTCACCTTGCAGGTTTTAGAAGAGGATTAACCAATACCCTTAAAAAATATGCCGATGCTTCGGGAATGTTAGATAAATTGAAATTTGAAATTGCTGGCGACGATTTTAGAGAAGGCTTAACAGCAATTGTTTCAGTAAAGGTTCAAGAGCCACAGTTTGAAGGACAAACCAAAACCAAATTAGGTAACAGAGACGTTACTGCTGCAGTTAGCCAAGCAGTTAGCGAAATGTTAGAAAACTACTTAGAAGAACATCCTGCTGATGCAAGAACCATCGTTCAAAAAGTAATTTTGGCAGCAACCGCTCGTCATGCAGCAAGAAAAGCCCGTGAAATGGTGCAACGTAAAAATGTACTTACTGGAAGCGGATTACCAGGTAAATTAGCCGATTGTGCTTCTAAAGACCCTGCAGAATGCGAAATTTATTTGGTTGAGGGTGATTCGGCTGGTGGTACTGCAAAACAAGGTAGAGATCGTCATTTTCAAGCCATAATGCCTTTAAGAGGTAAAATTTTGAACGTGGAAAAAGCCATGCACCACAAAATTTTTGAAAACGAAGAAATAAAAAACATTTATACCGCATTAGGAGTTCGAGTTGGAACTGAAGATGATGCAAGAGCACTAAACACTGAAAAACTAAGATACCATAAAATAATTATCATGTGTGATGCCGATGTAGATGGTTCACATATCGAAACACTTATTTTGACCTTCTTTTTCCGTTACATGAAAGAATTAATTGAACAAGGACACGTATATATTGCCACTCCTCCATTGTATTTGGTTAAAAAAGGAAAAGACCAACGCTATTGCTGGACTGAAGACGACCGAGATAGAGCAATACAAGACATGAAAGGTGCTGGTAAAGAAGGAAGTGTGGGTGTACAACGATACAAAGGTTTAGGTGAAATGAACGCCGAGCAATTATGGGAAACAACCATGAATCCTGAATTTAGAACACTACGCCAAATTACTATTGAAAATGCTGCTGCTGCCGACCATACTTTTTCTATGTTAATGGGCGACGATGTGCCACCTCGTAGAGAATTTATCGAAGCAAATGCAAAATATGCTAATATCGACTCTTGATACTAACCAATTAAAAATAGGTAATGTATTAAAAAATAGTTAGTGGAATTTTCAAATACAAAAAATGAGGACAGTTTAAAATCTGTCCTTTTTTTTGTATGTCTTATGGCGAAAAAACCAGCATTGGCAATGCTTCCATTATTTCAATTCACGCCTGATTGCTAAAAGCAATCTTTCCCCTCTCTTTATTAAGAGAGGGTGTGGCTATCGAAGATAGTCGGGGTGAGTTAGTAAGTTCAGAAAATAAATTTAAAATCAAACTCTTATATTCTTAACTTAATGACATTGAGTACGAAATGACGAGGAAAATATCATATCGTTTTTGCACCAAACAATTTACACAGTAAACCAATGTGACCTATGTGTCCCCCTTCGTGACGAATATGGTGGTAAATAATTTGTCGCTTACTGTTTCCTTTTTTAAAATCTAAATTGATGTGATTTGGCGAATCTAAATCACTATCAGATAGTCCTCTAATCACTTCAAGCGATTGTGTATGAACCATTTTAAGTGCTTCTTTTATTTCTTCTATTGTTGGTAGTTCTGCTGTTTTTACGGTAGGTTTTCCAATACCAAATTTTTCCAACCAAGCAATGTTAGAACTACGGTTTGCACAAGCTTGTAAAATCAAATAATCCTGACCCCAAACCATGTGGCACAATTCCCAAGCTACTGAATTGATTTGTTCGCCATTCACTTCAGGTGTTTTGTACCACAACGATTTATCTAGTTTTGATAAATAAAAATACAATAAATCGCGAGTGCTATCGGTTGCTTGAGCTAATGTTTCAGATGCTGTCATTGTAATAAGTTTATAAACTAAAAGTACGCCTTTTTTCTAAATCAATTAAAGTACTTTTGCTTAAGTTCAACCTAAACCCATGTTCGAAAAATATTACTTGTTTTACCTTCTTGCTTTTGTTGCCGAAGTTATTGGCACAGTAAGTGGTTTTGGCTCATCTATTTTGTTTGTGCCTATTGCCGCTATTTTTTTCGATTTTAAAGTAGTGTTGGGCATTACAGCCCTATTTCATGTATTTAGCAATCTTTCCAAAATAGTTTTGTTCCGAAAAGGAATTGACAAACGTATTGCCTTACGGCTAGGCATTCCTGCTGTAATTTTTGTAATTATAGGTGCTTTTTTAAGCAAAATAGTACCTCAAGTAGAGCTAGAATTAATAATGAGTTTTATTCTTATTTTACTGTCTGTTTACCTTATTTTCTACTCCAACAAAACCATCGAAACCAACAACCAAAACCTATACACTGGCGGAATAATTTCGGGGTTTTTAGCAGGTATAATTGGTACAGGTGGAGCCATTCGAGGATTAACCTTAACTGCTTTTAATTTAGAAAAAGATATTTTTATTGCTACTTCTGCATTAATCGATTTAGGTGTAGATTCGAGTAGAGCAGTGGTTTATTTTTTAAACGATTACATGGTAAAAGAGTTTCTGGTAACCATTCCAGTTTTAATTATCATCAGTATTGTTGGTAGTTGGTGCGGCAAACTTATTTTACATAAAGTTTCTCAGCAACTGTTTCGTTATATTGTACTTGGTGTAATTGTACTCACTTCTATTGTTCAGGTTGGAAAGTATTTTCTATAAACAAGAAGCAAAGTTTTTTTAATAAGCTTTGCTCATAAATTTAATTAAAACTAAATTTGATTAGGACTTTATTTAAAAACATGAATCGCAAATTTATTTCAATTTTAGTTTTAACATTATTGAGTTTCAGTTCGTGTCATGTTGGGCGATTTTTTTGGTGGAATTTTGCCGACATTAATGATGATGAAAAGTTTAAAAATGTTAAAGTAAATTCAAGTGAAACTAAATTCGTTTTTCAACAAAACACAGTCAATACAAAATTAAATCTGCCAAAAATTAAACTCGAAGATAAAACCTTTGATTTTGAACAAGGAATAGAAAAAGATAAAACATTGGCATTTTTAATTCTTCGAAACGATACCCTTCTTTATGAAAAGTATTTTGAAAATTATAATCAAAATGAAATACACCCTTCATTTTCTGTTGCAAAATCATTTGTTTCTGCATTAGTTGGAATTGCAATTGACGAAGGTTTTATCAATTCTGTTGACGACCCTATTACAAAATATTTGCCTGAATTAATTCCAAATAAATTTGAAAACATAACCATAAAACATCTTTTAGAAATGAGGTCGGGTATTCAATACAACGAAAGTTACTTTAATCCTTATGGCGATGTTGCTAAATATTATTATGGAAGAAATCTAAATAAATACCTGTTAAAATTAAAAGCAGATAAAGAACCCAATAAAAAATGGGAGTATAAAAGTATTAACACTCAACTATTGGGTAAGATAGTTGAAAATGCAACTAAAAAACCATTAAATCAATATTTGCAAGAAAAAATATGGCTTCCATTAGGCATGGAACATGATGCAACTTGGAGTGTTGATAGTAAAACCAATACAACCGTAAAAGCATTTTGTTGTTTGAATGCTTGTGCAAGAGATTTCGCAAAATTTGGATTACTCTATCTCAATAATGGAAAATGGAACGGAAAACAACTGATTTCAGAGCAATGGATAAAAAAAACCTCTGAGTTCGATGAGCCACTAAATTATTTTATGTACAAAAATCATTTTTGGCACAATCCTAAAATGGAAATAATTTCTGATTCTACCATTTACCCAAAAATGTATAGAAAGGGTTTTGATTATTTTAATGGAGAAAAAAAAGATATCATTGTTTATCCAACAGGTAATTATAGGGCAGAAGGAATTCTTGGTCAGTTTATTTTTATTTGTCCTGAAAAAAATATGGTAATTGTTCGATTAGGAACTAATTACGGAAAAACTGATTGGGTAAATTTATTTGAAAAAATTGCTCAACTTAACTAAAGATACAAATTTTTTAAAAAAGCTTTGCTTCTAAAAATTCCGATTTAAATTTGAAAGCATCTACTTTTAACCAAACAATATTCTATAAAAACTAATTTTTATTTTAAAAATCAATCGAATTTCAATTATTATTAAATAAATTCAAAATAATATTTTGTATATAAAATTTTTGTATTACATTTGCATCGCAATTCAATTCACTATCCTTTATCAGATTTGTGATTGATTTATAAAGAAGAAGCGAGAGATTAGGCTCTACGACCTTCTGGCAACCAACTAAAAGTCACGCCTTCGGCGTGGTTGGAAAACCGGTGCCAAATCCTAACCACGCCATAGGCGTGGAAAATATAAATAAATGACAAAAATGAAAACAAAAACAAACAATCAAAACAACAAATCCGAGAGATTTTCAAATCTTAGAAAAGTGATTACTTCGGACTTCCTCCCGATAGCTATCGGGGTTCGGTCTTCCAGCTTTTTTACTGAATTATCTTCAGTAATGATGATGTGTTGCATGTGCTGCTGCATGTGTTAATACATCTTTATTTCCGTTAACATTTCTCGAAATTTAAAGGTGTAGGTTTTCCGAAAGGAACTCCCATGCTCTTTAAAATCTATCAAAAAAATTATCAATTATCAATTATCAATTATCAATTATCAATTATCAATTATCAATTATCAATTATCAATTAAAATTTAAAAACCATGAGCACAACAAAAAAATTACAATTTGAAACATTACAATTACATGCAGGTCACGATGTTGACCAAACCACCAATTCGAGAGCAGTTCCAATTTATCAAACGGCTTCGTACACGTTTAACAGTGCCGAACACGCTGCCAATTTATTCGGACTAAAAGAATTTGGAAACATTTACACCCGCATTGGAAACCCCACAACCGATGTTTTTGAAAAACGAATTGCAGCCTTAGAAGGTGGCGTTGCAGCATTGGCAACATCATCGGGGCAATCGGCACAATTTATTGCCTTAAACAACATTTTACAAGCAGGTGATAATTTTATTGCTTCACCATTTTTATATGGCGGAACGTACAATCAATTTAAAGTGGCATTTAAGCGATTGGGTATTGATTCGCGTTTTGCTGAAAGCGACAAACCCGAAGATTTTGAAAAATTAATCGACCAAAACACCAAAGCTTTTTATTTAGAAACCATCGGAAACCCTGGCTTTAACATTCCTGATTTTGATGCAATTGTTGTGTTGGCAAAAAAATACGATATTCCTGTAGTAGTTGACAATACTTTTGGTGCAGGAGGATATTTGTTCAGACCAATTGAACATGGGGCAAATGTTGTTGTAGCATCGGCAACCAAATGGATTGGAGGACACGGAACTTCTATTGGTGGAGTTATCATTGACGGAGGAAATTACAACTGGGGAAATGGAAAATACCCACAATTTACCGAACCTAGTGAAGGGTATCACGGATTAAAGTTTTGGGATATTTTTGGTACCGACGGACCTTTTGGCAACATTGCTTTTATTATTAGAGCACGAGTTGAAGGGTTGAGAGATTTCGGAACGGCTTTATCACCATTTAATGCTTTTCAGTTAATTCAAGGTTTAGAAACACTTTCGTTGCGTGTTGAACGACATGTTGAAAACACATTGGCATTAGCAACTTGGTTAGAAAATCACCCTCAAGTGGAAAAGGTTAATTACCCAGGATTAGTATCTTCGCCATACCACACGTTAGCCAAAAAATACTTAAAAAAAGGTTTTGGTGGAGTATTAAGTTTTGAGCTAAAAGGCAGCAAAGAAAACGCCGTTAAGTTTATCGATTCGTTAGAGTTGGTAAGCCATTTAGCAAATGTTGGTGATGCAAAAACACTCATTATTCAACCATCGGCAACCACTCACCAACAGTTGAGTATTGATGAGCAATTGGCTGCTGGAGTAACGCCAAACTTATTGCGTGTTTCGGTGGGTATTGAAAACATTATTGACATTAAAGCCGATTTTGAACAAGCATTTAATAAAGTAGCTGTTTCTTCAATTGCAACGGCTGAATCCATTTTAAATTAAACAATTCGTGTTATCCGATTATATGGGCTTTAGCCATGAGTGTATATCAGTTAGTTGGGTAGCCAAAAAAATATCAATAGAAAAGAGCATTAGTTAATTAGTAAGAAGCAATGAACCTACAATTTTTTAAATACAACAAACCCTTTCAATTGGAATCAGGAAAATCGCTTCCTGAATTCCAATTGGGTTATACCACTTTGGGCAAATTAAATGCGGCAAAAAACAATGTAATTTGGATTACACACGCATTCACAGCCAACTCCAACCCCGAAGAGTGGTGGAATGGTTTGGTAGGCAAAGGCAAGTTTTACAATCCTGAAACACATTTTATTATTTGTGCAAATGTTTTGGGTTCTCCTTATGGTTCAACCAATCCGTTATCGGTAAATCCAAAAACAGGCAATAAATATTACCACAACTTTCCTGAAATAACTATCAGAGATATTGTTGCAGCGTTAGAATTACTTCGTCAACACCTCAAAATTACACGTATTCATACGTTGTTGGGAGGTTCGTTGGGAGGACAACAAGCGGTGGAATGGGCAATACAACAACCCAATTTAATCAAAAACCTGTTTTTAATTGCAACCAATGCTCAACATTCGCCATGGGGAATTGCTTTTAACGAAACGCAACGGTTGGCAATAAAAGCCGACCGAACGTGGTTTTCGTACAGCGATGATGCTGGATTGAAAGGCTTAAAAGCAGCACGAGCAATTGCTTTGTTGAGTTATCGTAACTATCAAACCTATCAGGTTTCGCAAGAAGATTTGGAAGAAAAAACGGACAATTTTAATGCTTCTTCTTACCAAAATTACCAAGGTGAAAAATTGGTAAATCGTTTTAATACTTTTTCGTACTGGTATTTATCAAAAGCAATGGACAGCCATCATGTGGGGCGAAACAGAGGCGGAATAACCGCTGCCTTAAGTAAAATAAAAGCAAAAACACTAGTGGTTGGCATCAGTTCCGATGTATTGTTTCCTGTTGCTGAATCTGAATTGTTAGCAAACAAAATTCCTCATTCTCAATTCTCAATTCTTCATTCTCTTTACGGTCACGATGGTTTTTTAATTGAAACACAGCAATTGGTAACCCTGTTTGAAAATTTTTACATCAACCAAAAATTAAAAAAAGAACTTTATGAGTACGCAAACTAAACATACCGCATTATTCGGTTTTGGAACTGTTGGTCAGGGGTTTTACCATTATTTGGCAGAAAACAATAATGATAAACAATTGGCTACCATTGTTATAAAAAATGCTTCGAAAAGCAGAATTCCAGACAACCTAAATTTTACAACCAATGTAAATGATGTTTTCCAAAACAACCAAATTAACACTGTTGTGGAACTCATTAGCGACTACAAGGAAGCCTTTAACATCGTAAAAAATGCATTAGAGCAAGGTAAAAAAGTAATTTCTTCCAACAAAAAAATGATTGCCCATCACTTGGAGGAGTTGGTAGAATTGGAGCAACAATTTGGCGGAAAATTTTTGTACGAAGGAGCTGTTGCTGGAAGTATTCCGATAATAAAAATAATTAACGAGCATTATGCTTTTGATGAAATTACTGAAATACGAGGCATTTTAAACGGCACATCAAACTACGTTTTAACTCAAGTTTTTGAAAAAGGAATTGGTTACCAAGAGGCATTACACCAAGCACAACAAGCAGGTTTTGCAGAGGCTAATCCTGCTGCCGATGTTGAAGGTTTTGATGCGTTGTACAAATTGTTAATTCTTACCACACATGCTTTTGGCAAGTTTATTACTCCCGAAAAAGCTTTAAACATTGGCATTAATAACCTTAAAAACAGCGACATTAATTTTGCAAAAGCAAACAACTTAAAAATAAAATTGGTTGCTTCGGCAAAAAGCCACAACAACAAACTTACGTTAAGCGTTTTGCCCACTTTTGTTGACGAAAACGACGATTTGTTTCACATCAAAAATGAATTTAATGGTGTTGAAGTTGTTTCAAAAAACATTGGTTCGCAGTTTTTCAAAGGCAAAGGTGCGGGTAAACTACCAACCGGACACGTCGTTTTTTCTGATTACCAAAACGTAGAAAAAACAACTTATACTTACCAACATGTTCCGTCGGGCAAACGATTGAAATACGAAACAAAAGAAAGTATTTGGGTGTATTCCAACAAAATTACGCTGCTCGAAAAATACTTGGAAGACGTTGTTTTGCTCAACGGTCCTCAAGGTTACGGAAGCATTAAAATTGCCGATTTAATTAAAGCCAAAGACTTGTTAAACCTACACCAAGTTTCGGTTATTGCACTAAGCGAAAATGTAAAACAAAAATTGTTTTTACAGTTAAAACATAAAATACAATTGGTTTATGCTTAAAAAAGTTAGCCGATGTATTTAGTTAAAACAAACAATATTGCGTACTTTAGTTGCTTCAAAAAAAATGAAAACACATTTTCAAAAAAAACGAAGTGGAATGATTTTCATCAGCTAAAAAGTAAAAAGAAAACATCAATTTCGTCGATTCCTTTTGAAACCAAAAAAAGTATTGTATTGGAACAAATTAAACGAACATTTACTGAGCTTGAAATAAAAGCCTTAAACCAAAAATACCGTGCCCTTTCGGTAACCGAAAGAATAGAAGAATTATACAAGGATTTTGCTGCCAACGAAATTATGCTAACTTCATCATTTGCTGCTACTTCAGCATTTTTGTTGCGTGTGTTTTCTAAAATAAATCCCGAGCAAAAAATATATTTTATCAATACAGGTTATCATTTTGACGAAACTTTAGCTTACAAAGAACAACTCACCCAATTGTATGGGTTAAAGGTAGAAGATGTTACTGCCGAAAAATGGGAACACGATTTTACCACAAAAGATGAAACATGGAAAAAAGACCCCGATTTGTGTTGCTCGATAAACAAAGTAAAACCGTTGGAAATAATTAAAGAAAACTATACGGTTTGGGTTTCGGGGCTAATGAAATGGCAAAGCGATCACCGTTCATCGCTCGATATTTTTGAAGACCGTGGTGGAATTTTAAAATTTTATCCGCTTTTAGATGTTACCAAAGAAGAACGTGAAGCATACATTAAAAAAAACGATTTGCCTTTTCATCCATTAATAGCAAAAGGGTATTTTTCTATTGGATGCAAACATTGCACAGTGCCAGGCGAAGGGCGAGAAGGCCGCTGGAACAACAGTCCTAAAACCGAGTGTGGATTACATTTGTAAACATTTACTATTTCTAAAAACAACCTATTTACATGGATTTTTTAATCGACTTTTTTTTAAAGCCTATGCCTTGGTATTATTCAGGGCCTTTAATCGGGTTAACTGTTCCGTTGTTAATTTTAACCAGCAACAAACAGTTTGGCGTATCTTCTTCGCTTCGATACGTTTGTTCTGCTTTAAAACTATCGAACAAAAGCTATTTTAAGTACAATTTTAAAGAACAACAATGGACTCTTTGGTTTGTTCTTGGCATTATGCTTTCGGGTATTGTTCTTTTTCAATTGACTAAAATTGAAATGGGAGAGCTATCAACTAATGCAAATCAATATTTTTTTGAAAAAGAAATTGAAGTAGAAGGCATTTTTCCGCTTTCCATTTTTAATTGGTCGAACCTTTTGTCGGAATACGGATTATTGCTTTTAATGGGTGGTTTTTTTATTGGATTTGGCTCTCGATATGCCGATGGATGCACCTCTGGGCATGCCATAATGGGGTTAAGCTTATTTAGTAAAGCCTCTTTGGTTTCGGTATTTGGGTTTTTTATTGGAGGAGTAGTTGGCACATTTTTAATTCTTAATTATATCTTATAAATGAAAAATATAAAATACATTTTATTGGGGTTTTATTTTGGTGTTGTACTTGTTAAATCCGAAGCCATTTCGTGGTATCGAATTGTAGAAATGTTTCATTTCCAATCGTTTCATTTGTTTGGCGTTATTGGTTCGGCGGTAGTTACCGGAATTATTTCGGTTTTAATTATTAAAGGAGTTCATTTAACTACCATTAAAGACGAACCGATTGACTTAAAACCAAAACCATTTTTACCCAAAGCCAATTTTTTTGGCGGCATTTTATTCGGATTAGGATGGGCTTTAGTTGGTGCTTGTACTGCACCATTGTTTGTTCATTTAGGAGCTGGAAATTACATCATTATTATACCCATTTTAGCAGCTTTTTTAGGCACTTTGGTTTACGGAATAGTAAAAGAAAAACTTCCTCATTAACTTATGGAAATACATTTAAAAAGAAAAAACAAGGCATTTCATTACGAAGCCACAACTCCAGCTAACATTACCGTAAACATTGATGCTAATACCGAAATTGGCGGCGAAGGCAAAGGTGCTCGACCTATGGAATTGGTGTTAATGGGCTTGGGAGGTTGTGCAAGCATCGACTTGGCAATGATTTTAAAAAAACAAAAACAAGATTTAACCGATTACGAAGTACAAATTTCTGCCACTCGAAACGATAATGTAGCCAAAAATTTTAACAGCATTCACTTGCACTTTTTGGTTTGGGGAAACATAGCGGCTCCCCAATTAGAAAAAGCCATTGAACTTACTGTTACCAAATACTGTTCGGTAATTTTAAGCCTAAGCAACGAAATAAATATTACAACAAGTTATGACATAAAATAAATTCAACTCACCCCCACCCCTCTCTTGCAAGAGAGGGGAAAGCCAAGCTTTTGCGTAGGCAAGGGAGAGTCAACAAATAAAAATTACAACAAGCTATAAAATACATTAAACCCATATTCTTCGTCACGCTCTACAATGTCACACTGAGCCTGTCGAAGTGTTTTATAAAAATAAGATGAACTTCAAAAACTTTGAAACACAAGCCATAAGAACACAAAACGAACATTCGCAATACAACGAACATTCTACCGCACTACATTTAACATCCAGCTTTGTTTTTGATGATGCCGAGCAAATGCGTGCCTTGTTTGCCGACGAGCAAGAAGGTAACATTTACAGTCGCTACTCAAACCCCAATACTACCGAGCTAATTGATAAAATTTGTTTGCTCGAAGGTGCCGAAGCTGGCTGGGCAACGGCTACTGGCATGGCTGCGGTTTTTACCAGTTTGGCAGCTTTGCTAAAACAAGGCGACCATGTGTTGGCTTGCCGCTCAATATTTGGTTCTACACACACGGTGCTAACCAAATTACTTCCCAAATGGGGCATTACTCACAGCTATGTTGATGCCAACGATACCCAAAACTGGAAAAATGCTGTAACACCCAACACCAAAATATTGTTTATTGAAACCCCAACCAATCCGGGAATTGACATTTTAGATTTGGAATGGCTCGGCAATTTTGCACAACAACACCAACTGTTGTTGTTGGTCGACAATTGTTTTGCAACCCCATACTTGCAACAACCCATTAAGTATGGAGCCCATTTGGTTATTCATTCGGCAACCAAATACATCGACGGACAAGGGCGTGTGTTGGGCGGATTAATTGCAGGAAAAAAAGAATTGATTACCGACATAAAAGCTTTTGCCCGACATTCGGGACCAGCACTTTCGCCATTTAATGCTTGGATATTGTCTAAAAGTTTAGAAACCCTTGCGGTACGTATGGACAGACACTCCGAAAATGCCCTAAAACTTGCCCAATGGTTGGAACAACACCCCGAAGTGGAATGGGTAAAATACCCCTTTTTGCCATCGCACCCACAATACCAAATTGCCAAAAAACAAATGAAAGCCGGTGGCGGAATGGTAAGTTTTAATGTAAAAGGAGGCTTAGAAAAAGGGCGACAATTTTTAAACCAATTGCAGATGATTTCGATGTCGGCAAACTTGGGCGACACCCGAAGCATAGCCACACACCCAGCCTCTACCACACACAGCAAACTTACCGAACAAGAACGATTAGAAACTGGCATATTGCCCGGCTTAATTCGGGTTTCGGTGGGCTTAGAACACATCAACGATATTATTGCCGATATTGAACAAGCGTTGAGGTAGTTTTTTGGTTATATTTGGAAATGATATATTTGCGTGGCATCAGTCAAATATGGTAAAAGCTAACGAAATTAGAAAAGAGTATATAAATGCATTGAAAGAAGCTGACAATGGAAATGTTAAACCACTAATTGAATTTGCAAAAAACTAAAGCCAACAACGTATATAAAAAATAGCGGTTAAATCACTTAATCGAAAATGAGTTTTATAAATTAAAAGCCAGTAATAATCCGAAAAGTTAGTGCTTAAAAATCCGTTACTTTTCATACCACCACCGTTATAAAAAATAAAAATGCTTGAATTTCCGACAATAAAAACAGAACGATTTTTGCTGCGACAATTTGTTGATAGCGACTTAGCGAATGTTTACAAAGGGCTTTCCGACCCCAAAATCATAAAGTATTACGGCGTAAGTTACAACACGCTTGAAGAAACAAAAGCCCAAATGAAATTTTTTGCCGATTTAGAAAAAGAAAAAACAGGAATTTGGTGGGCAATTTGTTCGTTAAACAATAAAACTTTTTACGGTGCTGGAGGGTTAAATAGTTTAAATAAAGAGCATAAAAAAGCAGAAATTGGTTTTTGGCTTTTAACAGCATTTTGGGGCAAAGGAATAATGACTGAAGTGATGCCGTTGATTTGCAACTACGGTTTTAAAAACATGGATTTACACAGAATTGAAGGTTTTGTAGAAACAGACAACGTAAACTGCAAAAACGCAATGAAAAAACTCGATTTTATTCACGAAGGAACAATGAAAGACTGTGAAATTAAAAATGGAAAATTTATAAGTTTAGATATTTATGCAAAACTTAATAACCAATAAAAAGGCAAGAAAAGCTCTTAAAGAATTATTAAGATTATAAAACAAAAGATTTTGATTTTGCATCACAAGTAAACCTCCTTATCTGCTTAAATGTTCAAAACAAAGATTATAAAATGATTATTTCTTTTCTTGGTACTCCAAAAAGTAAATTTAAGTTGGAACAAGAAATTAGTAAATTTGAAGGAGGAAAAGGAACTGTTAATCTCACAGAACCTCAATTAGTAGAGTTAAATCAGTTTTGGAAAACTGCTGAAAAAGAAAACTTATAAAATGACAAATAAACTTCAAAATTCAGATTTCATTAGTCGAGCTATTGAATTACTTCATTCTGCTAGACAGCAAATTGTAAGAAATGTCAATTTTATAATGGTTCAAACCTATTTTGAGATTGGACGAATGATTATTGAAGAAGAACAAAATGGTAAAGAGCGAGCTGACTATGGAAAATCTCTATTAAAAGAACTATCAAAAGTGTTAACTAAGGAATTTGGAAAGGGTTTTTCAATAACCAATATTCAGCAAATGAGGAACTTTTACCTTGTTTATCAAAAACAACAGACAGTGTCTGCTAATTCTGTAAAAGTAATTCAACAGACAGTATCTGCTAATTTCCAATTGAGTTGGTCGCACTATTTAAAACTAATGCGGATTGATGATGAAAACGAAAGAAAGTTCTACGAAATAGAAGCTGAAAAAAACAATTGGAGTGTAAGAGAACTAGATAGACAATATGATTCAGCATTATATACTAGGCTTGCTTTAAGCAGAGATAAAGATGAAGTTAAAAAGCTTTCAGAAAATGGATTGATCTTAGAAAAGCCAAAAGACGCAATTAAAGACCCTTATATTTTAGAATTTATTGGGCTTCCAGAAAAATCTGCTTATTCTGAAAGTGATTTAGAGCAAGGAATAATCGATAAACTTGAACACTTTTTACTTGAATTAGGAACAGGATTTACTTTTGTAGCAAGACAAAAGCGAATTTCATTTGACGACAAACATTTTCGCATTGATTTAGTTTTTTATAACAGAATACTAAAGTGTTTTGTTCTTATTGACTTAAAAATTGGTGAGTTAAAACACCAAGATATTGGACAAATGCAGATGTATGTAAATTACTACGACAGAGAAATCAGATTAGATGACGAAAATAAAACCATTGGGATTGTTCTTTGCCAAAACAAAAGTGAAGCTGTTGTAGAATACACATTACCCGAAAATAACGAACAAATATTTGCAAGTAAATACAAGACCGTATTACCGAGTAAAGAAGAATTAAAATTATTAATAAACGAGATAAAATAGTCAACGCATTCAGTCATACACATGTTAGCATCAATTTTAAACAGCACCACATGAAAGCAAACGGAACAACAGTACAAGAGATTTTAACCAATCTTCCTGCCGACAGAGCAGAACCTTTTAATAAACTGCACAACATTATTGTAAAAAACCTGCCAAAAGGGTTTGAAGCAGCCATTAGTTATGGCGGGTTGGGTTATGTCGTGCCTCACAGCATTTATCCTACTGGATACCATTGTAAACCAAGCGAACCGCTACCATTTGCAGGAATTGCTTCGCAAAAAAATTCCATTAATTTTTACCACATGGGCATTTATGCCAACCCTGATTTGTTGAATTGGTTTGTTGCCGAATATCCTAAACACAGCAAGCAAAAACTCGATATGGGAAAAAGTTGCATACGTTTTAAAAAACTCGACGAAATTCCGTATCAGTTAATTGGCGAATTGATGAAAAAAATGACGGTAAAAGATTGGGTAACCATTTATGAAACGAATTATAAAAAATAAGAGTAAAAAACTTTCGTATCATCAATATAAATTCAACTATCAAGCTTTTGATTAATGTCGAAAACATCTATTTAACAAGTTGTGCATTTAGGGAAATTTATAATAAAAAAAAGTGTCTGTTCGAGTTTTTCTGAAAGAAAAAGTATCGAGAACACACTTTTTTTTGTTGAAAATTTTTATTCTCGATACATTCCGCAATACTGCGGAACACTCGAATTGACAAATTTTCTTACAAATGCACAACGGGTATTATCATATTCATACTCCATAGACTTCAACGACCTTCCTAATTTTTTTGTAAACTCATGAACGTTAGTTATTTCAACACAACAATCACTTTCAAATTCTTTATAAAGTTTTTTATCATGATTTTTTGATAGACAGAAAACAAACACATCGTCTGAGTTTATGCAATTAATAGTGTGATTTGCTTTAAATTCGGTATTTTGTGTGATATTTTTTATTTCAAATCCATCTGTTGGATTATTATAAATACCTCCTTCTTTTTTATCGCCTCTTTTTTTTGCATCTTCATATTCTTTAAAATAGGTTAGATTTCTAAATAATATTTCTCCATTTTTTAGAAAGTTACCTAAATGGTGACTCGGTAAATATTTGTATAAAGGAAATTGCTTTAGTAGGTTCAATTTATTTATTTTGGTCAAATCCATAATATTTCTTATTTGATTTTCAAATTTAAACCTGATTTTGGATAATAAAAAGTACATCATTTTGTAAGTTTTATTGTGTAATAATTATTAAATAGAATGCTTGTAAAATAAGGCTTAAAAAATTAGTGAAGCGTAACTCGTTCCGTTTTAAATTTGTAAATGATTGGTTGGAATGGAGCAAAATAACTTTAGAAGCAAAGCTTTTTTAAAAAGCTTTGTTTGTTTTTAAAGGTTGCAACAAGCTATAACTTTAGAAAAGTTGAAAACAAATTACTGATATCAAAAAATTTATATAAATTTGTGATGGAATTTAATCCTAACTCGAATTGTGGTGTTTATCATCTGCGTTTCTTCGGAATAGAGTTAGGATTTTTTATTGCCTAAATTTTGAGGCCAAATTTGAACCAATATTTCTCGTTCAGCAATCATTTTCCGGAATTCAATATCATCTTTACCAAGTACACTTCTATTAATTATACCAGCAACATAATCGGCTAACTGAAGCAAATTGTTGGTGTGCGATTTTTGCATTTTTACTTTTTTAATCACTTTTCTTTCATAGTCATTCATTCTCTTTTTAAGGTAATTTGATAAGCTTTTCTTAAAATCGTTGTTTCCACTTTCATCAATTAAAACAATAGCATTGTCGAGTTTATCTTTTGCATTTTCAAATACCAAACTACAGGTATATTTATAAAACGAATCTTTATTGCTTGATAAGTTATCTGAATATATATTCTTCTTATTGATAACTATCGAATAATAAAAGAATTCATATTTTGTTACAGCTTTAATAAACTGCTCTCGTATTTTATTTGAATTTTCTTTAAAATGAAATTCCCATTGCTCAGACTTTCCAAGTTCGCGTTTTAACAATTGAATTCTACTATCACAAGCATTAGCTTCATCTAAATCGTTAAAAACAACTAATGCAACAGTAAAATATTCGCTAGAACCACTACCTAATTTAAAACCCGAATCGCCAGACTTATCAATAAAAACTAACATATTCAAATGTAAAAAATTAAATTTTACTTAATCTTAATATCTATTGAAAATAATTAAAAAGCTTGCTTCTTGGTATGCCTATGATATAAAGTTTATTTCAATTTAATCATTCTTAAAAAGATCATTATTAATTAAGAAAAACACCAAATAACTTAAATAACAATAATTTTAATTAAGATTTCTAGTAAAAATTTAGTTTAGTTATTTTTACTTTAAAAACCCGTTGTGTATTTGTAAGAAAATTTATCAATTTGATTGTTCCGCAGTATTGCGGAATGTATCGAGAATAAAAATTTTCAATAAAAAAGTTGAATAGTCATAGCTTTCTTTTCCTAATTTTAAACTTTAAAAAATAAAAAACATGAATGCACACGAAATAGATTATAAAATTATTGGCGACGATATGCAGTGCGTTGAAATTGAACTCGATCCACAAGAAACCATTGTTGCTGAGGCAGGAAGTTTAATGATGAAAGATTCCGAAATAGTAATGCAAACTATTTTTGGCGATGGCTCTGGTCAGGAAACAGGTTTTTTTGGCAAAGTGCTTTCGGCAGGAAAACGATTGTTAACGGGCGAAAGTTTGTTTTTAACCGCTTATACCCACATGGGACATGGAAAAAAACAAGTAACCTTTGCAGCTCCTTACCCAGGCAAAGTGGTAGCATTCGATTTGTCGCAATACCAAGGTAAAGTGGTGTGCCAAAAAGATGCTTTTTTGTGTGCAGCAAAAGGAGTAGCTGTAGGCATTGAATTTCAAAAGAAAATAGGCACAGGTTTGTTTGGCGGCGAAGGGTTTATTATGCAAAAATTGGAAGGTGATGGATTGGCTTTTATTCATGCAGGAGGTACCATTATTGAAAAAACGCTACTACCAGACGAAAAATTACATGTAGATACGGGTTGTTTGGTGGCATTAACCAGAGATGTAAATTACGATATTGAATTTGTTGGAGGAATTAAAAATACGTTGTTTGGTGGCGAAGGAGTTTTCTTTGCATCACTTTCTGGTCCAGGCAAGGTATGGATTCAGTCTTTGCCATTCAGCCGTTTGGCAGGAAGAATAGTTGCTTCAGCACCTCAATTGGGAGGTTCTCGTAAAGGAGAAGGAAGTATTTTGGGCGGTTTAGGTGGTTTAATTGATGGCGACAACTCTTAATCTTAAATGATTTTTAACTCTTCAAGATTTTTATAACCTTGAAGATTTCTACTTTTTTTTAATCAAGCACATGTAAATTGCGTAACTTTGTATTGATGTTAAAATCAGTGAAATACGGATTTATTTATGTTGCAATGCTGTTGGTATTGTCGCATAATCTTATTCCTCACCAACACAAATCACAGATTACTGTTGAGCAAGATGCAGCTTTACATCAATCAGAAGATTTTTCGATAGTTGATGTTTTAGCATTACTATTTCATGAGTTTACCGAAGAAGGTGAAATGGAAAACTTTGTGGTTAGAAACAACCACGATGTAGTTCTTGATGCAACTTCGTTTGTATTTGTTTTCTTGTTTTCATCGTTAAATCCTTATGTATTTGAGGTTATTCAACCCGAATCAACCGTTTTATTACAAGAGATTGATTCGGATAATTTAACCGAAGGATTTCTTTCTGCTTGGAGCGTTCGTCCTCCACCGTTTGCTTAATAAAAGTTCTAAAAATGAACCAATTTTCCCCTCTAAAAAGAGGGGTTGGGGTGTGTAAATAAAAAACGCCATTTTTAGAATAATAGTTAGAAGTTGCCTTTTTTTAAGACAGTTCTCCAATTAAGTAAAAACGAAAATCAAAAAATATGTTTGAAAAAATAATTGCTTATTCGCTAAAGAATAAGATAATGGTGTTGCTCATGATAGTAGCACTCATTTTTGCAGGAGTTATTTCGCTCCGAAGTATTGCAATTGATGCTGTACCCGATATTACCAATAATCAAGTTCAAGTAGTTACTTCATCGCCAACATTGGCAGCAGAAGAGGTAGAAAAATTCATCACCTTTCCTATAGAAATGTCGGTTGCCAACATACCTGATGTAACTGAAGTGCGAAGCATTTCACGTTATGGATTATCGGTTGTAACCATTGTATTTGAAGACAATGTTGACATTATGCGTGCCCGACAGTTTGTTGCCGAACAGCTTATTATTGCTCGCGATGAAATTCCTGCCGAATTTGGAACTCCACAAATGATGCCTATTACAACAGGTTTGGGAGAAATATACCAATACGTGCTTCAAGTTCAGCCAGGCTACGAAAAGCAGTTTGATATTATGGAAATACGAACCATTCAGGATTGGATTGTAAAACGCCAACTGGCAGGTTTGCAAGGAATAATTGAGGTAAGCAGCTTTGGCGGAAAAGTAAAACAATACGAAGTGGGTGTAAATCCAGCATCATTAATGGCATTTAATGTTACCATAAATGAAGTAGAAGAAGCACTAAAAATAAACAACAACAACAGCGGCGGTAGTTACATTGAAAAAGGAGCCAACGCGTTTTATATCCGTACCGAAGGACGAGCTGAAAACTTTACCGATATTGAAAACATCATCATAAAAAACGAAGGAACGCCAGTACGTATAAAAGATGTTGCAACAGTAGGTTTGGGAAGCCCAAAACGATATGGAGCAATGACCATGGATGGCAAAGGCGAAGTGGTTGGTGGTATTACCTTGATGTTAAAAGGAGCAAACTCTTCTGATGCAGTTGAAAAAGTACAGGAGCGAATGGCATTAATTCAAAAATCATTACCCAAGGGTGTTGAAATTTATCCTTACTTAGACCGTTCGGTATTGGTGGGAAAAACCATTAATACGGTACTTAAAAACCTGATAGAAGGGGGCTTAATTGTAATTTTTGTTTTGGTGTTGTTTTTAGGGAATTTCCGTGCAGGATTAATTGTATCATCGGTAATTCCGTTAGCCATGTTGTTTGCATTAATTTTAATGAATGTGCTAGGAGTTTCAGCCAATTTAATGTCGCTTGGAGCAATAGATTTTGGAATAGTGGTAGATGGAGCAGTAATTATTGTAGAAGGCGTGTTACATGTACTGCACGTTAAACACAAAGGAAAAACACTTTCGGCTCAACAAATGAACAACGAAATAAAAGAAGCCAGCAGTCAAATTTATAATACCGCAGCATTTGGAGTATTAATTATTTTGGTAGTATTTGTACCTATTTTTGCCCTAGAAGGTATTGAAGGGAAAACCTTTTTACCTATGGCACAAACAGTAAGTTTTGCTATTTTGGGTTCATTGTTGCTTTCAGTTACTTATGTTCCAGTTGCTTCGGCATTGTTTTTAAATAAAACCATTAGCGATAAAGAAACCTTTTCTGACAAAATAGTAAACGCTATTCAAAAGAAATATGTACCCAGCTTGAAACTAGCGTTAAACCATCCGAAAAAAGTACTTTCATCAGCTGTTATTGGGTTGTTATTGTCTGTTTTGGTATTCTCATTTATGGGTTCAGAGTTTATTCCAACCCTCGAAGAAGGCGATTTGGCTATGCAAATGGCTGTTGAGCCAGGTAGTTCGCTTGAAAAAAGTGTAGCTACCTCAACTCGTGCCGAGAAAATTCTAAAAGAAAATTTCCCTGAAGTTAATCATGTGGTTTCTAAAATTGGAACGGCAGAAGTGCCAACCGATCCAATGGCAATTGAAGATGCCGATATTATGATTTTACTTAAAGCCAAAGAGGAGTGGAAAACAGCCGAAACTCGAGAAGAGTTGATAGCTAAAATGAAAGAAAAATTAGCGGTAATTAAAGACGCTTCGTTTGAGTTTACTCAACCCATTCAGTTGCGTTTTAATGAGTTGATGACAGGTGCAAAAACCGACATTGCCATTCAAATTTTTGGTGAAGATGTAAAACAACTTAAACACTTGGCTGATGAAACAGCGTTGTTTATTAAAAATGTAAATGGAGTTGGCGATGTTAAAGTGGAACAAACCGATGGATTAAAACAATTGAGTATTGTTATCGACCGACCAAAATTAGCCTTACATCACATTAATGTTGATGATGTAAACAATACCATAAAAGCAGCTTATGGAGGTTCTCCTGTAGGTTCGGTTTATGAAAATGAACGTAATTTCGATTTGGTAGTTCGATTAAATTCTTCGGCTATTCAAACCTTATCATTAAATAAATTGTTTGTTACCAATGAAGAGGGAGATAAAATACCTTTAGCTGAAGTTGCCGCAATTAAAGAAACCATTGCTCCAATGCAAATTTCCAGAGAAGATGCTAAAAGAAGAATTACCATTGGTGTAAATGTTAGAGATAGAGATGTGGCATCGTTGGTTGAAGAAATTCAAACTACACTTGATGCTAAACTTACATTACCTCCGGGTTATACTATTAAGTATGGCGGACAATTTGAAAATTTACAAAACGCATTAAATCGACTACAAATAGTTGTTCCAGTTGCGTTGCTGTTTATTTTACTGTTGTTGTATATCGCTTTTGATAGGGTAAAAGAATCGCTCATTATTTTTATGGCAGTTCCGCTAGCTTCTATTGGCGGTATATTAGCATTGTGGATGCGTGGTATGCCTTTTAGTATTTCTGCAGGTATTGGTTTTATAGCTCTTTTTGGAGTAGCAGTGTTAAACGGTATCGTGTTGATTAACGAGTTTGTGAGGCTAAAACAACAAGGCTCTTATGCTGATTTAAAAGAGTTGATTATTGCAGGAGCTAACTCACGACTCCGTCCAGTGTTAATGACTGCTTTGGTGGCGTCATTAGGATTTTTACCTATGGCGTTAGCAACATCAAACGGAGCAGAGGTTCAACGTCCATTAGCAACCGTTGTTATTGGAGGTTTAATTACATCAACTTTGCTAACGCTGTTGGTTCTTCCTGCACTTTACTATTTATTTTCAGGTATGAAAAAAGCTAAAAAAACAATAATAGTTCCAATAGTGCTAGTTGCTTTACTTTTCCCATTCAGTAATTTATCGGCACAAAACGAAGTAGGGTTGAGTGAATTAATTACTTCAGCACAACAAAACCGACCAGAAGTTAAGCTGGTAGAGTTAGAAAAGCAACAATGGGAAAGCGAACGTAAAAATTCGTACACCATTCAGCCATTACAAGTAGGCGTTCAGCATGGTCAAAACGATGGCAAGGCAATGGATACTTATATTGAAGTTATGCAAGACATTGGTTCTCCTTGGAGTATTAGCACAAAAAGAAGATTTGCTCAAATGGGTGTTGATTTCGCTTCGCAAAAAGCAAAAACAGTGGATCATGAAGTGAAATACAACATTACCTCTTCATATTACAATTGGTTGTATTACAAAAATGCCTTGCAACTGGTTCAGCAAGTTAGTGAGTTGCTCAGCGATGCTGAAAAAAATAATCAGCAAATGCTAAAGGTTGGAGAGATTAACAACACCGATTATTTATTGATACAACAGTTGAACAACTCGATGCGTCAAAAAATTCAATTTTATTTTTCGGGAACAGCTAAAAACGAACAAGAATTGCTGTATTTATCGGGGTTAGATGCTAAAGTTAAAGATACTGTTTTAACCGCGTTGCCCATACAACTGAATGCCACATTGAGCAATTCGTTGTACAGCGAAAATGAATTGAAAATAAAACAATTGGAGCAACAACAAAAGGTAATAAAATCGGCTTTTCAGCCCACTTTTCAAGTTGGATATTTCAACCAAAGTTTAGATAAAGTAAACAACTTTCAGGGTATAAAAGGAGGCTTGGTTGTTCCATTGTTTTTTGGTGGTAAACGAAATGAATTAACCATCAATAGATTGCAACAAGAAACCATTACTGTTCAGCAAAACAATTTAAAAAAACAATTAGCAAATGAGTTAAAATTGTTGGAACAAAACATTTTAATGATGCAAAAAACCTTTGAAGGAAAACAACCCAATATGAATGAAAACATCAAAGGATTGGAGCAATTGCAGCAAAAATTAAATCTAGGAGAAATCAACACCTTTGATTTTATAAAACTCAGCTCTATTGTTATTGATGGCTCGTTAAGCGAACTAGATATGCTCAACAATTACAATCAAAATGTAATAAAATATCAATTTTTAACTACCAATTTTTAAAATATAAAATCATGCAAAATTATATATATATTGCCATTGCTTCAGTTGGATTAATGGCATGCGGAAGCGAAACAGCAACAACAATTGAAGAACAAAAGGATGTAGAAACCACCAATTCTATAGAAGAAATTAAAGCTCCAATCGCTTCAACTATCGAATGTTTTGGTGTTGTTGATGTTCCTCCATCTTCAATAAATGAAATTTTTTCAAAAACCAATGGTTACATCATAGATTTAGCTGTTTTAGAAGGTCAGCACATCAAAGAAGGAGATTTGCTCGCCGCAATAGAATCGCCCGAATTTGCCTTATTGCAAAAAGAATACAAATCGGCTAAAGCAAATTACGATTGGCAAAAACAACATTACGAACGTAATCAACAGTTGTATGCTTCAAAATCTATTTCTGATAAAGATTTTCAAACCATTGTAAAAGATTTTGAGTTAGCCAAATCGGCTTATTTTGGATTAAAAGAACAGCTAACAGCTATTGGGTTTAATGCAGAACAACTACTTACAGCAAATTCGAGCAGGTTAACAATTAGAAGCAAAACACATGGTACAGTGGTGAAAATAAATGTGAAAAATGGAACAAAAGTGAGTCCAGAAACACACCTCTTTACTATTATTGACAAAACGCATTTGCATGTAGAAATGAGTGTTTCGGCTTCGTATATTTCTCAGGTAAAAAAAGACATGCCATTTTACTTTTTAAACGGAACCGATTCTATTAATGGAACGGTTTATTTAATAAACGATTTAATTGAACCCGACAACACCGTTAAAGTTCACGGTCATTTTAATGATGTAAAAGATGAAGAAAAACTAATTGTAGGGCAAAAGATTTTTGTTAATATTTTACCTTAAAAAAGCAACTTTCCGAATCCCGATAGCTATCAGGATTCGGAAAGTTATTTTACTTTTGACTTCATGAATATTACATTTAAACCCATCGAAAAAAACGATTTAGCTGAGGTAACGGCTATTTACAATTATTACGTAAAAAACTCTACGGCTACATTTCATTTAGAGGAAGTAAACGAAGCAGAAATGGAGCAAACACTTTCGTTAAATCATCCGGTTTACAAGTCGTTTGTAATTTTAGCCGATAACCAAACTGTTGGGTTTTGCTACATTGGTCAGTTTAGAAAAAAAGAGGCGTACGATATTTCTGCCGAAGTAACATTGTACATTAAACACGATTTTACAGGTAAACAAATTGGCAAGCAGGTGCTCGATTTTATGGAAAAAGTGTCGAAACAACAAGGAATAAAAAACTTGGTTGGCGTGATAACTTCCGAAAATTCGGGTAGCTTAAAATTGTTTGAACGCTGCGGTTATTTTAAATGTGGACACCTAAAAAATATTGGAATAAAGTTTGGAAGAGCATTGGATGTGATTTCTTACCAAAAGGAATTGGGTTAACTAAATTTTAATTACTTTTAATCATATTTTAAACCTAAATTATTATGAATAAAATCCTTACTGTCATTTTATTCTTTTTTTCCTCCTCTCTATTTTCTCAAATAGAACTCGGTTATCAAGGTTTAATTCCTATTCACATAATTAATTTTGAGGATCCAAGTAAAGAAGTTGTAATTGATACAACAAATCAACAAAACAATTGGGTTATAGGTTCTACAAATAAAACTTTTTTCGGACAAGCGAATTCTTTACCAAACGCTATCATGACTGATTCTGTTAACTCTTATTCTCCAAACAATCATTCTTATTTTGATTTGGGTTTTAGAGCGTGGGATAATTCAGGATTTCCTTTTAATATGTACATTCAATTTGACCACAAATACGAAACTGATTCGTTAATTGATGGTGGTTTTATAACGGTTTCGTATGATACTGGTCAAACATGGGTTAATGTAATAAATGATTCATCTTGTGTTTCTTGTTATAGTTGGCCATTTATCAACTCCGAAAATTTGTACACTTTTAATGATTCCTTGAAAAATGGAAATTTTGGGTTTTCGGGCACTTCTGATTGGAAAACAACAACTTTTCAGTGGATTTGGATGCTTCCTGTTGCAAAAGAAATATATTCTGACACAATGATTGTTCGATTTAATTTTATTAGCGATAGTATTCAAACTAATAAAGATGGATGGATAATCGACAACATAAATGTTGGATTTGTTGATTTGGGAAGCTCTATACAGGAAATAAATAATCAACTAAAAGTTGAATTATATCCAAATTTAACCAATCAATATTTTAACTACAAAATGGAAGACAATGATAAATTAGAATCTTTGTTTATTACAGATGTAAAAGGTCAAATTATTTATTCAGAGAAAAATCCAAATAAAGAAAATAGAATTGATGTTTCTAAATATCCATCAGGTATTTATTTTGTAAAGTTTTCATCAGAAACTAGACAGTCCATTAGCCGAATTGTAGTTTATTAACATTTATGGAATATCTACCACTTTTTGGTTCAGTTTTAATCATTCATTTAATGGCAGTAATGAGTCCTGGTCCAGACTTTATAATGGCTTTGCGAAACTCGTTAACTTACTCGCGTAAGACAGGAATTTACACTGCTATTGGTTTTGGAATTGGCATTGGAGTTCATGTGTTGTATTGTGTTTTTGGGTTGGCATTGATTATCCAGTCATCTCCACTCATTTTTAATATCATCAAATATTTAGGAGTGGCTTATTTGGGCTATATCGGAGTAATGTCTATTATCTCAAAAACTTCCAACATTGAAGTAGGAAAACAAGAACACTTAAACGATATTAGTCCGCTAAAAGCAATACGAATTGGTTTTTTAACTAATGTGTTGAACCCAAAGGCCACCTTGTTTTTTCTAAGCTTGTTTACTTTTGTTATTGGTCCAAATGTTCCAACTTTTATAGCGTTAATTTTAGGAGGATTAATGATGTTAAATACAGCCATTTGGTTTAGCTTGGTGGCGGTGTTTTTTACTCAAGCCAAAATAAGAACATTGTTCAACCAATATCAAAAAACATTTAATGTTATCTTTGGATTACTTTTAATTGCCATTGCTATTAAAATATTGTTTACTTAAAACCCTAAAAATGAGAAATTTGTTTATCGCAACACTATTATTTTTTTCAATCACATTAAACGCTCAATCCATGAAACAAAGCATTCATCAATTTAAAGTAACCGACCTTTACGGCAACGAATTTGACTTTAGCACACTAAAAGGGAAAAAAATAATGCTGGTAAATACTGCATCCGAATGTGGTTTAACTCCACAATACGAGCAATTGCAAGCTGTTTACGAAAAATATAAAAATCAAAACTTTGTAATAGTTGGGTTTCCAGCAAACAACTTTGGAGCTCAAGAACCAGGAAGCAACGAGCAAATTGCCGATTTCTGTAAAAAGAATTATGGTGTTACTTTTCCAATGATGGGTAAAATTTCGGTAAAAGGTGATGATATGAACCAAGTATATCAGTTTTTAACTCAAAAATCCAAAAACGGATTAGAAGATTCGGAAGTGTTGTGGAATTTTCAAAAATACCTACTAGACGAAAATGGCTTTTTGGTAAAAGTAGTTCACCCAAAAACGCTGCCTAATGATGAGGAAATTTTGAATTGGATTGAGGGAAAATAAGAATTATACTAACTTATACATTTTTCCAGGTAAAGATTTTACCACGTTCTTAAACTCCATTTCGAGTAATAAACTTGCTGTTTTGCTCATAGGTAGTTTGGCTAACAAGGCTAAATCGTCGATGTTTGTTTTTTCTTGCTGGTTTAGCACATCAACCAAAAGTTTTTCTTCGGCAGTTAAATCAACAAAAAGTTTGGTTTGATTAGGTTTATTAGCCTCTTCAATTTTCCAACCCATAATGTATTCCAAATCTTTTACCGATTGCAGCAGGTGAGCTCTGTTGCTTTTAATTAATGCGTTACAACCCTCCGATTGCGTATCGGTTACTCGTCCTGGCAAAGCAAATACATCGCGGCTGTAGCTGTTGGCTAGTTCGGCAGTTATAAGCGAACCTCCTTTGTTGCTCGATTCTATTACAATGGTTACATCAGCAATACCAGCAACCAAACGATTTCGTTTTGGAAAGTTTTCTCTGTCGGGGTTGGTACCGCTTCTAAAATCGGAGACCAAACCACCATTTTCCAACATTTGTTTGGCTGTTGAGGTGTGTGTGCTAGGATAAATTCTATCTAGTCCATGAGCTAAAGCTGCAACAGTAGGTAAGTTGTTTTTAATAGCTGCTTTGTGAGCACAAATATCAATGCCAAAAGCCAAACCGCTCAAAATTAATGGTCGGTGAGGAGCTAAATCAGCAATTAGTTTTTCGCAAAAATCTTTTCCATATTCGGTTGCATTTCGTGTACCTACTATGCTAATAATTTTAGGAGCATTAAAGTTAAATTCGCCTTTAGCAAAAATTACCAAAGGACCATCTTCGCAATGAGTAAGTCGTTTTGGATAGTTCTCATCAAAAAAAGTTAGAGCTTTAATGTGGTGTTTTTCAATAAAAGTCAACTCGTTTTCTGCAAGGGTTAATGCAAATGCTTTGTTTTGAATAATACTTTGGGCATTTACTTCGCCAATACCAGGAATTTTTTCTAAGGCTGGTTTTTTTTCGTTAAAAACCTGTTCGGCACTTCCACAATAAGCAATTAATTTTTTGGCAGTAATATCGCCAATGTTTGGAATGGCAGTTAACGCAATGGAGTATAATAAGTTTTGGTTCAAGAGGTATTTTCTGTTTTAGAATGGTAAAAATAATAATTAGATTTACAGCATAAAAGAACGGGTTTTATTTTCTTTTTGCTATTAAAAACCAACCATGCAAAAATGTTGTATTGTTATACCTTGCTACAACGAAGCCGAACGAATTTTGGTTAACGAATTTGTTGCATTTGTGAACGAGCACCCAAATTTTTCGCTACTTTTTGTAAACGATGGTAGTACCGACAATACCCAAGAACTTTTAGAAAAACTTTGTGCCAATCATCCAAACATTAATTTTGTTTCATTACCAACAAACCAAGGAAAAGCTGAAGCGGTTCGAAAAGGGTTGTTGAGTTTAATTGGTAAAGGATATTTTTATTTGGGGTTTTGGGATGCAGATTTATCAACACCACTTTCAGAAGCAGTAAGATTTATTGCTTGTTTTGAATCAACTTCTTCTATTAAAATAGTAATAGGAACAAGATTTAAACGACTTGGTTCTAACATTGAACGCTCTACAAAACGCCATATTTTTGGTAGAATTTTCGCAACTTTCACTAGCAATATTTTGAATTTACCAGTTTATGATTCGCAATGTGGAGCTAAAATTTTTGAAGCAAACTTAGTTGAAGAGTTGTTTAAAGAAAAGTTTATTACTAAATGGATTTTTGATGTTGAATTGTTGGCTCGTTACCAAAATTTAGTGGGTAGAGAAACTTTACTTAAAAGTGTAATTGAATTACCTTTGTTGGAGTGGAAAGAAGTTCCTGGCTCAAAAATAAGCCTATTTTATATGTTAAAAGTGCCGTTTGAGTTATTAAAAATTAGAAATTATTATTCCAGATAATCATCGATGTTAAATCAATTTAGAACAACTTTAAAAAACTTTTTTATAACTCACCAGTATTCTATTTTACTGGTTTTTATCATTTTAGCAGTTTTATATCCTTTTACATTATTTCAATATATTCCAAAATGGGATAATATCAACGGTTATTTACCTTATCGTTATTTTATTAGTGATTATTTATGGAACGGGCATTTGCCTTTTTGGAATCCTTTTCAGCTTTTTGGTTATCCTGGTTATGCCGATTTACAAAGTGGTTGTTGGTATCCGCTGGTTTGGGTGCTTATGCTTTTTGGAAAATACGACATCACTTCTTTGATGATTGAATTAATGAGCTGTTTTGTTATTGCAGGTTTGGGCATGTACAAATTAAGCAACTATATTCATCAGTGTAAAAAAACAGCATTTATTCTCGGCTTAAGTTTTGCACTTTCTGGGTTTATGGTAGGATCGGCACAACTCATGGTTTTTTTGGTTGGTGTTGCTTGGTTGCCTTGGTGTATTTGGGCTTTGCTCAAGTTTTTCGATTCACAAAAGTACAAATACATGTTACTAACGGCTGTTTTCGTTGCTATGCAAATAACCAGTGCCAGTCCAGCTTTTACTATTATTTTGGCGTACATTTTTATTGGAATGTTTCTCTACCAATTTTGGAACAATCGAACATCATTTGTATCAATTAAAACAAATGTGTTAGGTGGAGTTTTGTTGGTTGTAACCATGGTGGTTTTACTGTTGCCTTACATCAAATCGTATTTAGATTTTTCTCCATATTTTAATCGTGCCGATAAGTTAGAATACCAAGGCTTTTTACTTTCAAACCCCTTTGTGTTTGCCGATTATTGGTCGTTTTTGTTTCCATACACCGTTATTTCTGATTGTGATTGGTTTAAGCTAACCGATTTATCCATGCGAAATGCTTCAATTGGGTTATTAGGTTTATTTGCTTTTATACTTTCATTAACCCAAATCAAAAAAGCAGGAAAATATGCTTATACATTACTTTTTGGAGTAGTATTATCTATGCTTTTAGCTTTTGGCGACCAGCTTTTCATTTATCAATATTTTTATCATTTACCAGGTTTTGGATTGTTTCGCCATCCATCATTTTTTAGGGTTTATGCTATGCTTTGCATGTTGCTTTTGGCTGGATTTTGGCTAAAAAAGGTTTTCCAAAACGAAGGATTTTCTGGTGTTGAAAAAAAGGTTACTTGGGGGTTAATTTTTATTTTCTTAGGCTTTTTTATTTATGCTGGAATAAATACTACGCCAGAAGAAATTAATAAAAACATTGAACAAATTTTTGACTTAACAGAGTTTCACTCAACTAGCTTTTATGCTCATTTATTGGTTAATGTAGTTGTTTTTTTCTTGATTTTGATAATTACTGCTCTATTAACAAAAACATTGAAACTTTCTATTTTTAAAACTTTATTGCTCTTTTTATTATTAGATACAACCTCTCAAATTCGTTTAACTGGACCAACAACACTTTATTACAATATTGAATATAACGAGTTTAAAACTTATTTTAATTCATTACCAAACGAACTAAATCAAACCTACAACAGCACGCCTTTTAAACAACTTGATGATACTCAAGGTTTGATGACCACAAAAGGTGTTTGGATGAACGTAGCCACTTTTAACAAAACAATTTCATCAACTGGATATAATCCAATGCGTTTTAAAGCATTTGATAATTCGAAAATAAGTGGAGCTTTTGAAAGAGTTTTAGAAAATCCTTTGTTTTATTTTCCAAACCATGTTTATCAACCAGGAGATTCGTTAAAGCCTGGTTATATTTGGGGAACACCCACGTCAATAAATATAATTGAACACTCAACAACCATTAACGAAATAAAAGTAGATTATAACAAATTTTCAGCTAAAGTAACTAATGCAGCAAATGAAAGTCAGTGGTTTGTTTTAAACCAAAACCACCATTATTTATGGAAAGCGTATTTAAATGGGGCGGAATTGCCTGTTCATCAAGTAAATGAAATGGTTATGGGTGTTGAAATTCCAAGAAACACTGATGGAGTTGTTGAGTTTGTGTATGATTCTCCAAAGTTAATTTATGCTTTTATTATTAGTTTGTTAGGGTATTTATTAGTCATTTTACTATTTTGGAAATTAAGTAAGAACTAGCTAAAAAAAAGGCTTGAAGAAATTTTCTTCAAGCCTTTTTAAATACCCTTTTACTAAACTTATTGAATTACTATTTTTTGTACTTCAACTCCTTTAGCGGTTGTGATGCTTACAAAATAAACACCTTTTGCATTTTCAGATAAATTAATTACCTGAGAGCTGCTGTTTAAACTGTTTTTGTAAACCACTTTACCTTGTAAGTTGGTTATTTCAATAGTTCCTTTTTCATTTGCTCTAATAGTTAACATTCCATTGGTTGGATTTGGATAAACCGCAAAACCAATTGATGAGTTTTCTTTTATACCAGTACAAATTGAGAAAGTAACATTAATTGCGTCATTATAAATACACATGTTAGAGAAATCAATTACACTTACGGTAATGTTGTAAGTACCATTTCCTCCTAAGCTTGCAGTATCAACTGTTATTGAAGAAGTAGATTCGGTAGTTGACCATGAATATCCGTAAGGTCCGCCAGCAGGTGCGTTTAAAGTTAACGATTGATTTGAACATAATGTAGTATCATTACCTAATTCTAACCCAATAGGCATACAAGGAGGTGTTACAAATAGATATGGTCCAACCCACAAGCTAGTATCTCCATTACCACAATCAGCTCGAACATAAAATTCATAAGCTGTATTAGGAGTTAATACATTATTTAACAAGTGAGGTTTTGATAAAACATGTTCTGCGTTACCTGTTCCTAATGTAAAACCTTGTAATCCCCATTCAATATCCCATTCAGTTGCGTTTCCATTTTCTGTCCAATCTAATAAAGCAGAAGACGGAGTAATGTTAGAAGCACTTAGATTAGATGGTATAGAACAAGTATCAGTCATTACTTCTTCAACAGTAACATCATCAACATAAATTCTAAACATATTTGCATCACTATAATTATGGAAACCAATAAAATAAGAACCAGAAGTTGCTGGAGTAAATGTTGCAAAAGCAGTATCAAAAACGGTATTGGTTAATGTACTGTCAAACAATAAATCTGTCATACCAGCAACATTTTGAGCAGAACCATACATTACTTTTAATTTTTCTGGGAAAGTAGTTCCTGCAACAGCAAAATTAAAAGATAACTGGTAGGTTTGTCCGCCAACTAACACTAATTCAGGAGTAAATGACCAATCGTTAGCTGCCTCAGAGCTATTCCATCTTACTTGCATAGAGTTAGGAGCCGAACTTGCTGTAGTTCCAGTAATCCAAGTATAAGTATCCGCATTAACATTGTCAACTATCCATCCGCAAGGCATTGCAGGAGTTGTTACACCATCAAAGTTTTCTGCCCATGGGAAAGAAGAAATTACAGGAGCTGAACATAAAGTGGTAAATGCAAACGGACCAACCCAAGCACTTGTTCCCGAACCACCGCAATCAGCTTGAACATAAAATTCGTATGCAGTTGCTGGTGATAAACCAGTAACAGGCTCAGGATTGTTTGTTGTTCCTGAAACCATATTTCCTGTTCCTTGTGTAAATCCAGATGTTCCCCACTCTACATTCCATGAAGTAGCAGAACCGTTTTCAAACCAACCTAAACTAGCAGAGGTTGCAGTAACAGCAGTTGCAGTTAATAAAGAAGGGTCTGGACAAGCAGGAAGTGCTTCAACATTAACATCATCAACATATAATCTCCAACCATCTAATCCACCAGAAGGAATATGAAAGGCTATATATACTGGAACTGAGTAAGCACTTAAGTTAATAATAACTTCTTGATAAGTAGTTGATGAAGAAGTTATACTACTTAATTCAGTCGTAAAATCAGAAGGATTATTTCCTGTTGTAGAAATTTTTACCTTAAAATCATTTGGTTCATCAGTATCTTGAGCTCTATGATAAAAGCGTAGTCGTTCATTTCCTGTTAAGTTAATTTGAGGAGAAATTAAATAATCGTCGTTTGCTCCTCCACTAAAATCAGTATAAATTATTGCTACTTGGTCACCTTCATATGGGCTAGTAGTATAATCTAAATCCCACTCTTCAGTATCAGCATTATTATCTACTACTTTCCAGCAGTTTTCAGAAGTTGAACTAGAATTAAATCCTTCTTGGAAAGGAACATTAAAGGCGTTGCAAGCTGTGGTAAATGCAAACGGACCAACCCAAGCACTTGTTCCTGAACCACCGCAATCAGTTTGAACATAAAATTCGTATGCTGTTGATGGTGATAAACCAGTAATAGGTTCAGGATTGTTCGTTGTTCCTGAAACCATATTTCCTGTTCCTTGTGTAAATCCAGATGTTCCCCACTCTACATTCCATGAAGTAGCAGAACCGTTTTCAAACCAACCTAAACTAGCAGAGGTTGCAGTAACAGCAGTTGCAGTTAATAAAGAAGGGTCTGGACAAGAAGGACAAGCAGTTAATCCTGTTGGAATAGTATAGTCTCCAATATCATTAGGAGTAACCTCTGATGCACCTTCAGTTGCAACTAAAACAGCTGATTGATTATAAACACGATATTCATTTTCATAAGAAAAACTTCCTGCAGTATAATCAATAGAAACAATATCATCATTATTAACAGGTACTTGTACTGTTTCTGGTCCATAACCACCTGCCAACGTAATATTTCCAGCATATAAAACACCATTAATATAAATGTCAATGTATCCACCGTTCCAGCCATCACCATAAGAATCTTCTAAATCAACAGTAAATACTCCACAAGTACCTGCTGTAGTAAAAGCATAAGGTCCAACCCAAGTACTTGTTCCAGCACCACCACAATCAGCTTGAACATAAAATTCGTATGTAGTTGATGGTGATAAACCTGTAATAGGTTCAGGATTGTTTGTTGTTCCTGAAACCATATTTCCTGTTCCTTGTGTAAAACCAGATGTTCCCCATTCAACATTCCATGAAGTAGCACTTCCATTTTCTATCCAACCTAAACTGGCAGAGTTTGATGTTACTAAAGTAGCTGATAAATTTGATGGTTGCATACAAGCGGCAGGCATGTAAGAAAAAGCCTCTGATGATTCTCGTTCATCATCCATTACCTCCCAGCTGCCAGAAGCATCATCATCATTGCCATCATCGGGGCTAACACCACCATTGTTTGCAACTAAAATACCACCTCCAGCAGGGGCTGTTCTTATTTGATAAGTTGTACCATCCCAACTATCATCATAACGGTCATAACAATTGATGTAGTACGTAGTGCCATTAACAATGGTAAAAGCAGAATCTGTTACCAATCCTTGTCCATTACCATAATTTCCATCTCCTTGAGCCCATAAAACAGTACCTGTCCCATTAGGTCCGTCGGTAATATTAACCCATTTTTCAGTTGGATAACTCCCGCCCGAAGTGGTTAAATAAAGTGTTGTTTGCGTCATTCCTTGCCAACTGAGCAGCAGAATAAATGACATTAATAAAGTAAATTTTTTCATATTTATAAGATTTAGTGAATATTAACTATTAATTGTGTTAAATAGAATGTAACGGCAAATTTCGTTAAAAATCAAAACCAAAACATGATTTTCATCATAAATTTAACAAAAGTACTGCTATTCGGAGGGTTTATTTGCTTAAAAACAACCGTTTTACCCTCGGGGAAATAGAGGATAAAATTTCGTAAGGAATGGTTTGTAGTAATTCGGAAAGCTGTTTTGTTGAAGCCTGGTCGTAAAAGATAAATGCTTCGTCATCTTCTTTGCAATCAATTCCAGTAACATCAATCATCAACATATCCATACATACCGAGCCAATGGTTGGAGCAAATTTTCCGTTTAGTTTAACTTGCCAATTTCCGTTGCCTATTCGTCGGCTAATTCCGTCGGCATAGCCTATAGGAACTGTTGCTATTAAAGTTTCTTTTTTAGCTAAGCCTCTTCTTCCATAACCAACCGAATCGCCTTTTGGAATAGTTTTTAGCTGAGCAATTTTGGTTTTTAACACCGCTACATTTTTAATGTGTTTTGCATCTTTTGGGTCGGATACAAAACCATACAAACCAATGCCAATTCGAACCATATCGTATTGTGCATGGGTAAAACGCAGTGCTCCGTTAGAATTTAAAATGTGCTTATCAAATTTGTAGGGGGTGCTTTGTGCTATTTCGCCAGATAATTTTTCAAATAACTGAATTTGAAAATGCGTAAATTCATCGTGTTCGGGTTGGTCGGACGCGGCTAAATGAGAAAAAACGCTTTCTATTTTTATGTTGGTATGTTTTTTTAATTGCTTTATTAATTCAGGCACTTCTTCAGGACTAAAACCCAATCGGTGCATACCTGTATCTATCTTAATATTAATGTTGTACGTCTCTAATTTTGTTGGATATTTTTTTAGTGCTTTTAATAATGCTTGGAACGAGTGAAATGAAAAGATTACCGGGCTTAATTGGTATTCAATAATTAAATCAAAACTTTCCAATTCGGGTTTCATTATCATTATTGGAAGGGTAATTCCTGCTTTTCGAAGTTCAACTCCTTCTAAAATATTGGCAACACCTAAATAATCAACCGCATTATTTTCAACCAGTTTTGAAACTCCAAAAGGACCTAATCCATAACCATAAGCTTTTACCATAACCATTATTTTGGTAGTAGGTAGTAACTTAGACCTAAAGTAATTTAGGTTTGAAACCAAGTTTTTGGAGTTGATTTCGAGGGTGGTATCGTATTTTAATTTTTTAATAAGTTTAATTTTTTTGACACGAATTACACCAATTCTTTTGTACTAATTAGTGTCTTATTTTTTTGCAAGATTAAAACAACTTCTGCACAACGGTTCGTAAGCATCTGTTTCGCCCAAATGAACCAATTTTTCTTCGGCAACCATTCGGTGCGAGTGATGTGCTAACTCGCCACATTTTACACAAATGGCATGCACTTTTGTAACATATTCGGCACACGCCATAATTCCTGGCATGGGACCAAAAGGTTTGCCTTTAAAATCCATATCTAAACCTGCAACAATAACTCGAACGCCACTTGCAGCAAGTTGATTACAAACATTTACCAATTCATCATCAAAAAATTGTGCTTCGTCAATACCTACCACATCCACGTTGTTTGCCAATAAAATAATGTTAGAAGATGATGGAACTGGCGTTGAATGAATTTCGTTGGCATCGTGCGAAACTACTTTTTCGGCATCGTAGCGAGTATCTATTTCGGGTTTAAAAATTTCTACGCTTTGTTTTGCAAATTGTGCACGTTTCATTCGGCGAATCAATTCTTCGGTTTTTCCCGAAAACATTGAACCGCAAATTACCTCTATCCAACCTCTTTTTTTAATCGGATTTGTAGTATTTTCTAAAAACATGCGTTAAACTTGTTAAATTTGTTTTCAAAAGTAACATTTTTTAAACTCACCTCTCATGGAAATGGAACAATTACGTAAAGAATTTAATCAACTTTTAGCTAACATCAACGAACACTCTGAGCGTTTTACCGATCACGAGCATTTGCCTGCACTTGAAGTAAGTGTAATGATGTCGAAAATTGGAAAACTTTTAGAGGTTGCGACTATATTAAAACATACGGTAAAAGAATTAGAGGAGAACAAAAAAAATCTCAAAAAAGAAGCTACAATCATTAGTGTTCAGGAGTCTGTAGTTAGTATTTCAGAACCAGAAGCTGATTTGGAACCAGAAATAATTGAAACACCAAAAATTGAAGAAGTTGCACCAAAAGAAGAGCAATCCAAAATTGTAGAAGCCAAGCAAGAAGAAATAAAACCCGAACCAACAAAACCAGTCGAAAAATCGTCAGTTGGCGAAAAATTTTCGCACTTACCGTTGTCATCCTTAAAAGATGCTTTTTCGCTAAACGACCGCTATTTGTTTGCCAACGAATTGTTTAAAAAAGATATGGCGTTGTTTAATGAAACCATTAAAACTATTGATTCTTGTGGTTCACTTATCAATGCACAAGAGCATTTAAATGCTATTAAAACAACCCTAAATTGGGATAACGAAAGTGATTACGTGGTAACTTTCTATCAATTGGTTGAACGTCGTTTTTTGTAAAATAACTCTTGATGAATTTACTGAGTAAAATTCTTGTGTTTTGCATTGTTGTTGCATGTTGCAAGCAAAGTTTTGCTCAAAATTTAACTTACGCAAAGCAAGTTGTTGATACACTTACCTCACCTTATTTTGCTGGAAGAGGAGTTGTTGAAGATGGTGAAGCCAAAGCAGCTCAATACATAGCCGAAGAGTTTAAAAAATTGGGACTATCAACAATTGGAACAAGTTATTTTCAATCCTTTTCTTATCCTATCAATACGTTTCCTGGAGCGATTGAAGTGCAACTAGAAAACAAAAATTTGCTTGCAGGAATTGATTTTTTAGTAGAGCCCAATTCTTGCAAAATGCAAGGCGATTTTCAATTGATTTGGTACAACGAATCGAATGTGCCAACATTAAAACAATTAAAAAAACTTTCGAACCAACGGTTTTTTGAAAACAAGTTTATTGTTATTGATAATATTGGAGCAAAATCAAAAATCAACGAATTTAATTTGTTGAAAATAAATGCTGTAGGAGCATCGGGAATTATTTTTTTAGAAGAAAATAAACTTACTCACCACCTTTCTACTTCTGTAACCGATTTTGTAACGCTTCGTGTTATGCGAACGGCACTAAACAGTTTTGCAAAAAATATCAGTATAAAAATCGACCAACAGTTTTTACTCAACTATACTTCGCAAAATGTAATTGGTTTGGTAAAAGGAACAAAATATCCCGATTCTGTTTTGGTATTTTCGGCTCATTACGACCACTTAGGTAAAATGGGTAAAAACATTTATTTTCCTGGAGCAAACGACAATGCTAGTGGTGTAGCCATGATGTTAAATTTGGCTGAGCATTACAGTAAAAATGTTCCCGAAAAAACCATTGTTTTTATGGCTTTTGGTGCCGAAGAATCGGGTATTATTGGCTCTCAATTTTATACCGAAAATCCTTTGTTTCCGCTAAAAAATATCAATTTTTTAATCAATTTAGATTTATTGGGAACTGGCGATGATGGAATACAAGTGGTAAATGGCTCCGTATTTCAAGCCCATTTTAATAAATTGGTTGAAATAAACAATCAAAAAAAACTTTTGAAAGAAATAAAAATTAGAGGAAAAGCTGCCAACAGCGACCACTATTGGTTTTCCGAAAAAGGAGTTCCAGCTTTTTTTATTTACACTCTTGGTGGAATAAAAGCCTACCACGATATTGACGATAAAGCAGCAACTTTACCGCTTACCGAATTTGAAGATTGTTTTAGACTTTTAAACTTGTTTGTTAGTGAATTGTAAAAAAAATCTACCTAAAATTTTGGTGTAAAACAAAATTTTTCGCACCTAAAGTTTCGTAATTTTGCGTCATGAACATCATAAATCGAAATATAAAAGCCATAAGAACTTTATGTGAAAAACACAAGGTTCAGAAATTGTTTGTTTTTGGTTCGGTTTTATCTAATAGATTTAATCAATCAAGTGATATCGATTTTGTTGTTGACTTTAGTAATGTAGATGTTTATGAATACGCCGACAATTATTTTGATTTAAAATTCTCCTTAGAAAAATTGTTAAAACGAGAAGTAGATTTGTTAGAAGAGAAAGCGATAAATAACCCTTATTTCCGTCAATCCGTTGAATCATCTAAACACCTGATTTATGGATAGCGAAATTAAAACTTGGCTTTACGACATTATTCAATCCATTAATGAAATTGAAGGATATTTTGAAAATCTTCCTAAAACCGTTGAAACTTACTCCAACGATACAAAAACAAAAAGAGCAATTGAGCGAAATATCGAAATCATTGGAGAGGCAGTAAACAGAATAATCAAAAAAGACAATGATTTTGGATTAGAAAATGCACGAAAAATTGTGGGTACAAGAAATCGAATTATTCATGGATATGATGTTATTTCTGATGAATTAATTTGGAGTATCGTCATTAATCATTTACCAAAACTAAAAATTTAGATTACAACTCTTTTCGAAGAAAACAAATAAAATACCATGAGTAAAACAAAAAAAGCAGCAGAAACTTTAACCATAATGACAGAAATAGTGTTGCCTAACGATACCAACACCTTGGGAAATTTAATGGGAGGTAAATTATTACACTGGATGGATATTTGTGCAGCTATTTCGGCACATCGATGCAGCAATAGAGTTACTGTTACCGCTTCGGTAAACAATGTTTCGTTTTCGCACCCAATAAAATTGGGAGATATTGTTACCCTTGAAGCAAAAGTTTCGCGTACGTTTAACTCGTCGATGGAAGTGTTTATTGATGTTTTTGTGGAAGACCACCGAACAGGGAAAAGAAAACAATGTAATAATGCAATATATACTTTTGTTGCAGTTGACCAAATTGGAAACCCTATTAGTGTGCCAGAAGTAATTCCAGAAACTGATGAAGAAAAATCACGTTTTGAAGGAGCTCTTCGCCGCCGTCAATTGAGCCTTATTTTAGCTGGCAAAATGAAGCCTTCTGAAGCTACCGAGTTGAAAAAACTATTTGTTTAAGGAGTTACTCTTTTATTCCACCCAATAAATCGTCATCCATATCGCGAAGTTTTCTTCTGAGTTCTCGATACACCAACATTCCGCTGTTGCTTCACGTTGCCGACTCTTACAGACAGAAGTAATTACTCGAATTTAATTTTTAACGATTCTTTTATTTTGTGGTAAGGAATTACAAAGCCAATACCCTCAATGCCTTTACCAACCATTTTGGCTGTAATAATTCCTAGCAACTGACCTTTTGTGTTGATTAAAGCACCACCACTGTTGCCGCCATTAATGGTTACATCGGTTTGAATGAATTCTTTGCCATCTACTTTTCTTATACTTGAAACAATTCCTTTTGAGATGGAGACCGTATAATCATCGAGGTTGTAAGCTCCAATACCATAAACTTCGGTACCTATTTCAATTAATTTTTCTTCATTTACATCAAAACCATAGGTTAATGCGGTGTCAATTTTTATTAAAGCCAAATCATCACTAATATTTGCAGCTATCAACTTGGCTTTGAGGTGTGAAGAATCGCTAAACAGAACCGTAATGTTGGTGTCGTTGTTTGCAATAACGTGACTGTTGGTAATAATATAACCATCGTTTGAAACAATACAACCGCTACCGTGACCATCTTTTGTAACAATGGTTACAACCGCTTTAACCGCTTCCGAAATGCTTTTAACATTTTCTGCTATGGGTTTTATAGCAAGATATTCAAACTTTTCTCCTTCTTTTTCTACCATGGTGGCTTTGTAATTCGATAAGGTTTGTTGCACTTCTTGGTCGTTTAAAAATTGTGCCAGCACATTTTCTACCAAGTCTTTTTGGTGTTGAGCACTAAAAGCACCATGAAGCACTATGTTTCTTCGCCAGAGAGAACTTCCTTCCATTTCACGTGAAATAATAGGAGTATTGCTAAAATTATTCAATAGGCTTACTTCTGTTTTTGATTGTATTTGTTTTGCACCTAAAACAAGATTTTCTTCTAATGTTTTTACATTAAAAACCAACTTTAAGTCTGTAAGTTTTGATGCAAAAATGGTGTTGGAAGTATCTCTTAACTTAAATTTATCCAAAAGAGTTAGTTCCTCTCTTGTTAAAGATATCGTATCAGTTGCAATCTGCCTTTCTTGTTTGGTAGGTTTCACATTTTTACTTATGTACTCATCAAAGTCTTTATAGGAGTAGCTAGTAAAACCTTCTTTAGGAACATTTACATTGATATCGATTCCACTGATAAATGATTGTTCGGGTTTTTTTTGTGGATAAGACAAGGTTGGAGCAGGAGCATCATAATTTTTATTATACACTTGCCAAGGACCTTTAAGTGCCCAAAACCAACCGCCAATACCAGTAATAACAATTGCTGATTCCGCAATTGGAGCCAAGGTGTTAGGTTTTAATGTAAACATAGCTACATTACAAGCCAAAGGAAGAAGTATATCTAACAATTTTGGAGTGTTAAATTTTTTTCGAGTTATAATTTTGCTCGACGAAACACAATTATCTTTTATGGTTGTAATTATATAACTATGTTCCTTGTTAGATACAGCAAAAGTTCCTCCTTCCTCAAGTATTTTTACACCACTTGAAGACGCGGTTAATTCCACTTTCTCATCAGAAGCATGTTTTACCACTATTTTTTTGTTTTTGGTGTAGCTCGATGCACACGAAAAAAACATAAAAGGCAATACCAACAACAAATATGCTTGACGCTTCATGTTAAACTAAAATTTACTCAGTTATTAATGCTGGAGCATTGCTACAATTAAAATTAGAAAATCCATTTTGAGCTTCTCTGTGGAATTTAACATTTTCCTCCATTTGCGAAACAACATCTTTACAGGATGAAAAATGTTCTTGAACAACGGGTAAAATATTTTCTTTTTTAACATTACTTACCAAAAGCACATTGTTTCTGTCGTAAACATTGTAAGCTTTTTTACTGTGGTCGTAAACAAGAATCTTATCATTGTTATAAACCAATATTTCCATCATATAAACTGCACCTTTCGAATTTTTAAAAGGAAGATATAGTTTCTTGCCAAATATAAAATACTTTACCTTACCAGCATGTATAATTTTTAATCCACCATAAACAGAGGTTGCAACTTTCTCGTAGTAGTGAATAAAGTCTTGGGGTTCTCTAAGTATTGAGCTAGCTTTTAATTTTTCATCTTTTGTAGTTAGAATGTACCCTTCCTCTTCTTCTATAGTTTTTTTCTCTTCTTTTGTTTCTTTTTCTTCAACTGGTGTATTTGTAAAATAGTCGTTTGCATTGCAACAGTTATAATATGAAATTCCTGCATTAACCCCGAAACCATCTTCAATATTTTTAAGTTGTTTTTCAATTAATTCAGGGCATTCAGGAAAATATTTTTTCATATTTTCGGTCATCGTCGAAGAGTATAATGGTTTCATCTTCTTTAAGCTCATCCAATGATCAGCGTAATCTATTTTATCTGTTTCTTTCCCTTTAAACATTACCTCTATCTTGTTAAATCATCTCTTTTATAGATAAAAATATAAGTATGTGGGACCCCAGAGGATTCAATAATTTTTTGTTGAAGTAATAAATTATTTTTGTTAAAAGCAATAATTTCTCGCAATGACATATACTCCAATTTTTTACCTGCTGGTACACCAATAAAAATTTTACTTCCTGTGTATAATAACTTTACATCCTCTGTTTTTTTTTCAGTTTTTTTCCCATTCTCCCCAATATAAGTAAACCCTCCGTACCAAAAAGTTATTTCATCCCCATATATGTAATGTTTCTGGTCGTCTGCTGTAATAAAAAAAGTATTAGGTTTTTGACCAAAAGCGTTGATAACTGTAAAAAAAGCAACTACCAAGGTTGCCACAACATGTTTGGTGTTCATCAAATTTTTCATATGTATATATTTATTATTTTTTTATATGTCATATGGAATAAGCCAGAGTATCTTCATCAGTGTTTGTGTAATTTTTCACGTGGCTATTTCATAAAGTATAAGTGTTTGGTTTTCAACTGCAATATATATATATAGAATTTGCAAATATTTTAAGGGTTTTTTTTCAATTTTTTTTTGCACTTGTCATTCAGAGCAAAGTTTATTCAAAAAGCGGTTACGGTTTTTTGTAAACAAGAACGAGTAATACCTAATTTATAACAATAAGAATGGTATTAATAATACGTGAGTTCGATATAAGATAAATTGGAATCACCCCTCGGTATTGCTCGTTTCGCAATAATCCTCAAGGGGAGAATGACCTCCGTTGTGGCTTCCTCCCTTGAGATTCCGAATATATTCGGACTTTGTATAAAAGGCACTATCGTTACGGTTTTTTGTAAACAAGAACGAGTAATACCTATTTTTATAACAATAAGAATGGTATTAATAATCTGCAAGATCCGTATAATTTCACATCTTTGTTTTATGCTAATAACCAGTCGATTACATTAATTTTTTGGATTCCGTTTATATTTGTATTATCGTAATCTAATGTTAAAAGAAATTTTGGATAATTATCTTTAATTCTGTCAAATGCCGAAATTTCACGGTTAAATGTTTTTTCGTCATTAACAGTATATGCTACTTGGTAATATTCTCGTTCATTGTTCGACTTTTGAACTACAAAGTCAATTTCTCTATCGTTATGTTTCCCTACATAAACTTTCCCCCCTCGTCTTAACAATTCAAAATAAACTATATTTTCAAGCTTACGTCCTAAGTCAGCTTCATGTTTATTTGTAGTCGTAATATTTTTTAAACCTAAATCTACAACATAATACTTTTCATTTGTGGAAAGTAATTCCTTACCCTTAATATCAAAACGAGGTGCAACATATAAAATGTATGATTGTGTAAGAAAATCTAAGTATTTGATGATTGTATTATGGGATAATTTCTTTTGGGAATTCTTATTTAATTGAGCAGCAATATTAGTTGGAGAAACATAAGAACCTATTGAATCGAATAAAAAACTCACAATACGATGCAAATTGTTCACATTTCTTAGATGATGTCGTTGTGCAATATCCTTTATTATTACTGTATTGTATATTGATTGCAGATAGTCATTTACTAAGTTAACATCACTTTTAGAAAGTGTTACTGCTTCGGGGAAACTACTTTCATTTATATATTTTCGAAACAGTTTATCTGTATTTTTCTCCTCTTTGAACGCAGAGGCATACTCTTTAAAAGAGAATGTTTGTAGGTTTAACGCAATATACCTTCCTGTTAAAAGAGTTGCTAATTCACTGGATAGTAAATAAGCATTTGAACCTGTAATATATAAATCAATATTTTTTTTAGTGAATAAACTATTAACAAGTTTCTCAAAATCAATTATAAGTTGAACTTCATCTAAGAAAATATAATACTTTTCGTTTTGATTAACCTTTTCGATTATCTCGTCATAAAGTGTTGTCCAATTTACAAGATGTAAATTCTCTCGTTCTTCAAAATTTAAAAAAACGATATTTTCGGGAGCTACACCATCATTTAGTAACTCTCTCTTAAAAGCCTCAAGAAGTGTTGATTTTCCACAACGTCTTATTCCAGTTATTACTTTTATTAAGTTCTGGTCTTTTAATTTTCTTAATCGTTCTAGGTATAATTCTCTTGTTATCATTCTTCTTTTTTGGCAAAGATATGCTCTTATTGACGAAAAAACAATATTTTATAATTTTTCGTCATTAATATTATATTCTGTTGCTTGTACATAACCATTGATTAAACCAATGTGTCTCCCGAAAGTTCCCCGAAAAGTTGGAATAGACTGGTATATGTTAAGTGTTACAACTTGCGATTGGTTATTTTGAGTTAACGCTATTCATCTATAAGAACCGATAAGATTCTTCATTTCATTTTGTATTTCCCGAATACTCGGGAAACAAAATATCATTCAGAATGACAGAAAATAGAAGACTACTTGAACGGACAGGTACGTTATTCCTTAATTCCGCCCCAAAAATCTTCTTCGATTTCAGTTAATACAAAATCCAATTGTTTTCGGGCTAAGTCGGCACGTTTGATTCTAATTCGAACAGCATCGCCCATGCGGTAGGTTTTTTTGTATTTTCTTCCAATGGCTTGGTAGTTTTCGGGGTCGAAGGTGTAAAAATCGTCATCCATATCACGCAGTTTTACCATGCCTTCACACATTCCACTCATAATTTCAACATAAATACCCCAATCGCTAACTCCCGAAATTACACCATCGTATTCCTCACCAATTTTATCTTGCAAAAATTCTACTTGTTTGTATTTTATACTTGCTCGTTCGGCTTCGGCAGCAACCAATTCCATTTTAGAGGAGTGTTTACATTGGTCTTCAATTTCGGTTTGATTAAATGAAGATCCATTGTCTAAATAATGTTGCAACAATCGGTGTGCAATAATATCGGGGTAACGACGAATAGGTGATGTGAAGTGCGAGTAATACTGAAAAGCCAAGCCATAATGCCCAATGTTGTTGGTAGAATAGGCTGCTTTCGACATTGTTCTGATGGCGAGTTGCTCAATTAAATTTTCTTCGCTTTTGCCTTTTACTTCTTCCAATAAATTGTTTAACGATTTGGCTAATTGGTCTTCGTTGAGGCTGAGGTTGTAGCCAAACTTTTTAACGAAATTAGAAAACACCAATAATTTCTCTTGGTTTGGCTCATCGTGAATACGGTAAACAAAGGTTTTTGGTTTTACATTTTTTGGTGTTTTTCCAACAAATTCGGCAACACGTTTATTGGCAAGCAACATAAACTCTTCAATCAGTTTGTTAGAGTCTTTACTCTCTTTAAAGTATATTCCTATTGGGTTTCCGTCTTTATCTAAGTTAAATTTTACTTCAATTCGGTCAAAAGCAATGGCTCCTTTTTTAAAGCGTTCTTTTCGTAATAGTTTTGCCAATTTATCCATTTGCAGAATTTCTTCAGCAAAATCGCCTTCGCCTGTTTCTATTCTTTCTTGTGCTTCTTCGTAGGTAAATCTTCGGTCGGAGAAAATAACAGTTCGTCCAAACCATTCGTTTTTTATTTCGGCGTTTTCGGTAAGTTCAAAAACTGCCGAAAAACACAATTTGGTTTCTTGTGGGCGAAGTGAACAAGCGTTGTTCGATAATACTTCGGGTAACATGGGCACTACTCTATCAACCAAATAAACCGATGTAGCACGTTGTAAAGCTTCTTTGTCGAGTTGCGTATTTGGACGAACATAGTGAGAAACATCGGCAATATGAACGCCGATTTCCCAATTGCCGTTTGCTAATTTTTTTATGGAAAGAGCATCGTCAAAATCTTTTGCATCAACAGGGTCAATGGTAAAGGTAGTGATGGCTCTAAAATCTCTTCGTTTTTTTATTTCAGCTACATCAATTTCGATGTTCAGTTTTGCAGCATCTTGTTCAACTTTTTCAGGAAATTTGTAGGGCAAACCGTATTCAGCTAAAATGGCGTGCATTTCGGTATCTCGTTCGCCTGGTTTACCCAGCACATCTATAATTATTCCGTACGGATTTTTTTTGTCCTTTGGCCAATCGGTAATTTTTGCAACCACTTTGTCGCCGTTGTTTGCTCCTTTAAGTTTGTCGCTGGTAATAAAAATATCAACGGGCATTCGTTGGTCGCTGGTAACTACAAAAGCAAAGGTTTTCGATTTTTCTAATATACCAACAAATTCGCTTTTTGCACGTTCAACAACTTCAATAATTTCGCCTTCGGGTTTTTTATCTCTTTTGCTGTAAAACACATTTACTTTTACTTTATCGCCATGTAGGGCATTTCCAGTGTTTTTTGGAGCAATGTAAATATCGGTTTCTGCATCAGGTATTACTACATAAGCTGCTCCTCTATTGGTCATGTCAACGGTTCCTTCTAATAGAGCTTTTGATGAGTGTAATTTGTATGTTCCACGTTTGGTTTCAATTAATTTTCCTTGATGTGTAAGTTCATCTAAAACAATAGAAACTAATCGTTTGTTTGAAACATCTTTGAATCCAAAAGCCTGGCTTATTTGTTTGTAGTTAAAGGTTTGTGCAGGATTTTTATCAAAAATAGAAATGATTTGTTGAATTAAATTTACTTTAAATCCGCCTTGGTTGGAGTTATTTTTGTGTTTTGACATGTGTGTTTAATATTCCTTAAAATTAAGGAATTATGCTAATATCTTTTCTAAATCTTCGGGAGTATCAATTGCTGTGGCTTCCAATTCGGTTTCGGCAACTTTAATGTTGTAGCCATTTTCGAGCCACCGAAGTTGCTCTAAGCCTTCGGTCAGCTCTAAAGCAGATGGGTTTAGTTGGGTTATTTCTTTTAAAACAGCAGTTTGATAACCATAAATACCGATGTGTTTAAAATAGTTGTGTTTATTTAACCAGTTTTCTTTTGGTTCGCATCTAAAATATGGTATGGGGTTTCTGCTAAAGTACAAAGCAAAGTTGTTTTTGTCTATTACAGCTTTTACTTTGTTTTCGTTGAATAAATCTTCGCTAGAGCTTATTTTTTTAACTAAAGTAGCTATTTGTGTTTTGGAATCGGCAAAGCAGTTGCAGAGTTGTTTTATTTGTTCGGGATTAATAAAAGGTTCGTCGCCCTGAATATTAATTACCACATTGAAATTTTCGGTTAAATTAGTTACAACTTCGGCACAACGGTCGGTTCCGCTTTGGTGGTTGGTTGAGGTCATGGCTACTTTTCCGCCAAAACGTGTTACTTCATTAAAAATTCGTTCATCGTCGGTTGCAACTATTACGTCGGTTAATGAAGTACAACTTTTTGCTTGCTCAAAAACGCGTTGAATCATGGTTTTTCCATCAATATCAACTAATGGTTTTCCGGGAAATCGGGTGGAACCAAATCGAGCAGGAATGATGCCTAAAATTTTCAACAGTTAATCTTTTAATGGAACAACTAATACAGGCACATTTGATAATTCGAGTAACGATTCGTCGGTGCTAACCATAAATGTTTTATGAAAGAAACCGTATTTGTGTTTTCCAATAACAATTAAATCAATAGCAAGTTTTTGAGTTAATTCTACAATGGTTTCAATGGTTGTGCCTTGAACCAATAAACCTTCAGCATCAATATTTTTTTCTTTTAGTTGAGCTGAAAATTTTTGTAACAGTTTGTGTTCTTCACGTAAATCTTTTGCTAACACATCGCGAACATATTGTGGACCAACTTCATATCCAATAAATTCGGGGTCGGGAGCAGCTACGTGAACTAACCACAATTTAGCACCAAATTTTACAGCTATTTCGGCTGCTTTTTCAATCAATAATTGACCGTTTTTTTCAAAATCGATGGTTACAAGTATGTTTTTCATGTTTTTAGTTTTATTGGGGTTATGAAGTTTATGAGTTTATTACTCTCAAATTAATCTCATTTTCAAATTTTCAAATCATTACAACGGAATATTTCCGTGTTTTTTCTTTGGTAATGTTGCTACTTTATTTTCTAGCATTTTAAATGCTTTTATCAATTTCTCTCTGGTTTGTTCTGGTTTTATTACTTCATCAACATAACCTCTAGCAGCAGCATTATAAGGATTTGCAAACATCTCAGCATATTCCGCTTCTTTTTCTTTCCATTTGGCTTCCGAATCAGCAGCTTCTTGTATCTCTTTTTTGAAAATAATTTCTGCAGCTCCTTTGGCTCCCATTACAGCAATTTCGGCACTTGGCCAAGCATAATTCATGTCGGCTCCAATGTGTTTCGAGTTCATTACATCATAAGCTCCGCCGTAAGCTTTTCTGGTAATTACCGTAATTCTTGGAACGGTAGCTTCGCTAAAAGCATACAATAATTTTGCTCCATTGGTAATAATGGCATTCCACTCTTGATCAGTACCTGGTAAAAATCCTGGAACATCTTCAAAAACCAATAATGGAATGTTAAATGCATCGCAAAAACGCACAAATCGAGCTCCTTTTTGTGACGATTTTATATCTAAAACACCGGCTAAAAATGCTGGTTGATTAGCAACAATACCTATTGAACGACCAGCTAAACGTGCAAATCCAACAACAATATTTTCTGCAAAATCTTTGTGTATTTCGTAAAAACTGTTTTCATCAACTGTTCCTGCAATCACTTCTTTAATATCATATGGTTGGTGAGCATTTTCAGGAATGATAGTGTTTAATGTTGGTCTCGATTCATTGCCCATTTCGTAAGGGATTCGAGGTGCGTCTTCTTCGCAATTTTGAGGCATGTAGCTCAACAAGGTTTTAATGCCGTTGATACACTCCATTTCGTTGGCATACGTTAAATGTGTAACACCTGATTTTGTTGAGTGAGCCGATGCTCCACCTAAATCTTCAGAACTTACTTCCTCGTGGGTTACAGTTTTTACCACATTCGGACCTGTAACAAACATGTACGAAGTGTTTTCAACCATCATAATAAAATCGGTTAATGCTGGAGAATAAACTGCTCCACCAGCACATGGCCCCATTATGGCAGATAGTTGAGGAATAACACCACTTGCTAAGGTATTTCTGTAAAAAATATCGGCGTATCCACCTAAACTTACTACGCCTTCTTGTATACGAGCTCCACCAGAATCGTTTAACCCAATTACAGGAGCTCCGTTTTTCATGGCTAAATCCATTACTTTACAAATTTTTTCGGCATGAGCTTCTGCTAATGAACCTCCTAAAACGGTAAAATCTTGAGAAAAAACGTAAACCAATCGTCCGTGTATTGTTCCATAACCAGTAACCACACCATCACCCAAAAATTTGGTTTTATCTAACCCAAAATTGGTAGAACGGTGAGTAACCAACATGCCTATTTCTTCAAACGAACCATCGTCTAGCAAAAAATGGATACGCTCACGAGCTGTGAATTTTCCTTTTTTATGTTGAGCTTCAATACGGTCTTTTCCTCCAGCAATTTTAGCTTCTTCAATTTTTGATTCAAGTAGGGCTGTTTTATCTTTCATTTTATTTTCTTCAATAGTAATCATGTCGTAAAATTAAAAAATAGTATGGAATATACTGTATGAAATAGTAATTTAGTGCTGAATTTTAGTTTTATGGAAGAAAAAAGTCCAAATCAGGAAAATATAACCGACAACCTAAAAAATAATGACGAGCAGAAAGACTTTAGTTTCTTGCAAATGATTACGTCTATTGTTGAGTATTTTAAAATGATAGTTAACATTAAAGATGGGGTTGATTATGAAGGTAGTGTTGAGGCAATTAAAAAAGATATCGACTTTAAAGGTGTTAATGTATGGGTGCTAGGAGCGTCTATTGTAATTGCGTCTATTGGGTTAAATGTAAACTCAACTGCGGTAATTATTGGGGCGATGTTAATTTCTCCACTAATGGGGCCAATTGTAGGCATGGGATTAGCTATTGGAATTAACAATTTTGCTATGCTCACTCGCTCCCTAAAAAGTTTAGGTACAGCTGTTTTAATTAGTGTAATCATTTCTACATTGTATTTTTTAATTACTCCTTTTGGAGAAGTTCAATCGGAGTTAATTGCTAGAACCCGACCAAATTTATTAGATGTTTTAGTGGCTATTTTTAGTGGTATTGCTTTAATTGTTGCTAAAAGCCAAAAAAGTACCGTTGCGAGTGCTATTTATGGAGTTGCCATAGCTACCGCTTTAATGCCACCTCTTTGTACTGCTGGTTATGGTTTAGCTAATGGAAATTGGGAGTTTTTTCTTGGTGCTTTTTATCTTTTTCTAATCAATTCTGTATTTATTACTCTTTCTACTTGGTTGGTTGTTAAATATTTAAAATTTCCTATAACAACTTACTTAGATCCAAAACGAGAAAGAAAAGTGAATAATTATATATTATTTTTCTCTATTTTAATCATTTTACCTAGTGCATTTAGTTTTTGGGAATCTATTCAAGAAAGTATTTATAAAAAAAATGCTGAGCTTTTTATTGCTGAAAACTTTGATTTTAAATCTAGTAAAGTAATTAATAAAAAAATTATTTATAAAGAAGGTACACAAAAAGCAACGATTGAAGTTTACCTGATTGGCGACATTCTTACTCCTGAAAAAGAACTTGAAATTAAAAGCAAACTTCCTAAATATGATTTAAAAGATACCGAATTGTTGATATTACAATCTAATGGTCATTCAACCGAAATAACCAATAAGTTGAGTATGGAGGTAAAATCTGGAATTATTGAAGATTTGTATCGAAAAAACGAGGAACTAATACAAGATAAAGACGAAAAAATAAGATTGTTAGAGGAGCAATTAAACCTTTCAGGAGCTGGTTCGTTTCCGTTCAATTCCATTAAGCAAGAAATTAAACTTCAATATTCTAATGTAGACCACATGAGTTTTGGAAAAAATATTACTACTGATTTTAACAACATTCAAGACACCATTCCTACGTTTTTAATACACTGGAAAAATACTATTTCTGAAACAGAAAAAAATACTCAACGTGCTGCTCTCGAAACCTGGTTAAAAGTTAGACTTGATGACGATAAAGTTAAAGTAATTAACTACTAATCAAGATAATAGTTTTTTCTTTTTCAAAAGTTTACGAACTTAATTTTATTAGTTTTGTAAACTGATTTTCATTAGTTATTAGAATGAAAATACATCCTCATTTATTATGATACTATTAAACATTTTCGAAACAACATTGCCTTTAACCAACCCGGTGTTGTTGTTTTCGTTATTGTTGTTTATCATCCTTTTTGCTCCGTTAATTTTAAACAAACTAAAAATACCTCAATTAATCGGACTTATTATCGCTGGGGCAGTTATTGGACCTAATGGATTAAACTTAATGCTCAGAGATAGCAGTATTGTTTTGTTCGGAACGGTTGGTCTGTTGTATATTATGTTTTTAGCAGGTTTAGAAATAGACCTATTAGATTTTAAAAAAAATAGAACAAAAAGCTTAGTTTTTGGTATTTATACCTTTTCTATTCCATTTACATTAGGGTTTTTAGTAGGACATTATTTTTTACAATATTCCATAATTACTTCTATATTATTGGCGGCTATGTTTTCTTCACACACTCTTATTGCTTATCCAATGATTAGCAAATTAGGTGTTGCCAAAAACCGAGCTGTAAACATTACCATTGGAGGAACAATAATTACTGATGTTTTGGCTTTATTGGTTTTGGCTGGAGTTGCAGGAGTTTCTACAGGAGAAGTAACCAACGGATTTTGGTTAAGGTTATCTATTTCAGTGCTAATATTTGGAATGATTGTATTGTTTCTTTTTCCAATTATTGGGCGATGGTTTTTTAAGCGTTTTCACGATAATATTTCTCAATACATTTTTGTATTGGCCATGCTTTTTCTTGGGGCATTTTTAGCCGAAGCAGCTGGAATAGAGGCTATTATCGGAGCGTTTCTTGTTGGGCTAGCTTTAAATCGAGTTATACCTCATACCTCGCCATTAATGAACCGTGTTGCATTTATCGGAAATGCTCTTTTTATTCCTTTCTTTTTGATAGGAGTAGGAATGCTAATCGATTACCGCGTGTTTTTTAAAGATTTTGAAACCATTAAAGTTGCTGTAACAATGATTGTTGTAGCCACAACTTCAAAGTTTCTTGCGGCTTGGTTAACACAAAAAACGTATAAATTTTCTGCCGACGAACGAAGATTAATTTTTGGATTAAGTAATGCACACGTTGCAGCAACATTAGCCGTTGTTTTAGTGGGTTACAACATTATTCTTAATAAAGCAGAAATAGCTGCTGCAGCTCTACAAAACAAAGTAATTGAACCCGTTCGACTTTTTGATGAAAACGTGTTAAATGGAACCATTTTGTTGATATTAGCCACCTGCACCATTGCTGCTTTTATAGCCCAAAAAGGAGCACGAAATATTGCTTTATTAGAAAATAACGACAATAGTTCGGAGGAAACAAAAACGGTTGAAAGAATTTTAATCCCTTTGAGTAACATCGAAACAACAAATGAATTGGTTAATTTAAGTGTTACCATAAAATCAAAAAAGAATAAAAAAGGACTATACGCACTAAATATTGTTGATAATAATTCTAACGATAGTGCAGCAGAGAAAAAAGGTAAAAAATTAATGGAAAAAGCCCATATTGCTGTTTCTGCAACCGACAACACACTTAATGAACTAATTCGATACGATTTAAATATTGTAAATGGTATTTCGAGTGTAGTAATGGAAAATAAGATTACCGATTTAGTACTTGGAGTTCACAACAACACAAACATTTCAGATTCTTTTTTAAGCAATTTTACCGAAGGTATTTTAACCAAATGTAACACCACAACACTTATCTATAAAGCTGCTCAGCCATTAGTAACCATTAAAAAACATTTGGTTGTTGTACCCGAAAAAGCCGAAAAAGAAATAGGCTTTTCTGCTTGGATAACTAAGGTATGGAACATTGCTAATAATACCAACACAAAAATGGTGTTTTATGCCGTAGAAGATACGTTAAACGAACTAAAATCAATACATGAAAAACACCCAATAGATGCTGAATTTGTTTTGTTTAATGATTGGAATAAATTTCTTTCGCTAGTTGATGATATCAAAGTAGATGAAAATTTAATAATTGTTTTAAGCCGAAAAGAGTACATGTCTTATCACAACATTATGCCTAAAATTCCATCTTACCTCAATACGTATTTTAAATCCAACAGTTTTATTATTATTTATCCTAAACAAATGGGTATTAGCGATTTATCTACACTTAATCTAAAAGATACCTCTCCTATTGAGCCTATGGAAAAATTAGATGAAATAGGAAAAACATTGGTAAATATTTTCAAAAAGAAATAAAGAATGAACTTAAATTTTAAAGAAATTGCTACAGCCTCCATGGTTTTATTTGCCGTAATTGATATAATTGGCTCTATTCCTATTATCATTGATTTACGCCAAAAAACGGGTCATATTCAATCAGAAAAAGCAAGCATAGTTTCATTAATCATCATGATTTTGTTTTTGTTTGTTGGTGAATCCATTCTTAGTCTTATTGGTATCGACGTAAGTTCGTTTGCCATTGCAGGTTCGTTTATTATTTTCTTTTTAGCATTAGAAATGATTTTAGGAATTAAACTCTACAAAGAAGACGAAAACTCAGTAAAAACTGCCTCAATTGTTCCGATAGCTTTTCCTTTAATTGCTGGAGCAGGAACCATGACTTCGTTGCTTTCGTTACGTGCTGAATATGCTGTTGAAAATATCGTAATTGCTATTATTGTTAACATCATTTTGGTTTATGCAGTGCTTAAATCGTCGGTATTTATTGAACGTATTTTAGGCAAAGGCGGCATTGCTGTGTTGCGTAAAGTATTTGGTGTTATCCTTTTAGCTATTGCAGTAAAATTGTTTAGAACCAATACCGGATTTTAATGGCAATAACCATATTTACCGACGGAGCAGCCAAAGGAAATCCCGGAAACGGTGGTTATGGCATTGTAATGATGAGTGGCGGACACCACAAAGAACTTTCGCAGGGTTTTAGAAACACCACCAACAACCGTATGGAGTTAATGGCGGTAATAGTTGCTTTAGAAACCATAAAAATTATTCCATCTCAAGTTAATGTTTTTTCCGACTCCAAATATGTAATCGATTCGGTTGAAAAAGGCTGGGTATTTGGTTGGCAAAAAAAAGGGTTTAAAGGCAAAAAAAATGTGGATTTATGGCAACGATTTCTTCAAATTTACCCCAAACATCAAGTAAAATTTCATTGGGTTAAAGGACACGCTGGCAACAAATACAACGAACGGTGCGACGAATTAGCCGTTAAAGCAGCAGAATCGAACAACCTTTTAATAGACGAAGGTTATGAAGCCGAAGAAACATCAGGTTTGTTCTAAAAATAATCAATATTTTTGTAGCACAAAAAAAGCACCCAACATGAATTTTATAGAAGAATTGAAATGGAGAGGCATGATACACGATATGATGCCTGGAACGGAAGAAGAATTTGCCAAAGGTATTACCTCTGCATACATTGGTTTCGACCCAACTGCCGATTCGTTGCATATTGGTAGTTTGGTTCAAATTATGATTTTGGTGCACCTGCAAAAAGCTGGACATAAACCTTTTGCTTTGGTGGGTGGTGCTACTGGTATGGTGGGCGATCCAACAGGGAAATCGGCTGAACGAAATTTGCTGGACGACGAAACACTTCAGAAAAACCTTAACGGCATACAAAAACAACTGGAGCAATTTTTAGATTTTAATTGTGGAGCTAATTCGGCAGAAATGGTAAACAATTACGATTGGTTTAAAGGCATGAGCTTTCTAGATTTTATTCGTGATGTAGGAAAACACATTACTGTAAATTACATGATGGCAAAAGACTCTGTAAAAAGCAGGATGGAAACAGGCATGTCGTTTACCGAATTTAGCTACCAACTGGTTCAAGGTTATGATTTCTATTGGTTGTGGAAAAACAAAAATTGCACCGTTCAATTGGGAGGCTCCGACCAATGGGGAAACATTGTTACCGGAACTGAATTGATTAGAAGAAAGGGTGGAGGAGAAGCTTTTGCAGTTACCACTCCACTGATAAAAAAAGCCGATGGAACCAAGTTTGGTAAAAGTGAAGGCGGAAATGTGTGGTTGGATAAAACCAAAACTTCGCCATATAAATTTTACCAATATTGGATAAATGCTTCTGATGAAGATGCATCGAATTACATTCGAATTTTTACATTAAAAACAAAATCGGAAATTGAGCAACTGGAAGCAGAACATGCTCAAGCACCACACTTGCGTTTGTTACAAAAAGAATTGGCTAAAGACATTACCATTCGTGTTCATTCTGTTGAAGATTTTGAATCGGCTGCAAATGCTTCGGAAATTTTATTTAAAAAAGACGAGGAGGCAATTGCTGGTTTAAAAGCACTTTCGGAAACCGTTTTTAACGATATTTTTGAAGGAGTTCCACAAGCCGAAATTTCGTTGAACGAAATAAAAACTGGAGTAAATATTGTTGATGCTTTGGCAGCAAAAACCAATTTTTTAGCATCAAATGGCGAAGCAAGAAGAGCATTAAAAGAAAATGCTATTAGCATTAACAAAGCAAAAGTAAGTGAAGAAAGGGTTTTAACTACTGATGATTTAATTCAAGGGAAGTATATTTTGGTACAAAAAGGCAAAAAGAATTATTATTTAATTAAAGCAGTTTAATGCTAGTTATTCGAAATATTTTTGCGTTTGTTTTTTTACTAAACATTGGGTTTAACAACACGTTTTATGCTCAAAAACAACGTGTTATTGTTGTTCCGTACGATAGGTTTCAGTTTGTTTCTCAATATCCACTCGACGAAATTGCCACCGCAAATCAGGTTCAGCAATCAGAAGTTTTTACTGTTTACCAACAAAATTTAATCGAATCGTTTTTGAGTTTTAATAACCAGGAAATTGAGTTTGTTGGATTAACTCCAATAGAACAATTGGCATTGAGAAAAAAAACAAAATATCAACTCGAAAAATTTAAAGGAAAAAAATACAATGCAACCAATTTAAATCTGTTGAGTGAACAAGATTTTAAAAACCTTTTAGAACAACATCAAGCAAATTATATTCTATTTGTTAATTGGTATGCTATCGAAAAAAGTGTTCATATTGCTTATGTTGGCGATAACAATAAACGCTACCCGTTTTCGCTTCATTTATTAGATTTTGATGTTTATAATAAAGAAAAAGTTAAAATATTGGGAAAAGGTAATGTAAAGTTGTATTGTGGAGAATTCCCTTCAAACCAACTAATAGAAGAAAAATCGTTAAAAGCTTCTTCGCTAAAAAGCTGTTACAAACAATTGGTTAGCGATTTAATGCTACTGTTTAAAAAATAAAGGCATTATACTCTAACACCAATAATACCCATTCGGCTAAGCTCAGGGTAAACTTTGCATCATATTCTCACGCCTATGATGCAAACATTCCCGAATCAAGTTCGGGACAGGCTGACTTGTTTGCACTATACCCTCACACCTATGATGCAAACGTCGTCAATTTGTTCAAGAGAGCCTTTCCAATCCATAAAAGTTTGGTAAATAAATTGTTTTTGCTCGTCCATGCTAAGGTTTTGAATGCTTAACAATAATTTTTTAAAATTTGCTGATTTAAACTTTTTACCTTTTTCGCCTCCAAATTGGTCTTTGAAACCATCAGTAAATAAGTAAAATGTATCGCCTTTTTGCAATTCAAATTCTTGGGTAACAAAAGGTAATGGGTTATCTACTTTTCCTAAATGTTGTTTGGTTGGTTTTAATTCAATCAGTTCATGAGATTCTGGGTCAAGCCCGCAATGACGAATTATCCACAAAGGATTATTAGCACCAGCCCATTTCAATAATTTTTTATCGGAAGAAAAACCTAACGCACAAAGCGAAATATCCATTCCATCTTTTACCTCTTCGTCACTTTTTTCAAATTCTGAAACAATAATTTCCCTAGTTTTTTCTAAAATTTTTCCAGGATCCATAATATGATGTTCTCTCACACTTCTGTTTAACCCGTTGTTGCAAACCACACTAACCATAGCTCCAGGTACACCATGCCCAGTGCAATCGGCGGCGGCAAATAAAATTAGTTTACTGTTGTCGGTTGACTGTTCACTGTTTACTGTGAACTGTGAACTGTGAACTGCCGATAGGCACTCCATCCAATAAAAATCGCCAGCAACAATATCTTTTGGTAAATAAACTACAAAACTTTCGGGAAGCGTTTCCTTAATTAGTTTTAATGGGGGTAAAATGGCTTGTTGAATTCGTTTTGCATAAGTAATGCTATCAATAATTTCTTGTTTTTGAAACTCCAATTCTTTATTGATTTGGTTGATTAAGGCATTTTTTGAGCGAATAATTTTTAGTCGTTTTATAGAAGTGTAGGTTACAAAAAGCAACACAACGGAAACGGAAAGCACCAGTATTAAAATAATGTTTTTCCATTTGTTTTTTTCGGCTTCAATTAATTTGTTTTGTTCGGCTAGGGCTTTTTCTTGAGCCATAAGCTTATCGTATTCGTATTTACTTTCTTGCTTTAATAATTGTTTGGCTTGTTCGCTACTTTCTACTTTGTTTTTTAGTTCAATGTGTTTTTTAAGGTACAACAAACTTTGGTCGGTTTGTCCCATTTTATCATATAATTCGTGCTTTTTGAAGTATAAATTTAATTCTTCGCTTTTGGCTCCAATATCAACTGCTAAACGTAAAGCTTCAGTATATTTTAGGAGTGTTTCGGAGTATTTTTTATTAAAAAAATCAATATCGGCCATTCCCCACAAGCCATATATCATTCCAAATTTATTATCAACAATTTGATTTAAATAATACGATTGTTTGTAATAGAAATAACTCGAATCTAAATAAGCAGTTTTTTTGCGTTGGTCTAAAGCTAAATACGTGTCGCCCAAATTAATACTTGCAATAGATTGACCAATTTTATCGCCACATTTTTCAAAGTTGAGCAATGTTTTTTGGAAATAAAAAAGGGCTGAATCGGTTTGTTTTTTTTCTAAAGCAATATTTCCTAAACTGTTAAACGAAACTGCTAATTCGCGTTTATCGTTTTCGTTGTTAAGTTTCAACGATTTTTTGGCAAGTTCTTCAGCTAACTTTAAATCTTTCATTTTAAAGTAAAGTTTGCTAAGCCTGTTATAGCTTTGAATTAAAATAGCTTTGTTGTTTATTGATTCTGCTACTTTAATGCTTTCGTAATAAAACTTTGCTGTTTTGTTAAAATCGCCTTTATCGTAATAATCGTTTCCTAGCATTAGGTAAGTAAATGCTAAGTTTTCGTTAGTAATGTTATTGGCTTTGCATAGTTCGAGTGCTTTGGAATGGTAAAATAAAGCGTTGCTGTAATCGCTTTTGTGCCAATATACATAACCAATATAGTTGTGAGTTACAATGTTTTGATTAACATCAATATTGTTTTGGTTGAGCAATTTTGCTTTGTTGAGGTAATAAAAAGCTTTTGGATAATCGCTGATGCTTTCGTAAAAAATACCGAACTGGTTTAAAATAGCAATGCTTTCGGTATTGGTTTTTGATAGTTTAAGCTCGTTTTTTAAACTGTCGATGTTCAATGCAAAAACATGCAATTGAAACAGCAAACAAAATAGTATAACGAGTTTTTTATACATTAAAATAAAGCCAAAAACAGTTTTTTTCAACTTCAGCTAAGATACAACAAGTTTAGGTTTGTTGAGCTAGAGTTTAACAATTTTACTAAATACATTTAGAAAATTAAAAATAGGTTTCGAAAAACTATAAAACTACTTTAGTTTTTGGTTGTTGTGATGGCGTTCGCTATCTCTTTTTGTCTTTTTTTCTATGTTTTTCTCTAGGGCTTTGTTTAAGTCGACCCCTGTTTGGTTAGCTAAACAAATTAGCACAAACAATACATCGGCTAATTCTTCGCCCAAATCTTTGTTTTTATCGCTTTCTTTTTCCGATTGTTCGCCATATCGACGTGCAATAATTCGAGCAACTTCACCTACCTCTTCGGTTAGCATTGCCATGTTGGTGAGTTCATTAAAATAACGAACTCCATGAGTTTTTATCCAATCATCAACTAATTTTTGAGCTTGTTCTAGGGTCATGTTATGTTTTTTATTATCAAATCATTAGGGTTTTGTCTACAATCCCAAACGGTGTGAACAATTATTTTATCTGTAGTAATTTCATAGAATAAAATAAATTCATCAACAATAAGTCCGCGAACTCCATCAATAGTGGTTTTAATACCTATTTCTGGTTGTTTTAATAAAGCAGCTAATTCTTTGTTGAATTTTTTAAATAATTTTTTGGAGTAGGTTACGGTTTTATTTCTTTTAGCGTAAAAATCGAGGATTTGAAAGAGTTTTATTTTTGACCTATGCGACCAAACTATCTTGCGTTTAACCATTTATCAAAATCCTTTTCTAATTCAATTTGTTCAATAAACAGTCCTTTCTCAACCTCTTTTTTAGATTTTTCAATTTCTATAGTTTGCTCATGAGTTAACGAAATAGTTTTGTGCTGAGTTTTGGAATCTAAAATTGTTTTTATAGCATTCAAAAACGAAACATCATTTATTTCAGCTATTCTATGAATTAACAATTTTTTTAGTTCTAATGCAGTCATAACTTACTTTTTATTGTGTTGTAAAGATACGACTTTTGACTAAAAATGTTGCTTTTGTGTTTTCCTAAAACTTTAACAAGTGTGCTTTTGATTGATTTCTCCAACCTGCTTGACTTTCGTAATCGACAAAGAAAATTTTTAGGTCGGCTTGGCTCTCGTAATCCACAAAATAGGCCTTTTTGTTGGCTTGAGATTCGTAATCGACTGAGTACCACAAACCATCTTTATTGGCTTGGCTTTCATATTTTACCATGTACACTTTTAAATCGCATTGCGATTCGTACTTAACAATATACACCTTTAAGTCGGCTTGGCTTTCGTATTTTACTTTGTATATTTTTTGAGCTGATGTACTTGTAATAAGAACAAACAAAAAAAGGATTAATGGTAAAATATATTTCATTTTCTAAAGGTACTATTCTTTGGAATTGAAAAAGTTCTTTTTCCCATTCTTTTTGTATTCTGCTACATTCCAAACTATGTTCCAATTTTTTACATAATCAGCTAAAGGAGGCAATCCCACTTCTGCCCTTCTTTTATCCACATTATCTGGGTCTTCTAAATCTTGGACAATGTATTTTTCAGTTTCTTTATCAAAACCTATCTGGCTTCCATAAATTTGTTTTTTACCTTGCCTTAGTGCCAATCTATCTTCCAATAAGGCTAATGAGCTAGCATAAGCCCTTCCTTCTTTAACTGCTTCTCGCATCATTGGTAAATACTTTACTTGTGTAGCAGAATCGGCATGTTGAACAACTAGAAATAATGTTGAATTACCTTTATTTCCAACAACTTTGGACCCAAGCCATCCTCTTTCATCTAGAATTTTAGAAACTATTATTAAATTAATTGAATCTACTTGTTGAATTTTTTTCCAATGATTCCGCATTTCTTCAGATTCTCTTCCATATTTTTCTTCAACCTCATCAATCTGTATTCTATATTTTTGGTCTTCATCGTGTATCGAATCTAAAATAGCAACAAGAGGTTTGTCAAAATCTTTCTCAAATTCGTCTTTATTTCTCTTTACTATTATCAATAATTCTTCCCATCTACTATCAGTGTATAAAGATTTTAAATCAGCATCAGTAGAAATGTGTTGATAATTGTTGTACTTTGATATTGATTCTGCTAATCTAAATAAATGATAAAAAGCAGAATCTTTAACATTTGCTAAAGCCCACGAACAAGCTGCATTATATCTATGGCTTGGCACTGCTTTACCATCATTTGACCAAAAAGCATCTGTATATTTTTGAGCTGATGCTGAATAATTTTTTGCATTGTACAAGCTATCTGCCTGTTTAACAAATAAATCGTATTTTTCTGATACTTGAGCAAAAAGAGCAGAGGAGATAATAATCCCCAAACATAATATAGCTGATTTCATGTTTTTTATTGATTTAATTCAAAATCGCAGCAATTCCTGGTAATTCTTTGCCCTCTAAATATTCTAGCATTGCACCACCACCTGTACTTACATGGCTTACTTGATTGGCAAGATTAAACTTGTTTACAGCTGCAACCGAATCGCCACCACCCACTAAAGTAAATGCTCCTTTTTTGGTTGCCTCGGCTACTGCTAAAGCAATGGCTTTTGTTCCTTTTTCAAATTTATTCATTTCAAAAACACCAACTGGTCCGTTCCATAAAATGGTTTTTGAATTTACAATACAATCGGTAAACGAAGCAATGGCTTTTTCGCCAATGTCCATTCCCATCCAGCCATCTGTAATATTTTTGGTGTCGCAAATTTGGGTATCGGCTTCTTCGCTAAATTTATCAGCAGCTAAGGTATCTTCTGGTAATAAAATAGTTACGTTTTTGCTTTTTGCTTTTGATAAAATATCGAGTGCGGTGTCTAAAAAATCCAATTCAACTAACGAACTACCAATGGTTCCTCCTTGAGCTTTTGCAAAAGTATAAGCCATACCGCCACCAATAATAATGTTGTTAACCTTATCCAACAACTGTTCAATGATAATGATTTTACTCGAAACCTTTGCCCCGCCAACAATAGCTGTAATTGGAGCAACACCCTCTTTCAACACTTTCGAAACGCTAAAAATTTCTTTTTCTATTAGGTAACCAAACATTTTATCGTTTGGAAAAAATTGAGCAATTATGGTAGTTGAAGCATGAGCACGATGTGCAGTTCCAAAAGCATCGTTTACATAAACATCGCCCAATTTGGCTAATTTTTCGGTAAAATCTAAATCACCTTTGGTTTCACTTGCATAAAATCTTAAGTTTTCCAACATCAACACTTCTCCTGGTTTTAAATTTTCTGAAAGTTCTTTTGCTTCTTTTCCAATGCAGTCTGGAGCAAATTTTATAGATTGCCCAATTAATTTTTCAACTTCAGAAATAATGTGTTTTAACGAAAACTTGTCTTCATAACCGTTTTTTGGACGACCTAAATGTGACATTAAAATTACTGAACCACCACCATTCAATACTTTTTTAATGGTTGGCAATGAAGCAGAAATTCTAGTATTGTCAGTTACTTCAAATTTGTCGTTTAATGGCACATTAAAATCCACTCTAATTAAGGCTTTTTTGCCAGAAAAATCATAATTGTCAATGTTGGTTTTCATCGTAAAGTTTTTTTCAATTTTTTTAACTATTTCTTTTTATAAGCTAAGGCTCAAAAGTACATCAAAATAGGTTGATAAACCAGTCAAAAATGGAATTTTTCTAAATAACGTGAGTTCGATATAAAAAAATGAGAAAAAAAATAGAAAATAAGCAGAAAGATTAGTATATTTAACTGGTTCAAAATCAAATATATAACTAATAATTCTGCTTATGGAATCCAAAGATAAAGTTATTGAAATTTTCTGTTTAATAGACGATTTTTGTAAAGAATTAAACAAAACCATAGATGAACATTCAATAGAAGAAGGTTCATCAACAAAAAAACGTAACAAAAAGTGTCGAATGTCTCAAAGTGAGATAATAACAATTATGCTTCTGTTTCATTTAAAAGGCTACCGTTGTCTAAAACACTTCTACATCAATCATGTATGCAAATACATGAAAAGCGAGTTTCCAGAAACAGTTTCCTACAATCGGTTTGTAGAACTACAGCAAAAAGCTATTGTACCGATGGTTCTGTTTCTTCAAATGCGTTGTTTAGGTAAGTGTTCAGGTATTTCTTTTATGGATTCTACGTTGATTAAAGTATGTCATCCAAAAAGAGAACATCAAAACAAAGTATTTAAAAATATTGCAGAAAAAGGTAAGGGTTCAATGGGATGGTTCTTTGGTTTTAAACTTCACATTATCATTAATGAACGAGGTGAAATAATTGATTTTTTAATCACAAAAGGCAATGTGGATGATAGGCAGCCATTGAAAGATAAAGCATTTCACAATAAAGTTTTTGGAAAAATATTTGCCGACAGAGGATATTTGGGACAGGATTTATTCGAACAACTTTTTGTGGATGGAATCCATCTTGTTACCAAGATAAAAAAGAATATGAAAAACGCTTTAATGAATATTTACGATAAAATATTGTTAAGAAAAAGAGCTGTTGTTGAAAGTGTTAATGACATCTTAAAGAACCAGTGCCAAATTGAACACACTAGACACAGAAGTTTTAACAACTTCATAATCAATCTGATATCAGGTCTTATTGCTTATTCTTTTTATCCTACTAAACCAAACATTAATATTGATAAACTTCAAAGAATCGGTTAATCTTATATCGAACTCACGTTAAATATGATGATGTTATTTTAACAGAGTTGATTTAAAACCGTTATTTTTTTGTAAAATTGAATATCATATCTCATTTATGAAAAAGAAGTGGTTAATAATAATGATTTTTTGCTCGATTTCGGGTAATTTGTTGTATGCCAACAATCAAACGGACAGTTTGATGAATTTTATTCTACAAGCCAAATACGATACTGCAAAAGTGGTTGCCTATGAACAATTGGCTTTGGTTTATCGAAAAACCAATAAAGATTCGGCATATTATTTTAACCAAAAAGCGATAGACCAAGCAAAAAAAATAAAAGATACTAAATTTTTGGCCGAAGCACATCGCGAGTATGCCCTTACAGCTCAAGCCAACGATGATTATGTTTTGGCGAACAACTATTATCAAAAAGCATTAGCTATCCATCAAAAAGCTGGAAACAAAGAAGGCGTTGCAGGCTCATATAACGATATTGGCATTGCTTTTTATTATGCTGGAGATTACGAAAACGCTCGTGTAAATTTTGAACAATCTGGAATATTAAAAATGCAGCTTGGCGATAGTATTGGTGCAGGACAAGCATTTAATAATACAGGAATTATGCACGATATTGCTGGTAATCCAACCGAAGCATTAAAACTTTACATAAAGGCATTGTCTATTTACGAAAGTGCTAGAGATACCAACATGATAATTGGAACCATTTCAAATATTGGGTTAATTTATATTGGTCAAAAAAATTATAACGAAGCATTAAAAATTTACATCAGACAAAAACTTCTTGCAAAAGCAGTAAACAACCAAAAACTTTATGGAGTTGCACTAACCAGCGAAGGTACTGCTCTTGATTATTTAAAAGATTACCTTGAAGCACGAAAACGATTTTATGAAGCACTAGAAATTTTTGAGAAAATTGCAGATAAACCACTTATTGCTCAATGTTTCAACAATTTGAGTGTTAATCATGAGCTTACTGGCGACGATGATAAGGCTTTGGAATATGCACTAAAATCTATCCAAATTAAAAAGGAGATTGGCAGTTTTGGAAAATTAGCGGTATCGCAAATTGCAGCTGCAAATATTTACGATAAAAAAGGACAGCATCAAAAAGCCATTTCACTTTTTAAAGAAGCACTTACCAATGCCGAAAATACGGGTTATATGGATTACATCATTAAGGCTCATCAAGGATTATCAAAAGCATACAGCAAAGTTCGAGATTTTGAAAAAGCATATCATCACCAATCGCTTTATGTAACATTTAACGATAGTGTTAGCAACACCAAAAATGCGGAGATGATTAACGAAATGGAGAAAAAATTTCAAAGCGAAAGAAAGGAACAGGAAATAGCTTTGTTAAATAAAACCAACGCGTTAAAAGATGTTGAATTGGCAAAAGCAAGCGAAGAAAGCAAACGAAAATCGATGCAATTGTATGGTTCGTTTGTGGTAGGGTTAATTTTATTGGTTTTTGCTGTGGTAGTGGTTAGAAACAATCAGCAACGAAAAAAAGCAAACGAATTGCTTGCTCAAAAAAATGCTGAAATAACCAAGCAAAAAGAGATAGTTGAAGAGCAACATCAGGAAATTACGGACAGTATAAGTTACGCCAAACGTATTCAAACAGCTTTATTAACCAGCGACAATTATTGGGAGCAGATTTCTAAAGAACATTTTGTATTGCTTAAACCAAAAGATGTAGTTAGCGGAGATTTCTTTTGGGCATTTCAAACCGAAAACAACTTGGCTATTTGGGTAGCTGCCGATTGTACAGGACATGGTGTTCCTGGTGCATTTATGAGCATGCTTGGAATAAGTTTTTTTAACGAAATTGTAGTAGAAAACAACATAACCAACCCTGCCGAAATATTAAACAAACTACGAGCAAAAATTATTAAAGCACTAGAACAAAAAGGAGTTGATACGCAGCAAAAAGACGGAATGGATTTGGCTCTCTGTGTTTGGGATAAGAATACTAACTTGTTAAGTTTTTCTGGAGCTAATAATCCGCTTTGGTTGATTCGTTCCATTCGTCATTCAGGGCTTGACCCAGAATCTTATGAACTGATTGAATTTAAACCCGACAAACAACCTGTTGGTTTATTTTTAGGCGAAATGAAACCATTTTCAGTTCAAGAAATTCAGCTCGAAAAAAGCGATACCATTTATACATTCTCCGATGGATATGCCGACCAATTTGGTGGTGAAAGAGGCAAAAAATTTAAGTTAAAATCGTTAAAAGAACTGTTGCTTTCTGTTCAAGGAAAACCATTAAACGAACAAAAACAAATTATTGATAACATGTTTGAAACATGGAAAGGAAACTTAGAGCAAATTGACGATGTTTGCGTAATAGGAGTGAAAATATGAACGGATATGAAGCAGCTTGTGGTGAGCGAAGTCGAACCATAATAGGAGTGAAGATATGATGAGTTATTTCAAAATTTTGCTTGCCACATTTTTATTACTTTTTAGTATTAAAGTAAAAACACAATCGTTTAATGACATTGCTGATTCTGTATTACTAAAAAAAGCTCATCAACTTAGGTATGCTGTGGCCGATTCGGCAATTTTAATTGCAGATTTTCTTGTTGCAAAAAAGCAAATTCATGATACGATACATTATCATGCTCTTGAAATAGGAGGTGATGCTTTTTGGCATAAAGGCAGCTTTGTTAAATCAATTGATTATTACAACAAAGCTTTGTTAAAAGCAAAAGAAATAAAAGATGCTTATAAAGTTGCTCGACAACATGGAAATTTAGGATATCTCTACATGGAAATTGCTGAATACGACAAGGCAATTGAGGAATTAAAAGCATCCATGGAAATTTCGCTGAAAAACAATTTTGATGATAGGTATTTAATTGCCTCAACTTATTTGGCGTCGGTTTGGGGAAGACTTAAACAATATGAAAAAGGAATTGAAATACAAAAAAAAGCACTTAAAAAAGTAACCTTAACCAACGACAGCATTTCTATTGCAATAATTACCAATAACATTGGAAGTAATTATTTGAGAGCCGGAATTTTAGATTCTTCAGCATATTACTACAACAAATCGTTGTTGATTGATAGAAAGATGAACCATCAAAAAGAAATGGCAAATACCTTAATGAGTCTTGCCGAAATTTATTTTCAACGAAAAGAATTGAATAAGGCTCAAAAAATGCTGGTAGAATCAATCCATATTTATAAAAATTTAGGAACTACATCGCCCCTTTCTTTAGCTTACATTTTATCTGCAAAAATTAATGCCGAACTGAAAAATTACGACACAGCAAAACGGTTTTTGTTAGAAGCATTAACATTGGCACAACAAACAAATAGTAGAAACCTTATTTCATCAGCCTATTTAGAGTCGAGTAAAGTATATAAGAGTGCGGGAGATATTGCCAACGCCTTTAAATACATGGAATTGTATGTTTATTTAAACGATTCTATTTACCAAGAAGAAAGTGCCACAAAAATTGCACAAATGGCTGTAAGGTTAGAGTTGAGTGGAAAAGAAAAAGAAATTGAATTGTTAAACATCGATAAAAAACTCCAACAATTGGAGCTAAAAAATAAAAGAAACCAGCAATATGGTTTGTATGGAGGGCTTATTTTAGTTATAGCTTTTGCAGGATTTATGTATAATCGATTTAAAATTACCCAAAAGCAAAAAGCGGTTATTGAACAACAAAAAGAAATAGTAGAAAAAGCCCACCTTTTATTAGAAGAAAAAAACAACGAAGTTATTGCCAGTATTCGATACGCCAAACGAATACAAGATGCGTTATTAACTTCTCAAAAATACATTGAACGGAATATTAACCGATTGAAAACATCAAAATAGGCAAATGAAGCTAAAGGAGTATTTTATAGGATTTTTAGTTTGTTTGCCATTTCTTTCATTTGGCATAAACAACAACGATTCTATCAGAAACTTTTTTAACAACACCAATTCAGATTCGCTAAAAATAATTAGTGGATTAGAACTAGGTGATTTAAATTATGAAACAGAACCAGATACTGCTCTATTTTATTATTTGAAAGTTTTAAACTTTACTCAACAAAAATTAAAACAAAGTCAATCTCCATTTATTGTAAAAAAATATGCCGAGGCTTTGTATAGCTCGGGCTATATTTATAACGGACAAGGAAACATAAAAAAAGCTTTAGAGTATTATTACAAATCGTTAAAAATTAGAGAATCAATAAACGATACCTCCGGTATTGCATACTCGCTTTTGGTTATTGGCAATGTTTTTCTAAGCCAAGGCGATACTAAAAAAGCTTTAGAGTCTTTTATAAAATGCGAAAAACTATTTCAACTAACCAATGATAATAGAGGGTTATCAATTATTTACAACAACTTAGGATATTGCTATTCCTATTTTCAGCAAAATGAATTAGCCATAAACTATTTTAAAAAATGTTTGGAGCTAAATAATCAAAACAACGATTTAACGGCTATTGCTACATCAACAAACAATATTGGAATGATGTATTTTAATTCAAAAAAATACAAAGAAGCTATTCAATATTTTGAAGAAGCCATTGAAATTATAAAACAAAAAGATTTATCAAGCTGCTCAATTTATTTAAAAAATTTAGGCAACACGTATTTAAAGCTTAACAATAAAAAAACAGCCGAAAAGTATTTTATTGAATCGTACACTTTAGCTAAACAAATGGGATTTCCTTCAACAATTTCAAGCTCTTCTTTTGCTTTGTACGAATTTTATTATGCAAAAAATGAGTATAAAAAAGCACTAAATTACTTCGAAGAATATGTTTTAATGAATGATTCAATTAATAATGAAACCATACAAAAAGCCAGCATACAAAAACAATTTCAATACGAATACGAAAAAAAAGCTGCCGAAGACAGTGTTGCTAATGCAAAAGCAAACGAAATACGTGACGCACAAATAGCACAACAAAAATCGGAACTAAAAGCTAAACGCAACCAACAATTGGCACTATTTGGTGGAGTGGCTTTAGTGCTGGTTTTTGCAGGATTTATGTACAACCGATTTAAAATAACCCAAAAACAAAAACTAGAAATAGAATTAGCTCATCAACAACTCGAAGAAAAAAACGCAGAAATAATTGCCAGTATTCGTTATGCAAAAAGAATTCAAGATTCTTTATTAACTTCACAAAAATACATTGAACGCAACATTAACCGATTGAAAAACCAAACCCATTGAAAAAATTAACCTACATATTGTTTTTTATTTTATTCTGTTTTTCTAGGATAGTGTTAGCGGCTCAAAACAACAACAATCCTATTATTGATTCACTTCAAAACCAACTCAATAAACAAATGGAAGATTCGGTAAGATGCGATGTGTTGATTGAATTATCGAAGCAATTAAGCCAAACAGGAAATTATAATCAAGCCGAAGAATATGCCACAAAAGTTTTAGAAATAACCAACAAAAAAAACTTGCAGAAAAGAAAAGGCTTTGCTTATATTATTATTGGTGCCTCAAACTATTTTCAAGGAAATTATGCGAAAGCCATCGAAAATTATACAAAAGCGTTAAAAATTTATGAAGAATTAGACGATAAAAAAGGAATTGCTTCCTCATTAAATAATATTGGTGGAATTTATCTTGAACAAAAAGATTATAATCAAGCACTTAAGGTCTATTTAAAAAGCTTAGACATCAAAAAACAAATAAACGACAAAAAAGGTATTGCCATGTCGTATCATAATATGGCAAACATTTATTATTTTAAAGAAAACTATGCTAAGTCTTTAGAATACAACAAACAAAGTTTAGAAATTAGAGAAGAATTAGGCTCTCAATCAGGCATTGCATTATCATTAAACAATATTGGAAGCATATATGCCAAACAAGGCGAATACACAACCGCCATTACTTATTTTAATAAAAGCTTAAAAATTGATGAAGAGGCTGGAAATAAACAAGGAGTAGCATCATCGTTGCGAAATTTAGCTGATATTTATTTCCATCAAAAAAACACTAAAAAGGCTTTAGAATATGGAAAAAAAGCCATGAATATAGCTAACGAAATTGGAGTTGCCATTGAAACAAGAGATGTGTCAAAATTATTAGTTGAAATCTATAAAGAAACACAACAACACAAGGAAGCTTTAATCATGTTCGATTTGTATATTAAAACCCGAGACAGCATTTTGAGTGAAGAAAATCAGAAAGAAGTTATTCGACAAGAATACAAATATAATTACGATAAAAAAGCTGCAGCCGATAGTGTTGCTAATGCAAAAGCAAACGAAATACGCGACGCACAAATAGCCCAACAAAATGCCGAACTAAAAGCTAAACGTAACCAACAATTGGCTTTATTTGGAGGATTGGCTTTGGTGTTGGTTTTTGCAGGATTTATGTTCAACCGATTTAAAATAACCCAAAAACAAAAGTTAGAAATAGAATTAGCTCATCAACAATTAGAAGAAAAAAACGAAGAAATAATTGCCAGCATTCGCTACGCCAAACGAATACAAGACGCGTTATTAACTTCGCAAAAATACATTGAACGCAATATTAACCGATTGAAAAACCAAACCAATTGAAAAAACTAATTTACATAGCACTTTTTGTTGTGTCATTAACTGAAGGCTTTTCGCAAACAGTTGCCGATAAAAAATTCTATTTGGTTGATAGCCTTGATTTAGATGTATTCAATGTTGGAGAAAAATTGATGGTAGATAGTTGTTTAAAATCATTTCACGAATCAAAAAATGAACTTTATAAAATTGCAGCACTAGAATTCATAATAGAAGAATGTTACAATGAAAAAATTTGGCCTAAATACAATAATTATCTCTATGATTTTTTAATACAAAAAATTAAAAAAAGTAAAAATGTTGAAACGACAAAAAAATTGTTATCACCATTAGCAACATCAATTCACAACAAAGCATATTTTTTTAATGAATATGGTAATTATAACAATGCACTGAGGCATTATGAACTATCGTTGAAAATACGAAAATTTCTTGGAAATGAACCAGATATTGGAGAGGCTCTAAATTACCTTGGATATTTTCATAAAAATCACGGGAATATTCAAGAAGCAATACACTATTACCATGAAAGTTTAAAAATAAGAGACAAAATTGGAGATAAAGAAGGGGCATCAACAACACTCAATAATCTAGCAGTTATCCACCTACTTCAAGATAATACTTCACAAGCATTAACATACTTTACCAAAAGTTTAGAAATAAGAAAAAGTATAGGGTTTAAGTTTGGTATAGCAGAATCGCTTAATAATATAGGCTATCTTTTTCATTTTTATGGAGACCCAAATTGTAAGCAAGAAAAAGATAGTTGTTTATATGCAGGAAAACAAATTGCATTAGAATACTATAAAAAAAGTTTGATAATTAGAGAGGAATTGAAAAACAAGAAGGAAATAGCCATGTCGTTAAATAATATTGGAGCAATTTACGATGCAATAGGAGATCCTGAATGTAACTTAAGTAAAGAAAGTTGTAAAAAATTAGGACTTCAAAAAGCAATGGAATATTACCAAAGAAGCCTGAAATTAAGAGAAGAAGCAAACGATAAAATTGGTGTTGGTATATCATTAAACAATATTGGGGGAGTTTATTTAAAGTTAGGTGAAAGAGAAAACGCAAAAACTTATATTCATAAAGCATTATCAATCTACCAAAAAATGGGATACCCAGAAAATATTGGAAACTCTAGTAATTTGTTGGCAGAAATTTATGAACAGGAAAAAAAAGGGATGGAAGCTTTACAGATGTATAAGCTTCATATTAAAATGCGAGATAGCTTAAATAATGATAAAACACAAAAAGCGAGTATCGAACAACAAACCAAGTACGAATACGAAAAACAAAAAGCACTCGATGATGCCGAACATGAAAAACAGTTGGCAATAGAAAAAGAAGCAAAAGCCAAACAAAAAGTAATTACTTATGCAACAGCAGGTGGATTGATTTTAGTAGCCTTGTTTTTGATATTTGTATTCAACCGTTTGCAAGTTACTCGAAAACAAAAAGCAGTAATAGAAGAACAAAAAGTAGTAGTAGAAAAAGCCCATCACGAATTAGAAGAGAAAAACAAGGAGATAACAGATTCTATTACCTATGCCAAACGAATTCAAGAAGCCATATTACCCTCTCGATATACACTAGCAGAAAACCTGAAAAACGGATTTATACTTTACAAACCAAAAGATATAGTGGCAGGCGATTTTTATTGGATGGAAACAAAAACAGGTAGTGAGTGGAGAGTGGAGGGTGATGAGAACCCATCACACAAAACCCAACACTCACCACTAATTTTATTTGCTGCCGCCGATTGTACCGGGCATGGCGTACCAGGGGCAATGGTAAGCGTAATATGTTCTAACGCATTATCCAAAACGGTGTTGGAAGAACACATCGTTACACCTGGAAAAATATTAGACCGTACAAAAGAATTGGTTGTAGAACGACTTTCAAAAAACGAAGAAGATGTTAAAGACGGCATGGATATTTCGTTGTGTTCGTTAAATCAACAAACCAACCAGTTGGAGTGGTCAGGAGCAAACAATCCGCTGTGGATTATTCGTACTGTCACTTCGAGTTCCGACGAAGGAGGAGTATCGAGAAGTAATAACGAATATGAGTTGCTAGAATACAAACCCGACAAGCAGCCAATAGGTAAAACCGACCAAACAAAGCCATTTACAACCCACCAAATTAATTTAATAAAAGGAGATACCATTTACATTTTTACCGATGGATATCAAGATCAATTTGGTGGAGAAAAAGGTAAAAAGTTTAAAGCAGCACAACTAAAAGAGTTGTTGTTGGGAATACAAGGCAAAACAATGGACGAGCAAAAAGAATTACTCAATAATGCATTTGAAAACTGGAAAGGTAATTTAGAACAAGTTGACGATGTTTGCATCATAGGCGTAAGAATATGATGCAAACAAGTCAGCCTGTCCCGAACTTGATTCGGGAATGTTTGTATTATTGGCGTAAGAATCTAAAGAATAAAATATGTTTAAACGAATAAAAATTTCGATAACAATTGGTTTAATGTTGATGCTTGTAACCAATTCAATAGCACAGTTTTCACGCGAGCAACAAGATCAAATTGCAGAATTAAAAGCAATTATCGACGATAAAAACAGCAACGACACAACCAAAGCAGCAGCTTATACTAATCTGAGTGAGTTTTTTGGTGTTTCAAACAGAGATTCAATGTATATCTTATCTGTTGAAGCACAAAAAATTGCAGAAAATACTTTGCAAAAAAATCCAGATAAAGCAACCTCAAAATCATTAAAAATTTCTTTATCGAGTGCATTAAATAATATTGGATACTATTATAAAAGCGTTGGAAATTCTGTATTAGCTCTCGAATACTATCAAAAAAGCATTTCTATATTAGAAGATATTGATTATAAAATTGGGCTAGGCTCTTCTTACAACAATATTGGGCTGCTTCATTATACTTTAGGAAATATTCCATTTGCTATTGAATTTTTCCATAAAAGCCTTAAAATCAGAGAAAAAATTAACGACAAAAAAGGTATTGCTGCTGTATTTAATAATTTGGGAAGTCTATATAAAAATCAAGATAATATTCCTCAAGCTATTGATTATTACACCAAATGCCTTAATATTAGCGAAGAAATTGGTGATAAAAAAGGTTTGGCATATTCTTACAATAATATGGGAATTCTCTATTTTATCAAAAAAGAGTATGATTTAACCATCGATTTTCATCAAAAAAGTTTAAAAATAAAAGAAGAAATTGGAGATAAAAGAGGTATTTCTGAATCTTATCACAATATTGCAAAAGTATATCAATCTTTAACACCAAAAACTAGTAAAGAAGCCGATTCTTTAACAAACTTAGCAATGAACTTTTTCTTAAAAAGTTTAAACCTAAAAGAAGAAATTAACGACAAAATTGGAATTGCAACTACCTTATCTAGTATTGGTCATTTAGAATTATCACAAGGATTGGTTAACAATGCCAAAACCAAAGGGTTACGTGCATTATCTATTGCAAAAGAAGTAGGTTTTGTAATAGAAATTCAACGTGCTGCAGCTTTGTTGTATGATGTTGCTATGCAACAACAAAACTGGAAAGAAGCACTTGATATGAGAAACTTAGAATTACAAATGAAAGATAGTATAACTTCTGAAAAAGCTTTAAAAATTGCAATTAATCAACAAGCCAAATACGAATACGAAAAACAAAAAGCACTCGATGATGCTGAACACGAAAAGCAATTGGCTATAGAACAAGAAGCTAAAGCCAAACAAAAAATAATCTCATACGCTATTGCAGGAGGTTTAGTGTTGGTAATTTTGTTTTTTGGGTTTGTATTTAACCGTTTACAAGTAACCAAAAAACAAAAAAACATAATTGAAGCCCAAAAACAAGAAGTGGAGCAACAAAAAGAAATAGTTGAAAAAGCTCATCTTTTACTTGAGGAAAAAAACAGTGAAATAATTGCCAGCATACGTTACGCTAAACGAATACAAGATGCTTTATTAACTTCACAAAAATATATTGAACGTAATATTAACCGACTTAAAAATCAAACCAAATGAAAATAAATTTAATTGTTTCAATTTTATTAATCGCCTCATTTTCTATTACTAATGCACAAAATTGGAACAGCATTAAAAAAAATGTCCCAAAAAATTTAACCCCAAAATCGACAGGATTAACTGAAAAGGAAATTGGAGATGGACTTAAAGAAGCTTTAAACAAAGGAGTAGAGAAAGGTGTTGCTCAACTATCAAAAACCGATGGCTATTTTAAAGACGCTGAAATTAAAATACCCATGCCCGAAAAAGCAAAAAAAGTAGAAGAAAAACTCCGTAAATTAGGGCAAGGAAAAAAAGTAGACGACGCCATTTTGTCAATGAATAGAGCTGCCGAAGATGCTGCCAATGCTGCAAAACCGCTTTTTGTTGATGCAATTAAAAACATGAGCATAACCGATGCCATGAGCATTTTAAAGGGCGAAAAAAATGCAGCAACCGAATACTTAAAAAAATCAACTACAGCTGGATTAACAGAAAAATTCAAACCCATTATTAAAACTTCGCTTGATAAAGTTGGTGCAACAAAACATTGGGAAACGGTTTTTAGTACCTACAACAAATTACCCATGGTAGAAAAAGTAAATCCTAATTTAGAGGAATATGTTACCGAAAAAGCGATTTACGGATTGTTTGTTCAGGTTGCTAAAGAAGAGTTGAAAATTCGTGATAATCCTTCTGCACGAGTTACCGATTTACTGAAAAAAGTATTTGGAAAATAAACTTTACAACCAACAATTGCTTGATAATTACACCCAACGGGTTAATTTTTTATTTAATTCTTCTATCCGTTCAAATAATGATTTTTATCTTTACGTGATTATAATAAAGATAAAATGAGCTTAAATACGCAGAACCTTCATCCCATTATTAACTTCATCTGGACTGTTGCAGACGATGTATTGATTAATAAATTCTTAGAAAATCAATACCAAGATGTTATTTTACCAATGACCGTTTTAAGAAGGTTGGATTTAGCTCTTGAACCAACTAAAGATATAACCCTTAAAACATTTGATGAATACAAGGGCAAAATTGACAACTTATCAGGCTTGCTTACTAGCGAACAACATGGTACTGGATTGGCATTTTACAACACTTCAAAATATACCATGAAAAAGTTGTTGGCAGACCCTAAAAACATAGATGCCAACTTATTAGATTACCTCAACGGATTTTCCGAAAATGTACAAGATATTATTAGCAAGTTTAAGTTCCGAAACCAATTAGAAACTTTTGAAAAAACAGGCATTACCTTTTCGTTGATTGAGAAGTTCTGTAATCCAAAAGTAGAGTTAAGCCCCAACAAAATTTCACCTATGGCAATGGGTTATATGTTCGAGGATTTAATACGTAGGTTTAACGAAAAAACCAATGCAGCAGCAGGTCGACATTTTACCCCAAGAGAGATTATTGAGTTGATGACGCACTTGGTTTATTTACCTGTAAAAGATAAGTTAAAACAAGGTACATTTTTAGTGTACGACCCTTGTGCAGGTTCTGGTGCTATGCTCACACAATCGAAAAAATTTGCTACCGACCCCGATGGCGAAATTAAATCGAAAGCTACCTTCCATTTATACGGACAAGAAAATACTGGTGAAATGTATGCTGTTTGTAAATCGGATATGTTGCTAAAAGGAGAAGACCCCGATAAAATAAAATTTGGTTCTACATTAAGCGAATATGATTTCGACCCTGAGTTAAAATTCAACTTTATGCTTACCAACCCTCCTTACGGTACTACTTGGAAACAAGACATTGACAACTTAAATGTGGGTGCAGGTAAAAAAATAGAAATTGTTGACAGACGATTTAATTTACCCATTAAAAACTTTAAAGGCGAATTAGAAACCACTTGTTTAACCTCTCGTAGCAACGACGGACAATTGATGTTTATGTTGCACATGCTTTCTAAAATGAAAGACCCCAAAGACGGTGGAAGCCGTATTGCTTCCATTCACAATGGTTCGGCATTGTTTACAGGTGATGCTGGTAGCGGAGAAAGTGGCATACGACAATACATACTGGAAAACGATTTATTGGAATGTATCATTCAGTTGCCGAATGACATGTTTTACAATACAGGAATTGCTACCTATGTTTGGTTGATTACCAATGTAAAAGAAGAACATAGAAAAGGAAAAGTACAGTTGATAAACGCTTCCTCTAATGAGTTTTACGCTAAAATGCGAAAACCATTAGGAAGTAAAAGATTAGAATTGGCTGCTGAACACATTCAGAAAATACAAGAACTCTATTTTGCCTTTGAAGAAAACGAATACAGCAAGATTTTCGACAATGAAGATTTTGGTTTTTACCAAATTACGGTACACCAACCCGAAAGAGATGAGAAAGGCAACATCATAAAAGACAACAAAGGAAAACCAAAAAGCGATAGCAACCTGAAAGACACGGAAAATGTGCCAATGAAAGAAAGCATAGCCGAATATTTCAAAAGAGAAGTTCTGCCTTTTGCTTCCAATGCTTGGTATGACAAGACGAAGATGAAAGTAGGCTACGAAATTGCTTTTAACAAGTATTTTTATAAATACGAAGGTTTGCGAAGTTTAAAGGAAATTGCTGCCGATATATTAACATTAGAACAAGAAACCGATGGTTTGTTAAAAGAAATTATTGAATAATTGCGACACTCTCGCAACTATTGAAAACAAATAAATGACAGAAAAATATCAAAATAAATATCGCATACTCTCAACTCGCCTAAAACATTGGAATTACCGATGGGCAGGGGCGTATTTCGTTACAATATGCACCAAAGACCGTCTGCCTTATTTTGGGAAAATCGAAAATGGAAAAATGATTTTAAATGAAATTGGCGAAATGGTTGAAAACGAATGGATAATAACGCCAAAAATTAGACCAGATATGAATTTGGATTTGGGTGAATATGTGGTAATGCCTAATCATTTTCATGGGGTATTGATTATTGGAGATAATGAATATAATACAGGTATTTCTATTGGTGGTAATGGTGATTGTAGAGACGCAATGTATTGCGTCTCTACAAGGTCGGAAACGGAACCCACCAACCAATTTGGACCGCAACGCAAAAATATTGCATCCGTTATGCGTGGATTCAAATCATCGGTAACCAAAAATGCACGAATAATAAATCCTGATTTTACCTGGCAAACCCGTTTTTACGACCATATTATTCGTGACGCACAATCGTTTGAAAAAATATCAAATTACATCTATAATAACCCAGCCAATTGGGTAGACGATAAATTCTATGGTAATGAATAACCTAAAACCATACACAAAATACAAACCTTCTGGTATTGCTTGGCTCGGAGATATTCCTGAGCATTGGGAGGAGAGAAGAATAAAATATTTTTTTAGAGAGATAGACAACAGGAGTGAAACTGGAGATGAGGATTTGCTATCAGTATCTCACTATACTGGTGTTACAAAAAAGAGAGATAGGTTAGCGGAAAATGAAATGATTAGCAATGCTAAGACCCTTGTTGGATATAAAATAGTAGAGAAAGGTGATTTAGTTATTAACATAATGTTGGCATGGAATGGAAGTTTAGGTATTTCCAAATTCAATGGCATCACCAGTCCAGCATATTGTGTATATCGTTCATTAATTGGTGGTGAAAAGTATTTTGGCTATTTATTTAGAACAAAGGAGGCACAACAAGAGTTTAAAAAACAATCAACGGGTATTATTGATAGTCGTTTAAGATTATATACAGATAAGTTTTTTAATATTAAAACAGTTATTCCCACCCCCGAAGAACAAACTGCCATTGCCCGCTTTTTAGATTACAAACTGGCAAAAATTAACCGCTTTATACAAAAGAAAAAGCAACTCATCAAACTACTCAACGAGCAAAAAGCCGCCATCATCAACCAAGCCGTTACCAAAGGTTTAGATGCCAATGTGAAGATGAAACCTTCGGGCATTGAATGGTTGGGGGATATTCCAGAGCATTGGGAGGTCAAACCAATTAAATACTTTGTCACTTGCAATGATGAATCGTTAACAGACAAAACTGATAAAGATTACCAACTACGCTACATAGATATTGGAAATGTAGATTCAAATGGAAACGTGAGTGAAATAGTTTCTTACAAATTTAATGATGCCCCTTCAAGAGCACGCAGGATTGTTAAAGAAGGAGACATCATAGTTTCAACAGTAAGAACTTATCTCAAGGCGATAATGCATATTAATGGTGATTCGGAAAACTTAATTGTTTCAACTGGATTTGCAGTATTAAGACCAAGAAAGAATGTTCGTAGTGAATTTCTAAACTATGCAATACGAGCCAACTACTTTATTGGTAAAGTAGTTTCTGAATCAAACGGTGTAAGTTATCCTGCAATTAATTCTACAGAACTTATCACCTTAAAAATTGCTATCCCGATAGTTGATGAGCAAAAGAAAATCGTTCAATTTATTGATAGCGAAACTGAAATAATCAACACCACCATTTCCAAAATTGAAAAAGAATTGGCTTTGGTAGAAGAATACAAAACAGCCTTAATAGCCGAAGCGGTTACTGGCAAAATAGATGTGAGAAATTACGAAATACCTACTATTACTGAACCTGAAACATACGATGAGTTGGAAGACGAACTGTATATTGCAGCAGAAGACGAACCCGAATACCAAAACGAAGATGTTGAAGAATGAGAACTACTGCCGAAATACTGTCCATTTTAAATACGCTCCGCACCAATGGTTTAGAAAACGAAGTGGTGGAGTTTAAAGAAGCCAAAAGAAACTACGATTTTGAAAAAATTGGCAAATACTTTTCTGCCCTTTGCAACGAAGCCAACCTTAAAGGCAAACGCTCTTCGTGGTTGGTTTTTGGTATAAAAGACAGCGATAAAAGCATTGTAAATACACAATTTAGAACCAACCGAGCAGATTTAGACAGCCTAAAAGCCGAAGTAGCAAACCACACAACTGGCAGGTTAACTTTTATCGAAATTTATGAAGCACACACTCCCGAAGGGCGTGTTGTTTTGTTTGAAATACCAGCAGCACCAAAAGGCATTCCTATTTCTTGGAAAGGACATTATTATGGCAGAGATGGCGAAGAACTAAATGCCTTAAACTTAGAAGAGGTTGAACGCATCAGAAACCAGGTTAGAGGTGAAGATTGGAGTTCGGTTATTGTCGAAAACGCCACTATTGATGATTTATCGGTAAAAGCAATAGCAACAGCACGAGAAAATTTTAAAAAGAAAAACACTCATTTAGCCAATGAAGTTGACCAATGGGACAATGCCACCTTTTTAAATAAAGCAAAAGTTTGCATTAAAGGTAAAATAACTCGCACAGCTATTTTACTGTTGGGCAAACCCGAATCCGAACATTTTATAAATCCTGCAACCGCAAAAATTTCGTGGATTTTAAGAAACAGCGATAATATTGAAAAGGATTACCAACACTTTACTTGTCCGCTATTATTAAACACCGATGAGGTATATAAAAAAATTAGAAATTTAAAATACCGCTACATTGCTGATGGAACTTTGTTTCCAGATGAGGTTGACCAATACGACCCGTACATTGTTCGTGAGGGGTTAAACAATTGTGTTGCTCATCAAGATTACACTTTAGGCGGAAAAATTAATTTGGTCGAACACGAAGACGGTAAATTGGTTTTTATCAATTCAGGTAATTTTATACCAACAAGTATTGAAGATGTGGTTATTTCTGATGCTCCAGAGCCTACTTACAGAAACCCATTTTTGGTTGAAGCCATGATTAACTTGAATATGATTGATGCTATTGGTAGCGGAATTAAACGAATGTTTAACATACAGCGTAAAAAGTTTTTCCCTCTACCCGATTACGAATTTGTAGATAACAAAGTTAAATTAACGGTAACAGGTAAAGTGGTTGATATTGATTATGCCAGAAAAGTAGCTGCAATAAAAGAGTTAGACTTATTAGATATTATTGCCTTAGATAAAGTTTCTAAATCTAAAGTATTAAATGATGCGGAAGTTTCTCGTTTAAAAAGCAAAGGACTAATAGAAGGAAGAAAGCCTAATTTTCATATTTCGGCTACAGTAGCTAATGCAACAGGAGATAAGGCAGATTATATAAAACATCGTGGTATTGATGATGAATACTGCCAAAAAATAATTGTAGATTATCTTAAAAAATTTAAAGAAGGTAAAAAAGAAGATTTTGAGAAAGTACTTTTTGATAAACTACCAGATGTGTTGAGTTTGCTTCAAAAAAGCCACAAAATCAAAAATATTTTGCAAAAAATGAAGCGTGAGGGTAAAATTAAATTAGGAGATAACAGGCAGTGGATTTTAGACGAGATTTAGACGGGATTTAGACGAAACTTAGACGAGATTTAGGTGTAAAACACTGGTTTAAAACAAGATACACATTTAATATTGAGACGAGAATTAGACGAAAACATGGCAAAACAAACAGACACTACAGAGAAAGGTTTAGAAGCTCACATTACTCAGTATTTAGTTGCTGAAAATAACTATATACTTAGAGATAACACTCACTACAATAATGTAGATTGTTTAGACTCAGCACTCCTTTTTCAATTTTTAGAAAGCACTCAACCCAAAGCAGTTGCTAAACTTAAACAATATCATAAAGAGCTGTATCAGCAAAAAATTATAAAAAGATTAAACGACCAAATAAAACTAAAAGGGATTGTTGAGGTGCTTCGCAAAGGCTTTACCGATGGCTTTACCGATACTAAGTTGGAGTTGTTTTACGATAAACCAGTTTCGGCTTATAATGCTACTGCAACCGCTCTTTATCAAGCCAATTTGTTTTCGGTAATGCGTCAGGTTTATTTTTCGCCAAACAACAAAAAATCGTTAGATATAATGTTGTTTATAAATGGTATTCCTGTTGCTTCGTTTGAACTAAAAAATGAATTAACCAAACAAAATGTTGACCACGCAATAAAACAATACAAAAACGATAGAGACCCGAACGAAGAAATTTTTAGGCTAGGAAGGTTGATGGTTAATTTTGCTGTTGACACCGAAGAAGTATGGATGTGTACTCATTTGAAAGGAGATAAATCTTATTTCCTACCTTTTAATCAAGGTTATAAAAATGGAGCAGGAAATCCACCTAATCCAAATGGCATAAAAACAGATTACCTATGGAAAGAAATATTAACGAAAGATAGTGTAACAGATATTTTACAGAATTTTTGCCAATTAATTACTGAGGACAAAGAATACCTTGATGCTAGTGGTAAGAAAAAAATTAAGCGAGAAAATAAATTAATTTTTCCTCGTTATCACCAAATGGTAGCTGTGCGGAATATATTAGCCGATGCTCAAGAAAAAGGTTCAGGACAAAAATATTTGATTCAACATTCCGCTGGGTCAGGCAAATCAAATTCAATTGCTTGGTTGGCTCATCAATTAGTGGGTTTACACAATAAAACAGGAGAGAAAAATGTATTTGATACCGTTATTGTTGTTACCGACCGAACAGTTTTAGATGCTCAAATTAGAAACAACATCAAACAGTTTCAACAGGTAAAAGGTGTTGTTGAAGCAATTACAGAAGGTAGTAAGCAGTTAAAAGAAGCATTAGAAGAAGGTAAAAAAATTATTATTACCACTATTCAAAAATTCCCTCACATTGTCGAAGAAATTGGGGAGTTGCCATCAACAAATTTTGGAATTATTATAGACGAGGCACACTCTAGTTTAAGTGGTCAAATGGCTCGTAAACTAAACGAATCGTTATCAAAATTAAACCTCGACCAACAAACGCAAACAGAGCTTGATGAAGATTTAGAAGACATAACTAGCATGGTTGATGTTGAAGACTCGGAAGAGACTGCAACAGGAGAAGATATGATTAGGTTGTTAGTGAAATCAAGAAAACTACTGCCAAATGCGAGTTATTTTGCTTTTACTGCAACACCCAAAAATAAAACTTTAGAGTTGTTTGGAGTTCCATTTGAAGATGAAGGAAAAACAAAATTCAAAGCCTTTCATTTGTATTCAATGAAACAAGCAATTGATGAAGGGTTTATAAAAGATGTGTTATTAAACTATACAACATATAAGAGTTACTACGCTTTATTAAAAAGAATAGAAGACGACCCAGAGTATGATAAAAAGAAGGCTCAAAAAAAGCTTAAATTTTTTGTGGAAAGTAGCGAACATGCAGTTAAAAAGAAGTCTATGTTGGTAATAGACCATTTTATGGAGAATGTAATCCAAAAAAAGAGAATAGGTGGATTGGCTAAAGCTATGTTGGTAACTAGTTCTAGAGCAAATGCTGTTAAATACAAAAAAGCTTTTGATGAATATTTAAAAGCAATTCATTCACCATATAAAGCTATTGTTGCATTTTCAGGTGAAATTGATGGAGAAACAGAGGCTAGTTTAAATGGATTTTCTAGTTCAGCTATTCCTTCAGAATTTGAAAAGAATGAATATCGTTTTTTATTGGTGGCTAGCAAATATCAAACAGGATTTGACCAACCACTTTTACACACCATGTATGTTGACAAAAAACTTGGAGGAGTTAATGCAGTTCAAACTTTATCTCGATTAAATCGAAGTCATCCATTAAAGAAAGATACTTTTGTTTTAGATTTTGCAAACTCTATTGAGGATATTGAAAAGTCGTTTAAACCTTATTATGAAAGTACCATTTTAGGAGAGGCTACTGACCCCAATAAATTATTTGATTTACAAGATGCCTTAGATAATTTTCAAGTTTATACAAAAGAACAAGTTCATGATTTTTCAGAAAAGATATTAGCTAATGTACCGATTGACCAACTTCATGTTTTACTCGATAGTTCGTCAGAAGTATTTAGAACTCAATTAGAGGAAGAGCAACAATCTGATTTTAGAGCAAAAGTCAAAACCTATGTAAGACTTTATATCTTTTTATCTCAAATTGTTCCTTTCGAAAATCCTTATTTAGAGCGTTTGTATATTTTCTTAAACCATTTACAAAACAAACTTGGAGGAGATACGCCACTTGATTTGGCAAAAGGCATACTAGATAATATAGATATGGATAGTTATCGCCTGCAATTGGAGGCTACTTCTAATATTGCAATGGAACAAGGAGAAGATTTAAAACCTATTCCTACCGACATGAGGGGAAGTAGTAATAATCCTGAAATTGATAGGCTTTCAAGTATTCTAAAAACTTTTAACGACCGTTACGGGACTCAGTTTGAAGATGCTGATAAAGTGCGTAAAATGGCTGAAGATATTGCAAATGATGTAGCTAGAAATGAAGAAGTATTGAGTTCTCTTAAATATTCTGACGACCAAAATGCAAGAATTACTAGCGATAAAGTTTCCGAACAAGAGCTACTAAAACACGTAACTACCAATTTTGACTTCTATAAACTTATAACAGATAATAAAGAGGCTAGAGAAGATTTTAATGCAATGATGTTTGGTATGGTAAAGGAGATAATTTCAAAAGGAATTGGAGTACGTAAAAACTTATAATTTCACTTCATAAATTAGTTGCATTTAACAAAAGAATAAAACGAAAGAAATACTATTTCTAAAAATCCAATTCTTTATAATACAAAAATCGTACAAAAGCATTAATCAAAAAACCTCAACAAATTGATAAACAATAAGTTGAGGTTTTTACAAGTTGTCCGACTAGGGCTCGAACCTAGACTCTTCTGGACCAAAACCAGACGTGTTGCCAGTTACACCATCGGACAATTGGTCGGCAAAAGTAATAAAATATTTTTTCTACACAATTATTTTTTATTTTTTTAAGTCCGATGCTAAAAGAACAATACAATAGGTTACTTCCCACTTCCAACTTCCCACTTCGGTCTTCGCTCATCTACGAAGCCCCTCCTTCGGAGGGGTTGGGGAGGCTCCCTCCTACATTTTTTAACATAGATTAACACCCTTTAACAATTAATCGTTCAGAATTTCATAAATTCGCTTCCTATAAAATTATTATACGTATGAATTACAAATTATTAAACAACATCTTAGGCTGGACAGTATGGGCAATAGCATCAGCAGTTTATTTACTAACGATGGAGCCTACATCAAGTTTTTGGGATTGTGGTGAATTTATTGCAACAGCTTACAATTTAGAAGTCGGCCATCCGCCAGGAGCACCTCTTTTTATGTTAATTGGTCGATTTTTTACCATGTTTACTTCAGCCGAAAATGCTGCACTTGCTATTAATACATTATCAGCATTAAGTAGCTCGTTTACCATTTTGTTTTTGTTTTGGAGTATTACTGCTATAGTTAAAAAATTAGCTTTAAAAAGTGGTGAACTTACTCAAGCTAAAATCATTGCCATTATGGGAAGTGCATTGGTAGGTTCATTAGCTTACATGTTTTCCGATTCATTTTGGTTTTCAGCAGTTGAAGGCGAGGTTTATGCCATGTCGTCGTTGTTTACAGCAGTAGTATTTTGGGCTATTTTAAAATGGGATGCTGTTTCGGGCGAAAGCCACAGCACACGTTGGATGGTGTTAATTGCGTATTTAATGGGTTTATCTATTGGAGTCCATTTATTAAACTTATTGGCAATTCCAGCCATGGTTTTCTTATTCTACTTTAAAACCAAAGAACTAAATTTTAAAAACTTTTTTATTGCAGGGTTTTATTCAGTACTAATTTTAGGAGTTGTTCAATTTGGTATTATTCCTGGAACATATAAAATAGGCTCTATTTTTGAGTTATTGTTTGTAAATTCGTTTGGACTTCCATTTCATTCTGGATTATTATTTTATGTAATAGTACTCATTGCTCTTGTTAGTTATGCGTTGTATTATACTCAGAAAAAAGGCAAAGTTTTACTCAATACCATTCTATTGTGTTTTAGTGTAATTTTAATTGGTTATTCAACGTATGCGGTTATCATGACTCGTTCGGCTGCTAACCCACCAATGGATGAGAATAACCCAGAAAACGTATTTAGCTTAATTTCTTATTTAAATCGTGAGCAATATGGTTCAGCACCATTTTTAACAGGACAGTTTTTTAATACTCCTTTAGATGCAAGTGAACCTTATAAAGCTGGTAAACCAGTATATTACCAAAACAAACAAACTGGCAAATACGAAATAACTAATAAAGGCGAAAAAAACGAACCAAATTACGACAGCAAAACCTCGGGTTTTATGCCTCGTATGTGGAGTTCGCAAGGTCACCATGTTGAAGCATACAAACAATGGAGCAATTACAAAGGAAAAAATGTTAAAGCATCGAATGGCGAAACCATTAAAATACCAACATTTGGCGAAAACTTGGCATTCCTATTTAACTACCAGTGGGGTCATTTGTATTGGAGATATTTCATGTGGAATTTTGTTGGACGTCAAAACGATATTCAAAGTCAAGGAGAATTTATTAATGGTAGTTGGTTAAGTGGTATCGATGCTATCGATTCAGCTCGTTTAGGTGATCAATCGTTAATTACCACCTTAGCAAAAAACAATCATGGAAGAAATGTTTATTTCTTTTTACCGCTTATTTTAGGCATTATTGGATTAATTTATCAATTCATAAAAGACCCTAAAGATTGGTTGATGTTAGGATTGTTATTTTTCTTTACCGGTATGGCAATTAACTTTTATACCAATCCACCTCCATTACAACCTCGTGAAAGAGATTATGCTTATGTTGGTTCGTTTTATGTATTTGCAATTTGGATTGCAGTTGGTGTATATGCCTTGTATGAAATAATGAGCAAAAAAATGCCTCAAGTAATTAGTGCAGTTGCTGTTACAGTTGTTTCGTTGTTAGCTGCTCCTGTATTAATGGGAACACAAAACTGGGACGACCACGACCGTTCGAATCGTTATACTGCTCGCGATTTTGCTAAAAACTACTTAAACTCATGTGCACCTAATGCTATTTTGTTTACCAATGGCGATAACGACACCTTCCCACTTTGGTATGTTCAAGAAGTTGAAGGTTACAGAACCGATGTGAGGGTAGTAAACTTAAGTTTATTAAATACTGATTGGTACATCGAGCAAATGAGAAGAAAAGCATGGATTTCTGACGGAATTCCTCAATTACTTCCAGAATACAAAATCCGACAAGGAACAAACGATTATTTACCAATTTTTGACAGAGGAATTGCTGGTCATGTTGATGTTAAAGAAGCCATTGAGTTTGTTATGGACGATAGCCCAAAATCTAAAGTTGGATTAAGCTCAGGAAAACAAGTAGATTTTTTCCCAACTAAAAACTTTAGTTTAAAAGTAGATAAACAAAAGGTGATAGCAAACGGAACTGTTTCTGCTGATAGAGCCGATAGAGTTTTAGATAAATTAGACTGGACCATTGAGAAAAATTACATCATGAAAAATGATTTAATTATCTTGGATATTTTAGCGGCAAATAACTGGGAACGCCCAATTTATTTTGCTATAACTACAGGAAACGAAGCATATATTGGCTTAACTCCTTATTTCCAACTAGAAGGTTTAGCTTATCGATTGGTACCATACAAAGCACAAAGCTACGACGGACAAACTGGCGAAGTAAATGCCGAAATAATGTACGATAACTTAGTGAATAAATTTGTTTGGGGTGGAATGGAAAAAGGCAACATTTACATGGACGAAAACAACCGTAGAATGTGTATGAACTTTAGAAACAACTTTGCTCGTTTAGCCGAAGAATATCACCGTTTAGGAAAACCAGAAAAAGCTAAAGAAGTGCTCGACCATTGTGTAAAAGTAATGCCCGAACAAGTTGTGGAATACAACTATTTTATGATAGCCATTGCTGAATCTTATTACAAGCTGAAAGATTACAAAAAAGGAAATGAAATTGTAAAAAGCTTAATCAACCAATACGATGAAGAATTGCGTTTCTTTAATTCATTGAAAGGAGATAAACGAAGATCAGTTCAAACCGAAATGGATAGATCAAAATACATTTTACAACAATTGATTATCATGTCTTCTGAGCGTTATAAAGAGTCGGGCTTGGCAACCGAAATGGCCGATAAGTTTCAACAAATAAATGAATCCATATCAACTCAAAGCCCTTTTTAAATGAGAAAAGTATTAAGAAGCATAATAAGAGCTTTAGGTTTGTATTCGTTTTCAATAAAACTAGAAAACAAAATTGTTACAGCATTACAAAAACCAAAACAAAAAAAATTATATAGCCAGTTTGTAAAACCTGGAAGCCTTTGTTTTGATGTAGGAGCAAATGTGGGCAACAGAACAGCTTTGTTTTTAGAACTTGGAGCAAACGTGGTAATGGTTGAACCGCAAAAGGAATGTTATCAAGCTTTAGAAAAACGATTTCCAAATTTACCTTTGGTAAAAAAAGGATTGGGAGAAAAAGAAAGTACTGAAAAATTGTATGTATCAGATGTTTCTTTGATTTCTTCGTTTTCTAAAAGCCATGTTGACATGATGCAAGAAGACCGTTTTAAAGGAGCAAATTGGGATAAAACCATTGACATTGAAATGACCACTTTGGATAACTTAATTAAACAATACGGTGTTCCAGATTTTTGTAAAATAGATGTGGAAGGTTACGAATACGATGTTTTAAAGGGATTGTCGCAACCAGTAAAAGCTATGTCGCTAGAATACATTGTACCTGAAAATAAAGAAGTGGTTTTAAATTGCATTAAACACCTCAATAAACTAGGAAAAATAGAATGTAACTTATCTCACGGTGAAACCATGGAATTTCATTTGCCAACTTGGAAAAATGGTAACGAAATGGAACAGTATGTTCAAACCCAAGATTTTATTAATACTTCATATGGAGATATTTACGTAAGATTTGTGTAAGAAGTGGGAAGATAGAAGTCGAAAGACCGAAGAGGGTATGAGCGTTGATTTCCCCTCTTTAGAGGGGTTGGGGTGTGTTTTTGAAAATCGGAATATTCAACTAATAACCAGTAACAAAAAACTTTAAACTCGAAACCTTGAACGGATTAATAGAACGATACAAAAAAATTAGAAAAAAAGGACTTTTGGAAAAAAAATACAAAGGCAAATACGCTTTTGTAGGTATTGGAAATCATTCGCTCAACAATCTATATCCTGTTTTAAATTACCTTAAAGTTGACTTAAAATACATTGTTGCTAAAAGCAACGACACGTTGGAGTTGATAAGAAACAATTTTGCTGGAGTTACTGCTACATCAAACCTGAACGATGTATTAAACGACCCCGAAATTAAAGGCGTTTTTGTATCAGCAAATCCTGTTGCACATTTCAGTTTAGCCAAACAAATTTTGGCAAGCAACAAAATGTTGTTTATCGAAAAACCACCTTGTTCATCACTAGCCGAATTAAACGAATTGATAGTGGCAGAACAAAAAAGTAAAGCAACTGCACTAACTGGTTTACAACGTAGGTATGCCCCAATGTTTCATATACTAAAAAACAAGGTAAAAGAAGCCAGCTATTATACCTTAAAATACAAAACTGGAGGATATCCCGAAGGCAATGAATTGCTCGATTTATTTATTCACCCAATTGATGCCGCTTTCTTTTTATTTGGAAGTGGAAAAGTAGAAAACGTAAAAACCATAAAAGGAAAGGGAACCTATGTTTATCTGGCTCAAATACAACACCAAAATGGTGTGGTGGGGAGTTTAGAACTTTCAACCGATTACTCGTGGACAGAAGCCAAAGATGAATTGGTAATAAACACTCCAAAAGGCGAATACATTACTGAAAACACAAGTAAATTACTGTTTTGTAGCAAACCCAAAATGCTGATGAACATACCATTAGAAAAAGTAAAAAGCTTTTTACCGCAAACTACCACCTTGTTTCAGCAAAACAATTTTTTACCTGTAAAAGATCATAACCAATTGTATTCTGCTGGTTATTACAACGAAATTGAAGCATTTTTGCAGCTTTGCGAAAGTGGAGCAGTCACAAAAAATCTTTCTGGTTTTAACCAACTTACAGCCACTTTTGAAGCTTTAGAAACACTATCTAAAAGCAAGTCATAAAAAATTGGTAAGTTTATACGGCATCTTTTTTAATTAAGTAAAAAAACCTTAACCTTAAAAGGACACAAATAGTTTTGTAATTTCACATTACTTATGTGTTTGTTGCATTCAAGTAAATAAAAGATAAGTTAACCTAATTTTTTCCAACAAGGCAACCAAAAAAACAAAACTTCGTCTTCAATTTCAAATGAAATGGATCTTGCAAATCAAGACATACTAAATAACATTATAAAACAATGTATTAAAGAAGATAGGAAAGCTCAAAAAGAGCTCTATAAACTTTACTACAGCAAAATGATGAACGTATGTTATCGGTATGCAAAAAACAGCGATGATGCACAAGATTTATTGCAAGATGGATTTGTGAAAGTGTTTAGCCACTTAAAAAGCTACGATTTTAAAGGTTCTTTTGAAGGTTGGATTAGAAAAATTATGGTAAATACTGCCATTGATTTCTACAGAAAAAATAAAGGAATTTATTTTGTAGAAGATGACAATAACTTTATACTTGAAACAGCTCGTATAGAAAGTGCAGACAGTATTTACAGCAATTTTGGAGTAGATGAAATTATGCACTCTATTCAGCAATTAAGCCCTGTTTACAAAACAGTTTTTAATATGTATGTGATAGATGGATATTCTCATAAAGAAATTTCAGAACAACTTAATATTTCTGAAGGAACCTCAAAATCTAATCTATCAAAAGCTAAGCAGAACCTACAAGAAATATTATTAAAAAGAGCAAAAGTCAAACAACATGGATAAGTTTGAAGACATAATAAAGCAAAAAGTTGAGCAATTTGAACCCAAGTTTAATGAAGCTCACTGGAATGCTTTAGATCAAAAATTAACAAGCATTAAAAAAGCCAAAATAGTAAAAAACACTATTTTATCGGTTGCAGTAACAGTATTTGTTGCCTTAGGATTTTATTTTATTTATCAAAGTTCAACACCAGATTATACCGTTAAAACCAATAAACATTTTGTAGAAACTAATAATACTGAAGAGGCAATAATAAACGAAGAAACAAACAGTACAAACCCAATTATTGTACAAGAACAGAAAAATGAAAAAACACCCGTTTTACCAATTGAAAAAATAAAACTTGAAAAGCTCGAAACTCCAATTAGCGAAAAAGCTGTTGATGTTTCGGAAAGAAGAAATGATGAGGTTGTAAATGACAACATCAATAAGTCAGTTAAAACCAATCAGGATAAGTTTTCTTCCGAATTTATTGTTTCAAACAAAAAAGTTTGTTTGGGTGATGAGGTAAGCTTTGATGCTATTGACAAAAAAGAATTGTTATCATACACATGGGATTTTGGAGATGGTAATTTTTCTATAAAACCAAACCCAAAGCACGTTTTTAAACAACAAGGAACTTTTGTTGTTACTCTTTTGGTTACAAACAAAAAAACTGCTGAAGAAAGTAAATCAATTCAACAAATTACAGTTCAATCGTTACCAAATGTTGATTTTACTTATCAAGAGCAATCAACTCAATTTGACGATAACAAGTTAAAATATCCAAAAACAATATTTAGCTGCAAAGGAGAAACAGCTGATATTTACGAATGGAACTTTGGCAATTCAAAAATTATCAAAGAAAAACAACCTGCTTTTATTTTCGACAAAAAAGGCGAATACGAAGTATCATTAACTGCAAAAAGCAGCAATGGTTGTTCTAATTCAATAACAAAAACAATTTCTATAGTTAATTCTTTAGAATTGTACGCACCATCAGCATTTACTCCAAATTTTGATGGAAACAACGATGATTTTATGCCAGAAGCATTAACTACTTGGGATATTAAATTTGAGATGGTAATTAAAAACAAATCGGGCAATGTAGTTTATAAAACTACCGATAAAAATGCCGCTTGGAACGGAAGTGTTAACAATCAAGGAAACACTTTAGAAGAAGGTATGTATTTCTGGCAAATAATAACCTATGATGCAGAAGGTAAGCCTTACCAACATGCTGGAAAAATTAACTTACTGAAGTAAATAATTTTTTTATGGAAAGTCGTTGTTTGTTAAATTTATAAAATAATTGAAGAATAGTTATAAAAAATTATTATATTAGTTGAAAAAAATGAGTATGAAACGACTTACATTTAAAATAAAACAAGGTGTTTTATTTGCTTTATTGCTATTTGGTTTCCTAAAAACCTATTATGCACAAGAAATAATTACAAAAGATAATTCAAAAATTCATTATGAAATTAAAAATTTAAACAGTTACTCTAATCCTGATTTTGTTATTCAAGCAGCAGCAGAATTTACAAAATTTGATGAAATACGGTTTACAGATAGACGTAGAGCTGTTAAATTAAAAAATACAAATGTTATAATTGAGTTGTATTCTGCAAAAGAATTGAAAGAGCTATATAATAAGGAAATATGTTTGTTAAATATCGATCCAAGTAAACCATATAATGATGTTGAATTAGATTTTACATCAAGCAAACACCCAATTTTTGAAATCATTCAAATCAATAATTAAAAAATGAAAAAATACTTTATCAACTTTATTTTACTTGTTGCATTTTTTCTATTTGCAAAAACATCATTTACACAAACATATAGCCCTAGCGGTAATAATTCTTACAACACATGCTCAGGTACTTTTTATGATTCAGGAGGTTCTGGTGGTAGTTACGGAAACAGTCAAAATTATACAGTAACATTTTGTTCAAATAATGGTCAAAACATATGGTTAAACTTTTCGGCTTTTAATACAGAAAGTGGATGGGATTACATGTATATATATAATGGCAATAGTACAGCAGCTCCATTGATTGGAACTTACAGTGGCACCAATAGTCCGCTTGTAGTTGGAGGTACTAACACTTGTATTACCATACGTTTTACAAGTGACGGTTCTTTCACATATTCTGGATGGGCTGCTACTATTGGTTGTGGCACACCGCCCCCTACCCCTTGTACGCCTTCATCTCCTGCTAGCTTGCCTCCAGGATGTGCAACTGCATTGCCTTTTTGCACAGGAACAACCGAAATTTTTCCGAACACAACAGGTGTGGGAAATGCAGGTGCTTTTAGTTGCTTATCGACTACCCCAAATCCAATTTGGTATTATTTAGAAGTTGCTACAACTGGAAATATTGATATTTTTATCCAACAAACAAATGGAGGAGGAGCTGGTATAGATGTTGATTTTGCTTTAATTGGACCTTACACAAGTGTAGCTGCAGGTTGTTCAAACCCTACAACAGGTTGTGTTGAAGATTGTAGTTACTCTTCCTCTGCAACAGAAACAGCAAACATCACAAACGCACAAGCAGGAGAAGTTTACTTATTACTTTTGACAAATTATTCCAATCAAGCGGGAACAATAACATTTAATCAAACAGGAGGTTCTGGAGCCACTGATTGTTCTATTATTAGCCCAACTTGTGTAATTTCAAATGTAACAGCAACACCTTCTGCATGTAATGCATCTAATCAATATACTGTATCAGGACAAGTAACATTTACTGACCCTCCTACATCTGGAACTTTAACTGTTTCTTCTTCTTGTGGAGGTAGTCAAGTGTTCAATGCTCCTTTTTCATCCCCTTTAGCATATAATATTTCTGGATTAACTGCTAATGGTGCAGCGTGTAATGTTACTGCTACATTTTCGGCCGACCCTACTTGTACTTATTCAAGGAATTATTCTGCTCCGAACACAATTACTCCAACATTTAATGCAGTTGGTCCATATTGCTCAGGAGCGGCAATACCTGCATTGCCAACCACATCAACAAATGGGATAACAGGAACATGGTCGCCAGCAATTAATAATACAGCAACAACTACTTATACTTTTACACCAAATGCAGGACAATGTGCAACCACTAGAACATTAACGATTACAATTAATCCTAATGTAACTCCTACTTTTAACGCAGTTGGACCGTACTGTTCAGGAGCAGCTATTCCTGCTTTATCAACCACATCAACAAATGGTATAACAGGAACATGGTCTCCAGCAATTAATAATACAGCAACAACTACTTATACTTTTACACCAAATGCAGGACAATGTGCTACAACACAAACATTAACCATTACTATTAATGCTCCAGTAACACCAACTTTTACAGCTGTAGCTCCAATTTGTAGTGGTGCAGCTCTTGCAGTACTTCCCACAACATCAACCAATGGTATAACAGGAACATGGTCTCCAGCATTAAACAATACGGCAACAACTACTTACACATTTTCTCCTACTGCTGGACAATGTGCAACAACAACTACAATGACCATTACTGTTAATCCTAATATAACCCCAACATTTGCAGCAGTTGGTCCATATTGTTCAGGAGCAGCTATTCCTGCATTGCCAACCACATCAACCAATGGTATAACAGGAACATGGTCTCCTGCAATAAATAACACCAATACAACAACTTATACTTTTACGCCAAATGCAGGGCAATGTGCAACGACGCAAACATTAACGATAACAGTTAACCCTAATATTACACCTACATTTACAGCTGTAGCTCCAATTTGTAGTGGTGCAGCTCTTGCAGCACTTCCCTCCACATCAACCAATGGTATAACGGGAACATGGTCTCCAGCTATTAATAATACAGCTACAACTACTTACACATTTACTCCTGCAGCAGGTCAATGTGCAACTACAACTACAATGATTATTACGGTAAACCCAATTCCAGTTCCAACAGCTGTAGCAGATAGTGTTTTGTGTAATGGAGGATCAACTGGAAGTGTAACTGTTTCGGGTGTTACTGCAAGCGTAGGTCCTTATGCATACTCGTGGAATACTACTCCAATTCAAAATACACAAACCGCTTCAGGCTTACCAATAGGAACTTATACTGTAACAGTTACTGACCAAAATACATTGTGTCAAGGTCAAACTACTGCAACTGTTTTTCAACCAACTGTATTGACGGCAACCGAAAATCATGTTAATCCAACTTGTGCACAAGGAACAAATGGAACAGCAACAGCAAACCCTGCAGGAGGAACAGCTCCATACACTTATTCATGGAATACTTCACCTGTTCAAACTACTCAAACAGCTACGGGATTAGATGCAGGCTCTTATACAGCAACAATTACTGATGCAAACGGTTGTATAACAACTACATCTCCCGTTTTAGTTGACCCAGCAGGAATGGTATTAAACACCTCAATGACCCAGGCTGATTGTGGTTTACCAACAGGTTCAGCTACAGTTTCTGTAGTTTCAGGTGGAAGTGGAAACTTTACCTATTCATGGAATACAACACCAGTACAAAATACAGCGACAGCTTCAAATATTCCTGCTGGTACATATATAGCATCTGTTACAGATGTTACTTTTGGTTGTGTTTCTACAGATACTATTACTGTAACTACAACCTTAGGGATTACAGCAAATACCGTGTTTATTAACGATGCATTATGTAATGGGTCAAATGATGGGAAGGCTTATGCCTTTCCAACTGGTGGAACTCCTATATATTCTTATTCATGGAATACCACTCCAGTTCAAACAAACGATACATTAACAGCTGGAGCAGGAACTTATCAGGTAACCATTACAGATGGTTCTGGTTGTACTGGTACTGCAAATGTAACTATTGGTGAACCAACCTTAGTTGTTGCATCGATAACAGGAAGCACTAACGAAACTTGTTTAGGGGCAAACAATGGAACAGCAACAGCTGGAGGTTCTGGCGGAACAGGAATTTATACATATTCTTGGAATACCACTCCTGTTCAAACAACTCAAACGGCGACTGATTTAGCTCCAGGTTCTTATACCGTAACCGTTTTTGATGGAAATATGTGTCCTGCTACGGCAAATGTTACCATTAACCCTGGATCAATGATGACTGCATCTCATACTTCAACTAACGTAACTTGTTTTGGAGGAGCAAATGGCTCAATAAATGTAACAGTTGGAGGTGCTCCTGGAGCAATAACATACAACTGGATGCCAGGTTCAATAGGAGCAGAAGATCCTGTTGGTTTAGCCGCAGGCACATATATTTTAACGGCAACTAGTTTAGGATGTTCAGTAAATGATACTGTTGATATAACTCAACCAACTCAATTAATTGCAGTTATTGACTCAACAAGCGATGTAATTTGTAGTGGTGAAGCAAATGGTCAAGCTTTTCCATCCGTAACGGGTGGAACAGGAGTATATACTTATTCATGGAATACTACGCCAATTCAAACCACTCTTGTAGCAACCGATTTACTAACAGGAGTATATACTTTAACAGTAACTGATGCTGTTGGTTGTCAAACTACTGTAAATGCAACAATAAACGAACCAGCTCCTTTTACTGTTAATTTAGGTTCAATGCCTGCATATTGTGGAGTTGATCAAGGCTCTGTTTGGGCTTTTCCAACCAATGGATTAGCTCCTTATACTTATGTTTGGGATACCGCCACAATAAATATTGGATTTTCTGATTCAATATCAGGATTGTATCCTGGAACTTATAATATTCAAGTTCAGGATGCTAACAATTGCAAGTTTTTTGGTAATACCACTGTTGGAGCTTTACCAGCTGGAATAGCATCTATTTCTATTACTACAGATGTAAGTTGTTTTGGTGGTAACGATGGTACAGCAACTGTATCCATGAGTGGTGCTTTTCCACCATATAACTATCAGTGGGATGCTGCTGCAGGAAACCAAACAGTAAACCCTGCAACAAATCTTACTGCAGGAACTTATTCTGTTACAATTACCGATTCTTATGGTTGTCTAATGGCAACTTCTACAACCATTAATGAGCCAACAGCCTTATCAACAACTCTTGCTCAAGCAAATACTGTTTGTCCGAATTCATGCGATGGAACTGCTACCGCAACCCCTTCTGGAGGAACAGCACCTTATAGCTACTTATGGAACGACCCTTTTGGACAAGTAACTGATGCTGCTACAAATTTATGTCAAGGTACATTCACCGTTCAAGTTTCAGATGACAATGGTTGTATAATATCAGATAGTATTGTAATTAATAATCCACCAGCGATGGAGTTAGATAGTGTGGTAACTCCAGCAAATTGTAATCAAGCTGATGGTGCTGCAGAAGCTTTTGTTTCGGCGAATGGTCAGGCTCCATTTTCTTTTGAATGGAGTGATGGAACAACAGTATTAAGTACTTCTAGTCAATTAAATGGTGTAGCCGCAGGAACCTACTTTGTTACAGTTACTGATTTTTATGGTTGCACGGTTACAAATACTGTTATAATACCAAATTTATCAGGACCACAAATTGATTCAACAAACAAATCCGACGTACTTTGTTTTGGAGATAATACTGGCTCTGCAACTGTTGCTGTTTCTGGTGGAGCTACCCCATACACCTATGCTTGGAACGATGCGTTAAGTCAAACAACTCCAACAGCTGTGAATCTTGTTGCGGGAACCTATGTGGTAAATATTTTTGACGATAACGGATGTAATTTATCAACATCAATAGTAGTAAATGAACCAACAGAATTAACTTTAACAGCTGGAGGAACAAACCCTATTTGTTTTGGTTATAACGATGGTATTGCCTATGTAAATGCTGTTGGAGGAACACTTCCTTACACCTATGCTTGGAATGATGGAGCTTCGCAAACCAATGATACAGCATTTGCATTAACACAAGGAAATTATACAGTTACAGTTACCGACGATAACGGCTGTATTGCTATTGAAAATGTAGCTTTAACAGACCCAACACTCTTTACCATTGATGTAAATGGTACTAACGTTAGTTGTTTTGGAGGCAATGACGGAACAGCTGCTGTAACTGAAATTAACGGCTTTGCACCTTTTACGTATTTATGGGACGATTCTTCTATACAAACTTCACAAACTGCTACTGGTTTAATTGCCAATACATATAATGTAATAGCTACAGACGATAATGGATGTATAGCAAACGGTTCAATTACAATTAATGAACCAGCAGAATTGATTCTTGCTTTAGATACCTCGTTAGATGTAAGCTGTAATGGTTTTTCTGATGGATATGCTCTTTTAGAAGTAATTGGAGGAACAGGTGCTTATCAATTTTCATGGGATTTGAATGGAACTCTTGTTTCAACTTCACCATCTCCAAATAATTTGGTTGCAGGAACCTATTTAGTTACTGTTACTGATGATAATGGTTGTACCGACCAAATTTTTGTAACCATAAATGAGCCTGTAGCTCTTACTGCAACAAATGTTGCGGTTGATGTTCTTTGTGCAGGAGATAATTCAGGTTATGCTTTTGTTACTGCAGGAGGAGGAGTTGCCCCATACTCATATCAGTGGGATGCAGCAGCAGCATTACAACAAACAGATACAGCATCAAATTTAGTAGCTGGTATATATGGGGTTGTAGTAACTGATGATAACGGATGTAACTACCCAATAAACGGAATTGTAATAAACGAACCAACGCCATTAAATTTTGTCTCAACAATAAGTTCACCTTCATTCTGTGGATCGAATAATGGAAGTGCAAGTGTAAGTGTTGGCGGAGGGTCAGGAACGCTTAATTACGAGTGGAATAGCTCTCCAGCTCAATTTACAGCTTTAGCAACAAACTTGGTGGCAGGTAGTTATACTGTAGTTGTAACCGACCAAAATGGCTGTTTAGATTCAACTAACGTAGATGTTATTGATTTAGGCTCTCCAACGGTAACTATACCAACATCAACCAATGTAAGTTGTAATGGTGCTGCAGATGGAACAGCTACTGCAGATGTAACAGGGGGTGTTGCACCGTATATTTATGAATGGAACACTATTCCTGCTCAAAATACAATTACGGCAACTGGATTGAACGCACAAACTTACAGCATAACAGTTACAGATAGTAACGGTTGTGTCGCTTCATCATCGATTACTATTCAGCAAGCAAACGCATTGGTTGCTGTTGTTGGTACTCCAACAAACGTAAGTTGTAATGGAGGAAATAATGGTGAAGCTACAGTTATGGTAGCTGGAGGTATAGCTCCTTTCACTTATCAGTGGAATGATGCTTCTTCTCAAACAACAACTACTGCTTCAAACTTAGTAGCTGGAACTTATATTGTAGAAGTAGCCGATAGCAACAACTGTTTAGCGTTAGATACTGTAACTATTACAGAACCTGATGTTTTAGTAGTTGGTTTAGATTCTTTGATTAGTGTTGCTTGTAATGGTGGAACTGATGGTTATATTGATATTAATGTAACTGGTGGAACTTTCCCATACGTTAATTTCGCTTGGACACCAAACATTAGTATTGGTCAAACAGCAAGTGGCTTATCGCAAGGAAGTTATGATGTTATAGTTACAGATGATAATGGTTGTACTGCAACGAATACTTTTAATATAACAGAACCAACAGCTTTATCAATTGTTGTAAACAGCATCCCATCAACATGTGGTAACAGTAATGGTAGTGCAGATGTAACATCAACAGTAGGAGGAACTTCTCCATATACTTATAGTTGGAATGACCCATTAAACCAACAAACTGCACTAGCTTCTAATTTAGCAGCGAACTCATATACAGTAACTGTTACTGACGATAATAACTGTATTGTTTCTGAAAATATTACAGTTAGTAATTTAACAGGACCTATTATTGATTCAATAGCTAAAACAAACGTTCGTTGTTTCGGTGAATCTAGTGGTACTGCAACTGTATATTCTTCTGATACTGGATTAAGCTATGAATGGACTCCATCAGGTCAAATTACATCAATTGCTGATAGTTTAGCCGCAGGGGTTTATTCAGTAACAATTACTGATGTAAATGGATGTTCATCAACACAAGGAGGAATTACAATTGCTCAACCCACTGCCCTAACTGCTGATATAAATATGCCAGCAACAGCTTGTTTCGGACAAACTATTCAATTGTTTGGAGTAGGTGGAGGAGGAACTCCTTTTACAGCACCTGCAAATGCTTATAGTGTGTTATGGGGACCTCCATTTAGCACAACAACACCAGGTCCATTGTATGATACAGTTACATCAAATACTACCTATAGCATTGTCGTTCAAGATGCGAATGGATGTACTAAATTCTATAATGAATCTGTTTCAGTTGGAGCACCATTAAAAATTTCTGTAACCAGTGAAGATATTTGCCAAGGAAAATGGGCAAATTTAACTGCAACATCAACAGGAGGAAATACGAATAATCCTTTTATGTATTATTGGCTAGTTTATGATTCTTTAACAGGAAATACATCAACACCTCCTGGAGTTTTAAATCCAATGGATAACCCGTCTGTTAATCCATCGACTTCAACTACATATATGGTTTATGTTTCTGATGGGTGTTCTAAAAATGATACAACATACACTTATGTAACTGTATTTGATACGGCAACAGCAGTCATAAGTTCAAATATTGATGATGGATGTGTTGAACTAGAAGTTAATTTTGATGTTACTTCTGTTTATCCAAATTTAATTTATGCGTGGGATTTTAATGGAGATGGAAGTACAGACCAAACTTTATTAATCGACTCAACTTCACATACTTACACATCGTCAGGCATTTTTGAAGTGTTATTAACCGTAACCAATCAACAAGAATGTAAATCATTGATTAAAAAGGCTAAAAATATTCATGTTTATCCAAATCCTATTGCTGATTTTACAACATTTCCTGATGTCGCTACAATTCTTAACCCAGAATTCGAGTTTTCTGATTTATCTTCATCAGACGTAGTTTTATGGAACTGGAATTTTGGTGATGGAGAACAAGATTTGAATAATCAAAACACAACTCATTTATATCAAGATACGGGTCATTATTTGGTAACATTAGTTGTTGCAAATGAAAATTTATGTTTCGATACTATTTCTAAATATGTAATAGTAAAACCAGATTTCTTCTTTGCTATTCCTAATACTTTTACTCCCGATGGAGATAGATTAAATGATGTATTTAAACCAGGAACTTTACTTGGAGTGTCTGAAAAAGACTACAATTTCTATATTTTCGACCGTTGGGGAGAGAAAATTTGGGAAGGTCATGATTTGGATTCGGGTTGGGATGGTACAGTTAATGGTGGTTCTAAAATTGCTCAAACTGATACTTACGTTTGGCTAATAAAACTAAAAGGTATTGATGGTCTTGTTAGAGAATACCGTGGACATGTAAACATTATTAAGTAAATCTATATAGATTTTATAAAAAGGTTGGAGGTTTTTCCAACCTTTTTTATTTAAAAGCAACCTTGGGTTAAAAAACAGCGTCTTTGTTAAAAAAACAGAAAAAACTACACAAAAATTAACAAAACAGAATAAATACATTTATTTATTGTGGATTGTACGTTCAAGTATAGTAAAATAAAGCGGATTGATTAATTTTGAAACAATAAACTTAATAAAAAAAGAAACTTTCTCTAAATGAAGCCAATAATATTTTTGCTTAGTTTAATAAGCACTTACAGTGTTTTTGCACAAAATGAAACCTTTGCATACAATTACTTTTCTGACCAAGGTGTTGAAATAAATATAACTGAAGAAACCTGTAGTGATATTAAATACGGAATTGAAAAGCAAATTTTAATTATTGAATTAAAAAACAATAACAACTATCCTGTAAAAATTTCCTTCCATAAAGACAGTTGGTACGACAATAAATGTACAAGCTGTAATTCAAATTCAAAAGAATTTCTTGTTGAAGAAGTTCTTTTGCCTAATAGTACAATTAAGGGCAATTGTTCTCCAGAAAAAAAATTTTTAACCATCTTTAAGAAAATGTTGAACCTTGAAAAAGTGAAACAACTAAGTAAGTATGAATTTAAAAACATTAACATTGAAAAAGTTAATCAATAATATTCTCTTCATTGGATTAATTTTTGCAAATTTTCAAGCAAAAGCCCAATGTTCTCTTAATTTATTCGCTAACCCAGATCCGGTGTTGTGTGGCGAGTGTGTAACGCTCTCTGCTTTTGGTAGCATGGATGGTAATGTTGCTTTTCAAGAAGATTTTAATAGTGGTTCGCCTGTAGGTTGGCAATTTACACAGGCAACTACAATAGCAACTAATACTTGTGGTGTTCCTTCGCCCGATGGAACTCCATTTATGTGGATGGGAGACGCATCTGTAAATCCTAGAGATATGACTACTGTTGGCTTTGATTTAACATTAGGAGGAACCATTTGTTTTGAAATGCGTTATTCCGAACAGGGCGATGCTTCACCTTGTGAAGGACCAGATGAACCTGATGAAGGGGTTTTTCTTCAATATTCAACCAATGGGGGAACAACTTGGCAAACCATTGAATATTGGGATCCAAATGGTGGTAACGACGCAAGTTTAACCGGTTGGAACCAATATTGCGTTACAATTCCAGCAGGAGCAATGACCGCTAATACCATGATTCAGTGGCATCAAAACGCTGTAAGTGGTGCAGAATACGACCATTGGGGAATCGACAATGTTATTATTACACTCAATGATCCAAACTCTCAAATATCATGGCTTCATGATGGGTATAATTACCCTTTAGGTTCAGGTGGAGGTGATAATCCCACTCAAGTTTGTATATCAACGCCCACTACTTATACAGCTCAAATAACCAATGGAACAAATACTTGTACTCAAAATATTACTGTTCAGGTGGTAAATCCTGTTTTAGAAGTAACTGCTGATGCAAATGCTTCTGTTTGTCCTGGCGATTGTATTCAGTTAACTGGAGAATCAAAGGTAATAATTAGTCCTGCTTCAACTCCAACTTTTACCAATGCAGAGTTTTCTGTTGTTTTTGGAGGTAGTGCGGATATGAATATTAATGTTACAGGATTGAATCAGACTACACTCACTTCTTCATCAATAACAGAGGTTTGTTTAACTAGTTTTAACTTTTCTGGCACTCAAGTGTGTGCAGCCTTACCTCCACCTTTTGGTCCAGGAACTTGTCCTTGTAACGGTGGAACAATTAATAATGGGCAGAATTGTAATTTAGACGTAAGTAGTTTTGATGTTATCTTAACTACTCCAGATGGTTGCCAGATTACTTTGGTGCCTAATGGTGTTGCAACAGGCACAAATTATACTAACGTTTGTTTTGTTCCTTCAGGTGGAGGTAATATTAATGGAGGAGGATTTCCTGCTGCTGGCTCTTGGAATCCTAGTCAGCCCTTTTCAAATCTTAATGGTTGTGATGCAAATGGTGTATGGAATTTAGAAGTTAATGCACCTGGAGGATTAGGTTTTGGCTTTGGAACATTACAAGGTTGGTCAATTACCTTTGATGACCCAGAAATTAGTTACCCAGCAAGTTATACTTGGTCGCCAACTACAGATATGACCAATAGTACAACACTAACACCTACTGTTTGCCCAACAGCTACACAAACCTATACTTTAACAGCAACCGATTCTAATAATTGCGTTACTGTTTCTGATAATGTTACCATAACGGTATCTTCTTGTACTAGCTGTAGTATTGATGCATTAACTGCTGATACAAGTTCTTGTAATTCAGCTACAAATACCTATGGTTTAACAGGAAATATAACTTTTTCTAATCCACCCGCAACAGGAACTTTAACAGTAACCAATTCTTGTGGAGGATCTCAAACATTTAATGCACCATTTACTAGTCCACAAGCATATAATATTTCAGGGATTACATCAAACGGAGCTGCTTGTAGTGTTACTGCT
>JABTUP010000039.1 GCA_015075325.1 Flavobacteriales bacterium | reverse complement strand
AGGAAGGTGTTTTAGAAGGTACTATTACTGCTTATAGTGATGATGCAGGAGATGAATTTACTGTACAATTAACTAAAGCTGAAGCCAAAAATAAAATGGGGGAGCTTAAAGCAAAGGATAATTTTGATGAATTTGGTGAAATTATTGAAGGAGCTACTGATTCTGTTTACGAGGATTATTCTTCTCAAGATATTGTTGAATATCGTATAAAAGAAGATTGGTTTTTTGATAGGGAACGTTCTATTATGGATGTTAGAATTATCGGTCTTGCGCCTGTAAGAGATAATATTGATCCAAATTCTGGTGAATCTAAAGGTAAACTTGTAATGTTTTGGATTTATTTTCCAGAAGCTAGGTATGTTTTCGCTAATTATGATGTTTTTAACCGTCAGAATGAAGCAGAAAAGAGAACTTATGAAGATATTTTTTGGAAAAGAATGTTTAGTAGCTATATTTATAAACGTTCCAATGTTTATGATAGAAATAATAGAATGTATCTAAAAGGATTAGATTTAATTCTTGAATCAGATAACATCAAAGAAGATATGTTTAATATGGAACACGATATGTGGCATTTCTAGTTTGAATTTAAAATTAATTTAAAAACCGCCTCCCATAAAAAGGCGGTTTTTTTGTTTAAGCTTTGAATTTTTAATGTAGAATCGATAATCAATTAAATTTCTTCATTGAACTACTTTTTTAGTCAATTACTTGTGTTAGAATAGCTCTTTCTCCAATTTGTCGGAGAAACCAACGAGCTATCTTAAGTTTCTTTACTATTAAAATTTAGTGTTAAATTGTTTATTGTCGAAATCATTTATTTCGTTTTAACCACAAACTCTACCCGTCGGTTCAGTTGTCGTCCTTCTTCGTTTTTGTTATCGGCTATGGGTTTAGTTTCGCCAAAACCGTTTGATGATAATCTGTTGCCACCTATTTTTTTCGATGTGAGGTAAGTTACCACAGCCGCAGCTCTTTCTTGCGAAAGCTTAAGGTTGTCGGCATCTGCACCAATATCATCAGTATGACCGTTAATTTCAATAGTAATGGCAGGGTTGTCGGTTAGTAATTTTACCAAACGATTCAATTCAGGATAAGATTCTTCTTTTAAAACACTTTTACCAAATTCAAAAAAGATGTTGTTTAGTCTAATGGCTTCGTCTTTTTGGATTGGAGCCAGATATAAGTTTACTTCCATTTCTTGGTAAGCTTCTAATTTGCTTAAATCGAGATTTTGAGTTACCGAATAATAATTATCAGCTGAAGCCATAAACCCATAGTTCTCACCAAATGGTAATACAATTTTATACACCATATCTTCAGGACTAGTGTTAGCTGTACCTACTTCTTTACCCGAAGGTAATTGCTCGTAACTAATTTTTGCTTTTATCGGTTGGTTGGTTTTTTGATCAATTACTTTTCCATAAATCAATACAACAGGATCTGGCTTGGCTTCCTTTGGCATTTTTATTCTAAAAACATCACTTTTTCCGTAGCTGTTTTTAGCAGAAGAAAAATAGGCGTATTCGCCAGACGCATCAATACTAAAATAGGCATCAAAATCGGGAGTATTAATTTTGTTTCCCATATTTACTGGTTTGCTCCAATTGGTCCAAGTGTCGTCAAGTCTTTTTGTCATCCAAACGTCTGCATTTCCATATCCAGGATGACCTTCGGAAACAAAATAAAGGGTTTTGTCGTCGGCAGCTAAAAAAGGACCAAATTCGTCGCCTTTTGTATTTACTATATTTCCTAAATTTAACGGTTTTGTCCATCCATTTGGGTCTTTAGGATTTCTAAATGAAACATAAATATCTTTTTGACCAAATCCTTTTTTCATTTCTACCGCCAACAATAGGAACTGACCGCTATTTGAAAGATAATAGCTTACGTATTGGTTGAGGTTTTCGTATTTTTCAATCACTTGCCCTTTTGGAAAACTCCATCCACCTCGTTGTCTATAACTTACCGAACAACCTCCACCTGAAACACTTCCATCAAAATATTTGTATAGGTTAGAAAGTAAAATGGTGTTTCCGTCAGGAGAAATTGATTGAACTGAGGTAGAAGAGCCAGAAACATTCAGAGGTGTTCCGATGTCTTTAGCAATACTCCAATCTCCATTTGGCTGAAGATATGATACCCAAATGTTATTTTTTCCATTGTTGTTGGCAGGATAACGGGTGATGAAAAGTGTTTTTCCATCAGGAGAAATTCGTGGAGAAAGTTCGTCAAATTCAGAATTTACTTTGTTTCCTAAATTTTCAGGCTCAGCATCAAAGACAATGGGTGTTTGAGCAACGATTGAATTTGAAAAAAAGGCAATTAATAAAAGAGAAAATAGATGTTTCATTTTTTATCGGTTTTAATAATACATTTTTTTTAAAAAAAATGCCTGCTGTTACACAGGCACTTTCTCTGAAAAACTAACTAAACTTACATTCTATTTTGTTGGATCAAATTTTCCAAACCAAAGGCTATTTCCCCAACGTTCGCTACCGCTTATGCCACCTTTACGTTGACGAGCAACATAAACCACTTGTTTTCCTCCATTGATACTAAAGTAAGGAGAATCTTTTCCTTTTCCATTGTCTTCTAAGTCAATGTATAAGAAATAATCTTTTCCTCCAAAAGTTGTAAAGTCAGAAATTGAACCAGAAGTCATATCAATTTTACCAAATTTACCTTGATATAGAGGTGTGTAAACACATGTTGTTGTTGTAGTTTTTGTTCCAGCTAAATAGTTGGTTGAAGTTTCAGAAGAGCAATCAACATCAACATCTTGAACTAAGAATACATTCCAAAATAAGTCTTTTCCATTTGGAGCTTCATAAAGAGCAAATTCAGAAGGGAACGATTTCGCTCCACCAGCACCTCCAAGTAATCCTGCAGATTTTGCTGTGTTTTCAACCCCATAATATCTTTTAAAAGCACCTGTTTTATCAAATTGGAACATTAACAAATCTTTGTAAACTCTTCCTTTTACATCTCCCATATTGTCAATTTTAAAATCTTGACCTGATACAAATACATCTCCATTTGAAGTAATGTTAACTCCATTTAAGATGAATTTTTTACCGTCAAATTCACGTAATTTTTTCTGAGAAGCAGGTTTAATACCTTTTGTGTTTATTTCATCTATTGAAACAGCAGAAACAAATTCAGCTTTTCCTCCAGAGATTTTAGCGATTTGAAGGTGTCCAAATTTCATGCTTTCAAGAGTTGACATTCTCACGTTTTCATCTCCAGCTGATGGATAAGCGTCATTGGTAATGCTAAAAGGTGCTTTGGTGTAGTTTTTTTCAGGTTTATTAATGTTTCCAGGTCCATAAAAGTAAACGTCGTTTCCAATTGCATAAGCATCAAAAATTGCCCATTCGTTACATTTACTGTTGAAATTAAAACGTTCTTTTACATTACCTGCTTCATCAATTCTAATGTAAGTTAAATTGTTTGGATTTGGATCGGCCAATTTACCATAACCTTGAGCACTAAATGGAGCAAAAACTAAAATCCACTCATCAGTATCTTCAATTTCTTTTGAGATTAAAAGTGATTGAGGATGATTAAATTTTATCGGAGTTTTTTTGATGGTTTTTAAATCTTTATCGATATGCATTAATAAATATTCTCGATCAGCTTCTTTGCTCATGCTCATGATACCTTTGTTCACTAATGCACAAACCAATAATTCACCTTTGTCAGCAATATCTTTGTGGGCGGTATAAAACAACTTACGTTTTTTATCATCTCCATCTCCATCAACTTCTTTTGGTTTTTCTTTATCTAATAATTTTTTAGTGATTTCGTATCCACCTTTCCACCAGTTCCATTGGTAGATGTATAATGTTTTTCGAAGAACCAATTTTCCCGTCATGTTTGGACTAGCAGTAACCCCTATAGTTTCCCAATAGTCTCCTTTATAGGTTTTGTTTTTTGAACGTGATCTAACTTTTCTTTCGGCTTCTTTAAAATTGTTTAATAGATTAAACTCATAGTCAAATTGATATACTTCGTATTCCACTTTTCGGTTATTATCTTTAGTAACAAAAACCATATCAAATTGTTGTTTTACATCGTCAACAACAACATTTCCTAAATAACCTTTGTTTTTAGATTTACCCGTTAGTTCAACTGTTTTTTCTAGTGCAATTTGAGCGGTAGCACTAAATGCCATACCTAAACATAGCAATCCGCTTATTATTTTTTTATTCATTGTTTTGTGTTTAAAGTTAAAATTTGTTTTGTTAGCAAAAATCTATTATCTCTATATAAATCTCAATACGTCATTTGCCGTATTTTATATTTTAATTATTTTTTTTTGAATACATTTATGAATGGCTTCAACCTTATTATGAACCTCTAATTTTTTGTAAATATTTTCGGTGTGTTTTCGAACTGTAGCTGGACTAATATTCATCTGTTCAGCAATTCTATTATAGTTTAATCCTTTGTACATGAAAATAACGACTTCTTTTTCACGCTCAGAAATAATTTGGTTGTTGTTTTTCATCATTTTGACAAAAATAAAGTTTAAATGCATAACTAAGCAATACGGCATATTACGTATTTAAATAGTTTTTATAGAAGTTTAACGTAAACGTAAAAAAAGATAACTTAGCTAACAATTTATGAAACATGAATAAACTTGCTAAAATAAAGAACAAAATCTATGGTTTAAACCAGTTGAAACAGCTGGTAGACCAATGGAAGAAAGACTACCAACAAGTTGTTTTTACTAACGGTTGTTTTGATATTCTACACCGTGGTCATGTTGAGTATTTGGCACAATCAGCTGATTTTGGAAATAGATTGATTATTGCTGTTAATGCCGATTCATCAGTCAAAGGATTGGATAAAGGGAGTTCTCGCCCAATACAAGATGAGTATTCGAGAGCTTTAATTATTGCAGCATTAAGTTTTGTTGATGCCGTAATTATTTTTGAAGAACAGACTCCTTTAGAGTTAATTCAACAACTTGTTCCTGATATATTAATTAAAGGTGGTGATTATGACGCAAACTGCACCGATAAATCAAATAAGAAATACATTGTTGGCTCTGATGTGGTTAAAGCTAATGGCGGCAGAGTAGAAGTTATCCAATTTGTTCCAGGGTTTTCTACTTCAAAAATCGAAGAAAGAATAAAAAATAGTTAGTTTTTGATACTTGTTATTGGTATATTTTTTCTCGGTCTTCCAACTTCTGACTTCCAACTTATTTATACCATCCCGAATACATCACATAACTATCCGCAATGCGGTTAATCTCTCCTTCAATTAAATTTTGGTCAATATCTTTAATTTTTTTTGCTGGATTGCCAGCGTAGACACTACCACTTTCTATGTGTGTTCCTTTGGTAACAACTGCACCAGCACCAACAATAGAGTTGCTTTCAATTATTACATCGTCCATTACAATAGCACCCATACCAATTAGCACGTTGTCCTTAATGGTGCAGCCATGTACCAACGCATTGTGCCCTATAGAAACATTGTTGCCGATGTTGGTTGGCGATTTTTGATAGGTTGCATGTATAACCGCTCCATCTTGTACATTTACTTTGTTTCCCATTTTAATGTAATGTACATCGCCACGAATTACTGCATTAAACCAAATACTGCATTCATTACCCATTTTTACATTTCCAGTAATGGTTGCATTTTCTGCTAAAAAGCAGTTTTCACCAAACTCAGGAGTATCTCCGTTTACTGTTTTAATTAATGCCATAGTTTATATTTATTTTGAACGCTGATAACGCAGGTCTCTTATGATGAAATATGATTTTTTCTTGTTTTTATTATAACATCTAAACTTCGTTAACTATTTTATCTTTTAATCATATTAATCAGCGTCATCTGTGTTCTTTTTTCTTATTCTTTATTTTTAGAATCTATTAGTATTGTTACTGGACCATCGTTAATTAAAGCTACTTTCATATCGGCTCCAAATTCACCAGTTTGAATAGATTTGCCCAGTTCTTTTTGCAAAGTTGCAATAAATTGTTGATAAAGAGGTGTTGCAACTTCTGGTCGTGCTGCTTTTATAAACGAAGGTCGGTTTCCTTTTTTTGTGCTAGCGTGTAAAGTAAATTGGCTAACCACTATTATGTCTCCGTTTACATCTAAAACCGATAAATTCATCGCTCCATCTTCATCTCCAAAAATACGCAAACGAGCAATTTTTCCACACAACCATTCAATATCTTCATAGGTGTCATCATGTTCGATACCAAGTAAAATAAGTAATCCAACACCAATTTTACTTTTAATGTGTTGGTTTATTTCAACCGATGCTTGTGATACTCTTTGAATAACTACTCGCATAATCTAATATCCTTTTGCTCGATAATTTTCTTCCTCATCATCATTGTACATACTGAGGTAATTGTTGTAACGAAAATCTGCAATTTCATTTTTTACAACAGCATCTTTAACAGCACATTTTGGCTCGTTAATGTGTTGGCAATTGTTAAACTGGCAATTATCAAGAATTGCTCTCATTTCCAAAAAGTAGTGAGATAAATCGGCTTTCTCAAAATCAATTAATCCAAAAGCTTTAACACCGGGAGTGTCGATGAGATGACCTCCAAAACTTAAATCGAACATTTCAGCAAACGTAGTGGTGTGTTTTCCTTGCGAATGCATTTCTGAAATTTCGCTTGTTTTTAAATTCAGCGTTGGTTCTATCGTATTTAATAATGTAGATTTTCCTACTCCAGAATGCCCAGAAATAACCGAGGTTTTATCTTTCAAAATAGATTTAAATTCTTCGAGATTGGTATTGTTTAAAGCAGATACTGCTAAACATCGATAACCTATTTTAGTATAGGTAGACATTAAAAAGTTTAATTCTTCTAACTCTTGCTCGTTGTAAAGGTCTAATTTATTAAAAACAAGAATCGTTGGAATATGATAAGCTTCGGCTGTTATTAAAAAGCGGTCGATAAAACCTGTGGTGGTTTTCGGTTGTGAAATGGTTACAATTAAAATGGCTTGATCAATATTTGCTGCAATTATATGCGAGTGTTTCGATAAATTGATAGATTTTCTTATGATGTAGTTCGTTCTATCAGCTATTTCGGTAATTACTACGTTGTCGTTCTCATCTTTTCTTGTGGTAACAACATCGCCAACAGCAACAGGATTGGTGGTTCTAATACCCTTCAATCGAAATTTACCTTGAATACGAGCTTCAACAACAATTCCGTTTTCCAATTTTACATGGTACCAACTTCCAGTAGATTTTACGACAATTCCTTTCACAAAAAGTTTAAAAAATCAAAAGTAAAGAAATAATCTGCTTTAAGTTAAAATCAGTATTTTCGCAGAGCAAATTTAGTTGTAGAGTAAACAAGTACAAAGGTTTGTGTAAAGGACAAATTTTCAAACTTATAGTATGTCAATTGAGGTAAAAAATGTAAGTAAAATTTATGGTGAACAAAAAGCATTAGATAATGTTTCATTTGTTATTGAGCCAGGTCAAATAGTTGGATTTCTTGGTCCAAATGGTGCAGGAAAATCGACCATGATGAAAATTATTACCTGTTTTATTCCTCAAACCGAAGGACAGATAAAAGTTTGTGGTTTTGATGTTACCGAACAACCTATTGATGTTAAACGACATGTTGGTTATTTGCCCGAGCATAATCCACTTTATTTAGATATGTATGTAAAAGAATATCTCGATTTTACTGCAGGAGTTTATAAAATTGCCAACAAGAAAGAACGAATAAAAGAAATGATAGAGATGGTTGGATTAACCATCGAACAAAATAAAAAAATTGGAGCTTTATCAAAAGGTTATCGTCAGCGAGTTGGATTAGCACAAGCCATGATTCACAATCCAGATGTTTTAATACTAGATGAACCAACTACTGGTTTGGATCCAAATCAGTTGGACGAAATTCGAAACCTGATAAAACGAATTGGCAAGGAAAAAACCATTATGCTTTCTACTCATATTATGCAAGAAGTAGAAGCGATATGTGATAAAACCATTATCATTAATAAAGGAAGAATTGTTGCAAACGATTCTACTCAAGAGCTACAAAAACAACAATCCAAATCAATTGTATTAACTGTTGAGTTTGATAGAGAGGTTAGTAAAACACAATTGGAGAAAATCGATGGTGTTTCAAATGCATTAAATAAAGTTTCCAACACATGGTATTTAGAGATAAAATCAGATAATGTTCGAAACAATATTTATCAATTTGCTATGCAAAATGAATTAACTGTGTTAACGATTCAGAAAGAAACACAGAGTCTTGAAAATGTGTTTAAAAAATTAACCAAATAAAATTGTTTCAGATTCTGTCAAAACAATATTTTTTCTTTTCTTTGTCGTAAATATTTGTGGAATGATTTGATTGATTGCAACCACAATAATTTCTTTGCTTAAAAGAAATTATTAAAAAGTGCTAAAAATAGAACTGCTCTCACTCTCACATTACTCCAAATCTTATATTTAATAAATTGGTTTAATCATTTAAAATTTAAATTTAATGTCGTATTTATTTACATCTGAATCTGTATCAGAAGGGCATCCAGACAAAGTTGCCGACCAAATTTCTGATGCATTAATCGATAACTTTTTGGCATTCGACCCAAATTCAAAAGTTGCATGCGAAACGTTAGTAACTACTGGTCAAGTTATTTTGGCTGGCGAAGTAAAATCTAAAGCATATTTAGATGTTCAAGAAATTGCTCGTGGTGTTATCCGTAAAATTGGTTATACCAAATCGGAATATATGTTTGAAGCAAATTCTTGTGGTATTTTATCAGCAATTCATGAGCAATCAGCTGACATTAACCAAGGAGTTGATAAAAAGAAAAAAGAAGAACAAGGTGCTGGTGACCAGGGTATGATGTTTGGTTATGCAACTAACGAAACAGATAACTATATGCCATTAGCATTAGATTTAGCTCATGCAATACTTATTGAGTTGGCTGCACTTCGTAGAGAAAACAAACAAATTAAATATTTACGTCCTGATGCAAAATCTCAAGTAACGTTAGAATACAACGATAAAAACGAACCAGTTCGAATTGATGCTATTGTTGTTTCTACACAGCACGATGATTTTGATACAGAACCAAAAATGTTAGCTAAAATTAAAAAGGATATTGTTGATATTTTAATTCCTAGAGTTAAAAAGAACTATCCTAAATATGCTAAGTTGTTTAATAATAAGATTAATTATCACATCAACCCAACAGGTAAGTTTGTTATTGGTGGTCCTCACGGAGATACTGGTTTAACTGGTCGTAAAATTATTGTGGACACTTATGGTGGTAAAGGAGCTCACGGTGGAGGTGCTTTCTCAGGTAAAGATCCGAGTAAAGTTGACCGTTCTGCAGCCTATGCAACTCGTCATATTGCAAAAAATTTAGTTGCTGCAGGAGTTTGTTCTGAGGTTTTAGTTCAAGTTTCTTATGCAATTGGAGTTGCTAAACCAATGGGTATTTTTATTGATACTTATGGCACAGCAAAAGTTAAAATGACGGATGGTGAAATAGCCAAAGTTGTTGAAAAAACCTTCGATATGACTCCTTATGGTATTGAAACTCGCTTAAAATTAAGAAATCCAATATATAGCGAAACAGCAGCATACGGACACATGGGTAGAGTAAATGAAGTGGTAACAAAAACATTCAAATCTCCAGATGGAAAAGAGAAAAAAGTTAAAGTGGAATTGTTTACATGGGAAAAACTAGACTATGTTTCAAAAGTTAAAACTGCATTTAAGATTAAATAAATTATTTAAAGGGTTGTAGAAATACAGCCCTTTAATTTAAAAAATCAACCGTTAAAAAAACCATTGCAAAAAATAACATGATTAAATATATTTTTTTGTAATTTGGCGACTTAAATAAATTAAAAACTAAATAAGGAAGATAACAAACAATTAAACTATGAAAAAGTTATTAGCATTACTAACAATTACCAGCGTTTTAAGCTTTGGTATGTTAAATTCAGTTTACGCACAAGATGAAACTGCAGCAGAAGAAACAGTTCAAGAAGCAGCTCCAGTAGCTGAAACACCAGCTCCAGCAGAAGCACCCTCAGAGGAAACAGCTCCTGCACCTGCTGACCAATCGTTTACTCAGGTAATTAAGCAAAAATTTATTGAAGGTGGACCTGGATTTATGGGTATTGTATTGGTGTGTTTAATTTTAGGTCTTGCAATTGTTATTGAAAGAGTTATTTACTTAAACATGGCAACGACAAACTCTACAAAATTGTTGAAAAACATTGAAGATGCATTAAACTCTGGTGGTGTTGAAGCCGCAAAAGAAGTTTGTAGAAATACTAAAGGACCTGTTGCTAGTATCTTTTATCAAGGTTTAGATAGAAGCCATGAAGGTGTTGATATGGTTGAAAAATCAGTAGTATCTTATGGAGGTGTTCAAATGGGATTATTAGAAAAAGGAATCTCTTGGATTGCATTATTTATTGCACTTGCTCCGATGTTAGGTTTTATGGGTACAGTAATTGGTATGATTGGTGCTTTTGATGCTATTGCTGCTGCGGGTGATATTTCTCCTGCAGTTGTTGCTGATGGTATTAAAGTGGCTTTATTAACCACGGTATTTGGTCTTATTGTAGCAATGATTTTACAAGTATTTTACAACTACATTGTTGCAAAAGTTGATAGCATTGTAAATGATATGGAAAACGCTTCTATTTCGCTAATTGATATTTTAGTAAAACACAATTTATCTAAAAAATAATACTTTTGAATAACAAATTAAATAGTATCA
>JABTUP010000038.1 GCA_015075325.1 Flavobacteriales bacterium | reverse complement strand
TGTAAGCTTCCCTGAAAGTAGTCCAATTAAAAATAGAATTCTACGAGCGACCTAAGAAGCGAGTATAGTACGAATGATTAATTTTAACTACTTTTGCCCAAAATAAACTAAAAAATTATATGAAAAGAAACTACAACATTTATTTAAACAGCTTTTGCTTAGCATTGGCTTTAGTAACAAGTGCAAGTTTTACTTCTGCACAAACTGTACTTTACGATAACGGTCCAGTATTCAACAGCGTAGGAACTGGTGCTGGTGGAGCAAACGAAAGCATGTTATACACTACCACATTCGGTATGGGAACCATCGGTTTTGGTGCTCAACAAACCTCTTTTAACCGAGTAGCCGATGATTTTACAGTTGCCGATTGCCAATGGAGAGTAGATTCAATTGTGTTTTTCTGTTACCAAACGGGTTCAACAACTGCATCAACCATTACTGGAGTAAATTTTAGAATTTGGGACAGTATTCCAGAAAATGCTGCTTCAACACTTGTTTATGGTGATACCACTACCAATGCAATGATAAGAACAGAATGGTCGGGAGTTTACCGAATTACTGAAACTACAAGTGGTAATAGTACTCGTCCAATTATGAAAAACGTGTGTACAGCTTCAGGGTTAATTCTTAGTAGCGGAAACTACTGGATAGATTGGAGTTATGCAGGTTCTTTGGCTTCTGGCCCTTGGGCTCCGCCAATTGTACCGTTAAATACTGCAATTACTGGAAACGGAAAACAAAAAGTTAGTGGTGTTTGGAACAATGCAGCAGATGGTGGAACAGGTACACCAGCACAAGGTTTTCCTTTTATTATTTACGGAACAAAAATTCAGGTAGTTGCTGATGCTGGCTCTGATATTGGATATTGCAACGAGCAATCGTTTCAATTAGGCGGTGCTCCAACTGGTTCTGGCGGTTTAGGAACATTAACTTATTCTTGGTTGCCTGTTACCAATTTAGATGATGCAACAATTGCAAACCCAACACTTACGGTATTTAATGCAGAAACGTATGTTTTAACCATAACCGATTCTATTGGTTGTGTTGATACAGATACCGTTGAAGTAACCATTAACACTATGCCCGACTTAACTGTAACTGCACTTAACGAAACATTAACTGCAACGCAAAGTGGTGCTTCTTACCAATGGATTGATTGCAACACCAATACTGCTATTGGTGGCGAAATGGCTCAAAGTTATGTTGCAACAGTAAGTGGCAATTATGCTGTAATTGTAACATTAAACAATTGTTCAGATACTTCTAGCTGTACCAATGTTGTTATAACCGGAATTGATGAATTAAACAATGCTACGTTTGCTATTTATCCAAACCCTAGCAATGGTGTGGTAACAATTAAAGCTGCTACAGCTGGTTTTTATACCATTACCAACGAATTAGGACAAACTATTCAATCGTTTAATTTAAATGGCTCTAATAACTACAAATTGACTTTAGACAAACTAAATCCAGGTATTTATTTTGTGGTTGGAGTAAGCAACAACAAAACCATTCAACAAAAAATTATTGTTACTCAATAAACAGTAATTAACTATAAAATAAAAAGGCGTTTCAACTTGGTGAAACGCCTTTTTTGTTTTGAATTAAATTTAAATTTTTTCTTTTTTAAGGCTGTGCAGCTATTTTTTTGTTTCTTTGCAAAGTTGTTTATGCCCACGTGGTGAAATTGGTAGACACGCCATCTTGAGGGGGTGGTTCCGTAAGGTGTGCTGGTTCGAATCCAGTCGTGGGCACTTAAACTACTCAATCGTTTTAAACATTCTGTCCCATTTATACTTTTCGTTGTCCATCGAAAACAAAATGGTTTGAGCTTTTCCAACAATGTGATCTTCGGGTAAAAAACCCCAAAAACGTGAGTCGGCACTGTTGTGTCGGTTGTCGCCCATCATAAAATAGTAGTCCATTTTAAATTGATAGGTTGGTGTTAATTCGCCATTAATTACAAAACCTTGTTTGGTTTCTTCGAGTGTGTTTTCTTCATAAACCTCAATAATTCGGCGGTAGAGATGAATGTTGTTGCTATCTAATTTTACTTTCGTTCCTTTTTTTGGAATAACTACTTCGCCAAAATAATCGATGTTCCATAAATAACTTGGGTGATACGGAAAGATATAATCGGCAAAAGCATTGGGTTCTACTTCAATTTTTTTGATAGAATAAATAAAGTCTTTCGATTTTAGTTGATGGTATGCGGTATCGGTCATGGTTAATTCCCAATGGTTTTCTAATCCATCTAACCCGCCTTCGGTAATGTTGTAAATCATTAACGTATCGTTGGTTATTGGTTTGGTGGTAATTACTTTGTAATTAAACTGAGCAAGTTTGGGTTGTTTCAGCTCTTGGTTGTTGATGTACACTTTTTTGTTGTCGATTTTTAGCACATCGCCGGGCAACCCAATACATCGTTTAATGTAATACGAGCGGTGGTCGACTGGATAATCGGAATCAAACGGATAATTGAACACCACCACATCGTTGCGTTGAATGGTATCGGCAAAAAAACGATAATACGGCAATTGAATAAAATCTAAAAACGATTTAACACCCTCAACCCATGGCAAGTGCTGATGAGTAAGAGGAAAAGTTAACGGAGTAATTGGCGAACGTAATCCATAACTGGTTTTGTTAACAAAAATTAAATCGCCGGGGAGCAGCGTTTTTTCCATTGAGGAAGATGGAATAGTAAACACCTCAAAGAAAAAAGCCTTAATCACCATTACGGTAATTAAGGCAAATAACAAGGCTCTTATCCAGTCTTTTATGGTTTTCATTTTTTTCTTTTCGGTTCGCTGTTCGCTGTTCAACCTCGAAAACTTTCAGAGTCGGTCTTCCTACCTCCTACTTCCAACTTTAATGAACCAATGAAAATAATCGTTCCCAACGAATTCTTCCCAATTGTGCATCGTACGATAACCAAACAAAAACCGCTTTACCAACAATGTGGTCTTCGGGAACAAATCCCCAAAAACGAGAATCCAACGAATTGTGTCGATTATCACCCATCATCCAGTAATAATCCATTTCAAAAGTGTACGAATCAGCTACCTGGTTGTCGATGTAAATTTTTCCTCCTTCAACTTTTAAATCGTGTCCTTCGTAGTTGTGAATTATTCTTCTGTACAAGGGTAGCGTGTTTAAATCCAATTTAACGGTTTGTCCTTTTTTAGGGATGGTAAACGGCCCCATGTTATCTCTTGTCCAGTTATAAGCTGTATCGTTAGGAAAAACAGGTGTTTTTTGGAATTGATACACGTAACCCAACGGTTCTATTACTTTTTCAACCGATTTTACATAAGAAAACTGTTTTACTTGCTCGGCAGCAGCGTTGGTTAATGTTAATTCAAACTCGTTAGGATTTGCTAATTGCTGAATTGGTTCGGTAGTAATTTTTTTCTTTTGTAAGGTTTTTTCGTTAAAACCAGTTCCATCGGTTACTACCTTGTAAGTAAACTGAGCATTTTCATCGAAATAGGCTTCTTGGTCGTTAATCATTAATTTGCTATCAACAATTTGCAATTTGTCGCCTGGCAAACCCACACAACGCTTGATGTAATTTTCTTGTTTATCGGCAGGTCGACCAGCAACTGTAAAGTTCGAATAAACAAAATCTTTACCGTAATCTCTTATCATTTGCTCGTACACTTGATTTTGGTGTTCTAAAACAACGGTATCACCAGCAGGAAAGTTAAACACCACACAATCGTTGCGTTTTACATCGCCCATTGCAGGCAATTTAGCATACGGGAATTTAACCCATTCAACGTACGATTTTTTACCTCCTACAAAAGGAACCCATTCTGGAAAGCTGTGATGAGTAAAAGGAAAACTTATTGGTGTATTAGGCACACGAGCTCCGTAAGCCATTTTATTTACAAATAAAAAGTCGCCTACCAATAATTTTTGCTCCATCGAAGATGTTGGAATGGTAAAAGCTTCTAAATACAATCCGCGAATTAATGTTGCCGCAATTACTGCAAATACAATTGCATCTGCCCATTCTCGTCCTGTCGATTTTTTATATTTTGCAGCTTCTTCGTAACCAATAAACTTAAAATCATCTTGAAAAGCCAAGTATGGCAAGTAAATTCCAGCAAAAACAACACCTAAAAAATGCTCTGAGAATTTTACTTTTCCGAACAATTTCATCAACTCCACAAGTATTCCCATCCAAACCACAAAACCTAAAAACGGAACGTAATAAATAATGGTCCACCAAATGGATTTGTTAATGGCTTTTACTGCCAAATGTGTGCTGTAAAATGGCACTAATGCTTTCCATCCTTCTATCCCTAATTTTTCAAAAATTTTGTACAAAGCCAGGTGCGTTGCCAAAAAGTACAAAATAGACAAGATGATAAATGCTGTTATACTGATTTCCATGTTATATTAAGTTTTAAGATTAGCCCCCTTAGTCCCCCGACGGGGGATTTTTCCATCACACAAAGCTATTATTAATTATTATATGATATTTTAAATTCGTTATTAAATAAGATTTACATTTTTTCAGCATCTACATAGCCCTTCCTTCGGAGGGGTTGGGGAGGCTAAACAAAACTTCTTTCATGGTAAAAATACCTTTTTTATTGTGAATGTATTCTGCTCCGATAACTGCTCCCAAAGCAAATCCATTTCTGTTGTATGCAGTATGGGTTATGGTTATGTCGTCTTCTGCCGATTGGTAACAAATTTCGTGAGTTCCTGGAACATCATTTATTCGTTTTGAAATAATGCTCAATTCGTTTTCTTCGAAAGTTTGGTTATTCACCCACTTGTTTTTTCTTTCTAAATTTTCTATAATTCCTTCTGCTAAGGTAATTGCTGTTCCGCTTGGTGCATCTTTCTTTTCGGTGTGATGTATTTCTTCCATCATTACATTATAATTGGAATAATTGTTCATTAATTGAGCTAACTTTTTGTTTAACTCAAAAAACAAATTTACTCCCAAACTATAGTTGGTAGCGTGTAGCAACGTGTTGTTGGTTGTTAAACACGTTGATTTTATTTCATCAAATTTGTTGTACCAACCTGTAGTTCCAACAACCACTGGCAAATTGGCTTCAAAGCATTTGTAAATGTTTTCAATTACTGATGTTGGCTCGGTAAATTCAATAGCTACATCGCATTTTTTGAGGTTTTCGATGGTAAACTCGTGCATGTTGTCTAAATTAATTTTTAGCACCACTTCATGTCCGCGTTCTATAGCAATTTTTTCAATTGCTACGCCCATTTTTCCATATCCTATTATTGCTATTTTCATTTTGCTAGTTTTTCTGTTTACGGTTATCAGTTAACCATAAAACCGTGAACTAATTATATTCTAAAACTTAAAGTTGCTGGTGTTTATTTTAATTTACTTGTTGTTTTACATTGTCGGTTTAAACCTTACATAAGAGGTAAATTTAAAGTGTAATGACCAAACTAAATCCTTTACTTAATTGGTTATTATGAGTTAAATTAATGGTTGGTTGAAAATAAAAACTCAAATTATCGTTAACCGGAAAGGTAAATAAATGAGCATCAACAGCAGCATCAACAATATTAAACACATAAATAAGACTAGCTATTAAAATATTAAAATCGCGGTTTCTACGGTACACATCCATATTACTTCTAATGTTTTCGGGGGTTAAAATACCGTCGAATTCATCAGTGGTAGTGCTATCGGTATCAATTCTAATTAAATAGGCATCTCTAAACCGATGATATTCTTTATGATTAGAAAAAGCAAAATATAACGTAGTTCCTATACCTCCGTAAATAATGGGGAGTTTCCAGTATTTTTTGTTGTAAACTTGTCCTAAACCAGGAACAATTGTGCTCATTAAAGTTGCTTTTAATGGCGAGTGTACTTTTGTTTTTGACGAATCGAGAACAATGGTATCGGTAACATTTTGCTGACTATATGAAGTAAGCGTTATGCAAAAAACAGCTAAAACGGTAATACAGCTATGTTTAGAAGGAACTATTGAAAAGGTTCTAAAAATTGAATTTATTAAAGACACACCCCTGCCCCTCTTTTGTAGAGGGGAAAAAAAATGATAATTTTTAGAACCTTTCACAAGTAAATTATAACCCCAACAATTCAATCACTCGTTCCAACTGCTCTTCTGATGAAAAAGGAATAACAATTTTTCCTTTTCCTTTGCTGTTGGTTTGAAGCTGAACATCGGTTTTTAAAAATGAAGCCAAATCTTCTTTTATTTTTTGCTGACTAAAGGTTAACGATGCTGATTTTCCTTTTTTAAATTGAGCAATTTTATCGGCATTTTCAGCTTTTTTATCCTGAACCAACTCTTCAACCTGACGAACTGAAAGACCTTCTTTTACGGTTTTATGAAAAATTGCCAATTGTTTTTTTGTATCAGTCAAATTAATTAACGCACGAGCATGTCCCATGGTAATATCTTTGGTACGGATAGCCAATTGAATTTCGGCTGGCAATTTTAATAAACGTAAAAAATTTGCTACTGTTGAACGCTTTTTACCTACTCTTTCGCTTAATTTTTCTTGAGTTAAATTACATTCTTCAATTAATTTTTGATAGCTAAACGCCACCTCAATGGCATCTAAATTTTCACGTTGAATATTTTCTACCAATGCCATTTCAAGCATTTCTTGGTCATTAGCAATTCGAATAAATGCCGGAATTCTGTCCAACCCTGCTATTTGAGAAGCTCTAAATCGACGTTCGCCCGATATTAATTGGTATTTATCATAACCGAGTTTACGAACAGTAACGGGTTGTATAATACCCAATTCTTTAATAGAATCTGCCAACTCCAACAGTGCTTCTTTCTCAAACTGAGTACGGGGTTGAAACGGATTGGCTTCAATATTTGAAATTAAAATAGTAGAAACTGTTCCTACCACATTTCCTTTATCATCAGCCGATTTTGATGTTATGTCGGTGTCTGCATTTTGCAACAATGCTCCTAATCCTCTTCCTAATGCGGGTCTTTTGTTCATTTTAACGTAAATTTATGTTGTTTCAACTGATGGGTATTACATTTCTGAATCTGGGATAATTTCATCCTCAATTTCAATTGTTTTTTCAGCAGTTGTCATCTGTGTCATGTTGTTTTTTTGCAGAATTTCTCTAGCAAGGTTTAAATAGTTTATTGCTCCTTTTGAGCTCACATCGTGCATAATTATGGTTTGACCAAAACTTGGAGCTTCGCCCAATTTTGTATTTCGTTGAATGATGGTATCGAACATCATCGATTGAAAATGTGTTTTTACTTCTTCAACTACTTGGTTCGATAATCGAAGACGAATATCGTACATGGTTAACAACAACCCTTCAATATCCAAATCGGGGTTTAATCTCGATTGAACAATTTTAATGGTGTTAAGCAATTTTCCTAATCCTTCTAAAGCAAAATATTCGCATTGTATTGGAATAATTACTGAATCGGCAGCTACTAAAGAGTTAATGGTTATTAAACCTAACGATGGAGAGCAATCGATAATAATAAAATCATACGCATCTTTAATTTGCGTTAATGATGTTTTCATCATTTTCTCTCTGTTTGGCAAATTAATTAACTCAATTTCAGCTCCAACCAAATCAATGTGTGCTGGTAAAATATCCAAGTTTGGCGAATCGGTATGAAGGATAGCATCTTTTGGAGCTATTTCATTAATCAAACATTCGTAAATACTGGTTTTAATGTTGCGAGGATCGAATCCAACACCCGATGTTGAATTGGCTTGAGGGTCTGCATCAACCAACAATACTTTGTATTCTAACACACCCAATGCTGCAGCAAGATTAATAGCTGTAGTGGTTTTACCAACGCCTCCTTTTTGGTTTGATATTGCAATAATTTTTCCCATAGTATATTTTTTATTTATTAGCCCCTCCCAACCTCCCCAAGGGGAGGAGTTTCCAATACTCATTACTTTCTTAAATGTATGAAAGTTAGTTATTTTTAAGTCTTAATTATTTCTTTCTTTTATTACTTTTCAAATCGTTAATATTTTTTTAGCCCACTACATAGCCCCTCCTTCGGAGGGGTTGGGGAGGCTTTTAAATTGTTATCATTTTGGTTTCACCAATGTTTAATAAAATTAATTCTTTTCCTTTTGCTGCAAATCTTTTTATTGCATCTTCTTTGTCAATTTTAATATACGGAAAGGTATCAAAATGTACTCCAATAATTTTTCCACATTCAATAAAATCGGTAGCTCTAATGGCGTCTTCTATGCCCATGGTAAAATTATCGCCAATAGGCAACACCGCAAATCGAAGTTTTTCAAACTCACCAATCAATCTCATGTCGGTATGTAATGCGGTATCGCCAGCATAATAAAAATTACCTGATTTGGTTTTTACAATAAAACCACCAGGATTTCCTCCATAAGTTCCATCGGGCAACACGCTCGAATGTTCGGCTTTTACCAATTTTACAGTTCCAAAATCAAAACTCCATTGCCCGCCAAAATTCATTGGATGATAGTTTTTAATTCCTTTAGCTGCATACCACGTAGCAATTTCATAGTTTGCAATTACGGTGGCGTTTGTTCGTTTTAAAATTTGTTCGGCATCAGACAAATGGTCTTCGTGCCCATGTGAAATTAAAACGTAATCACAGCTAATTTCGTCCACTTTAATGTGTTTTGCCAATTCGTTTGGTGTAATAAAAGGATCGAACAACAGATTGGTTTCTCCAATTTTTACTACAAAACAAGCATGTCCGTAATAGGTTATTTCCATGTTTAATTTTCTTTGAATACAAAATAACTTAAAAGTAGCTTTGATATTACGTCATACCAAGTTCAGTTACCAACTATTTTTAAACAAAATTTTGTTAATTGAAAATAAGGTTAAAATGTAATAATTACAACTAGATGATGAAAAGTTTAAACTTAAGATAAAAATATTTTTGTTTCACCTCTTCACCAATTTACCCCTGCTTTTTACGTTATTTTCGTTAGTAAGTTCGTAAAAATACAAACCTATACTCAACTGTTTGCTTTGATAGGTATGTTGTTTTCCTGTAAAATTAGTTTTATCAATTAATTTTCCTGTTAAATCGGTAATTATTAATTGGTAGCTGCCATGCTCTGTGGTGGTAAACTGCACATTTTCTGAAAATGATGGATTAGGATAAACCGAAAAGTTTAACGGATTTTCTATTTCTTTTACTCCTACAATGGTTATAGTGGCATACACGGTATCTTTACAAATGCCATCCTGCACTATTAAACTTACGTTAAACGTCCCCGAAGTATCGTAAACATGGGTAGGCGAAAAATCGTTACTGGTATTGCCATCGCCAAAATTCCAGATATAACTACTTGCTCCTGTGGTGGTGTTGGTAAACTCAACCGTATCGCCATTAACCGTAAAAGTAAACCCACCTGTTACACTACAAAAACAATGGGTATAGCTTTGCATGGGCGAAAAAAACTCGGTAGTACTCGATGCCGACTGAAACCCCTCATCATACGATTGCAAGGTAAACACCGAATCGTACACCGTTATAGGGTAAGTGGTTGCCATGGTATCTCGCTCAAAACAACCACTGTTGCCAAATTTATCTGTTTTAATGATGCCGATGGGCAAACTAGCTCCTGAAAAAGTTTGTGAATAACCACTCGCTTCTCCAAAGAAAATATATTCATTACCGTTAATTTGTTTAATATCTATTGTTGTTACAAGTTTATTTGAATAAGTATCTTTAATCCATTCCAAATTTAAATTCTCATCTAACTTTAATAATGCTATACTATTATTACTAGTGCCTAGAAGTATATATCCAGAATCTTTAGTAGTAATAAAATTATCATTCAAATAACCAGTGCCAAATCCATATGAAAAACTTTTAGAATAAAGAGTATTTCCATTTGGGTCAAAAACTGACAAAAATGGGTTGTATGTATTTTCTGACGAATCTACAACAGAACCATACAAAATGAAATTGCCGTCGTCTTTTTCAATGATTTTTCGAGGTAATATATATCCTGCAAATACGCCATTAACATAATCATATAAAGCATTTTGGTATGATTTTGACCAAACCACATTCAAATTTTCATCAATTTTTGTGATAAAATGCAAACCAAAACAAGGAAAAGAAAGTGGACAATACCCACCCAAAATCAAATATGAATTATCTGTTTTTGTCTTAAATATAACATTAGCTCCTATGCCAAAATTAGAATAGAAAGCCTTGCCAAATTTAAAAACCCCATTACTATCTGTAACAAATACTGAAAACCCGTTTAACCCAGTAGAATCATTTACGGGTAATGTTGCTAATGCCACTAAATCTTTGTTATCGCTTATAGCAATTGAAGTGGTGTAAGAAGCAATATTTTTATGATTGCCATACCTACCATGCCAAATTAAATTACCTTCAAGGTCTATTGCTGTAATACTTCGCTTATTTGTATCAGATGAGTTTCCAGGTCCACTTACACTCCCTACAAAAATTTTATCATCGTCTTGCATTACAAAATAAACATCATCAAAATAAGCTGATGAAATATCTTTTCGGTACATTATTTCTCCTAAAGAATCTATTTTAATAAAGGTTATATCACTTGGAGAACTTGCATTAAAAAGAGCAGTTGACCCAACTAAAATAAAATTACCATCAGTTTGCTGGAAAATACTTAAGGGAAGAGTAGGTTCCAAATATTTATGAAAATAGGTTTGGGCTTTTATTGGGGTAAAAAAAAACATCAATACCATAAAAAGTGTTGTTTTAGCAACACTTTTTATATATGGTATTGGTGTTTTGGTCATTGTTGTTAATTCTTAATTAGTTGTTTTTCTTCCGCTCTTCTACGTCTTTCCTGCGAAGGCAGGAATCCAGCTTGTTCTGGATTCCTGATTTCCGTTTTACTTATTCAGAAGGACACACCCCCTGCCCCCTCTCAAGAGGGGATGTTAATGTTGAATAATAAATTTACCTGTTTCTTGTGGTTTGCCGTTTACAAAAACCTTGTACAAATATAACCCGTTTTTAAATTTTGATACATCTAAAGTTAATTTGTTATCGCCTGATGTTAACTGACTTGCCAACACCTCTTTACCCATTAAATCGTAAAAAACCAATACTCCCACTTGTTCGGTAGCTAAGGTTATTTCGTAATTTACAGTGTGTTGTGATGGATTAGGATACAACTTACCTTTTACAATCTGTTGTACTTGTTTTTCAGCAGCATCGTTCGTATTCATTAACCGGTTACCGTTTGCATCCACACTGTAATCGTTAATGTCGATGTTCATCATAACACGAGCATTGTAAATGGCAGTACCACAAACCAGTGGGTCTTGTATGGCAATGTCGTATAAAACAGTACTATCGGTCGGCGAAAATTCAAACACATTTTTAGCCCAAGTACGGAAATATATTTCGTTTACTATTTTATGGTACGCATCGGCACATGCTGCCGGGTTAATGCTCAAATTGAGTGCTTCTGCCAACGTGGTATCGCCTCTGGCAAATAACGTAGTAACTTCTACCAGTTTGCCTACATTGGTTAATGCTAAGGTATCAATAAACATTTGTAAATCTCTACCGTCTTGCGTAGTGGTGTCCATCACCAACGAATCGGAGATTACTCCACGCAATACCGCTTCCTGCATCATAAACCGTTGGTTGCCTAGTACTTGGTCGAAAGGATTTTCGTTCCGGGCTATTTTGGCTAATCGTCGTATTTTACACGTGGTAGGGTCGTAACAGATGGTTTGGCAATTTTGGTCGGCGGTTGTTAGAAAAGTAATTAAAGGAAATGAAGTACTTCCTGTTAATATAACGTTTAAAGGGGATTGATGAAATGGTTCTGGCGTAAAATTATACCCAGCACTTCTAGTATAAAAAGCAGCTGGATAAATAGTACCTAACCCTTTAACAGCAGTTGTGCTTCCAATAATGGTGGGGTCAGTCCACGTGTTATCTCCAGCCAATCCATTCGGATGGGCTGCTGATGGAGCTTCTCCTTGGTCGCCAATTTTAGCATTATCAATGGTTAACCCAAACCAGTTGTTGGTCATGGTGTTACACCTAAAATCTGCTTCATCATAAAAACCTCTAAATCTAAATCCATTACCCATTTTTTTAACGGTGTTTTCACTAACAGCAGGGTTACTACTGGTTTCTAGGCTAATGCCATACAATGCATTTACTACTGCTGCCGAAGGATTTGAACCTGTTTTGTCTATGGTGTTGTTGTGTATTTCTTCACGAGCACAATTCTGAGTTTGTACACCCTTATACCATTCGTTAATTAATGGGCTAATGTTGGCTGCAAAGTTAATAGCGTTACGATAAATTTCTGGTCGTCCAATATTTATAACATGAATGCCTTTGTTTATTCTAGAAATAGTGTTGTCGTAGATTTTAACAACCGAAGAGGTTAAAAAAGTGTTACCTGTACCTGCTACATAAACTGCTGTATTGCTCAAATACAAAGGATTTGCTCCACCTGTAAAATTATTGGTTCTTACATCTATATTTCCATACCTGTTTTCAATACATGATATAGCCTGATTGGTAAAGGTACTAAACACATTATCGATAGCTTTATAGGTTGCTTTATCATTTTTAAAGTGTTTAAACCCTGTGGCAACTGTATTCAATTGATTTTTTGATAGTTGAATGGAAGCATTGTTACACTCAAAGGTATAAATAGCAACAGAAGAGCTTATCAAAGAAAAAGGAATTTGTTCGTTAATGTTGTTAAAGGTATTATTTTCGACTAATAAGTCAGAACTTGAAACATGAGATATACCATTCCATAAATTTTTAAACAAATTGGGTTGGTTATTTCCTGAGCCACCAACAATTGTTTTTACTCCTTTGTAGTTGTATATTGCCCAACCTTTTTGGGCATTATCGCTAAATTCGTTGTTGTAAACTGTATAAACCGAGTTTAATGCATGTATACCTTTTAAAAGATATTTAAATGTATTTTTAGCTGTAGGAGAACTCACACTTCCTACCACAAAACTATTTACACTGCTTAGCTCAATGCCAGTTTCAGCAGTTTGGTTTTGATAAGGGGCATCAAGTTGTCTAGTGTTTGTAGTTGTTGTAGTTGATGGACGCGAATCGAATGTAGTTGATTGGATAGTGCCTGGATGTGGAGTGCCAGTTTGATGTTGTTGAACTTTTATGCCAATGTAATTACGGTTAAAGGTTGAGTTCCTGATAATAAAATTAGCAATCCCCCCATTATTATCAGATAATACGGCAATTTTAGCATCCTCAATTACTGATTTGTTTTGCAATATCAGCCTTCCTCCTGGGCGTATTTCTATACCATCCCACATATCTGTGCCGCAGGAATACAATTCACTTTTTGAAATGTTTAATGTTTTTCCTGGAAGTATTATAATCTTGGTATTTGGAGCCATCAATACTGTTTTGTTGTTGATAACAAAATTATTATCAATTATAAAATCACCGTTGATGGCGATGGTGGTACCACTAAAACCACTACCATAAGCACTTGAATTAGCACCAGCAACAGGTATGGTAGTTGGAGCAGTACAACAGGTATTTACAGTAACTTGTTGCGTAAAGGTTTGTGAGCAAACTCCTAAACTTACAGTTAGCGTAATGGTAAATGTTCCCGAATTGCTGTAAACATAGCTGGTTGAAGCTGATGAACTTGTTCCGAAACCGTCACCAAAATTCCAGTTTACATTGTAACCTGTCCAACAAGGGTTAATATCAACATAAACTGCACCACATTCTTGGACTGTTGTTATAAAATCGGTAGGTATTGGTGGTTGGATTGCGTCGATAAAATGAGTAATAGCATGTGTTGATTCTCCTATTGATAAATCAAACCCCTGTTCAATGTA
>JABTUP010000037.1 GCA_015075325.1 Flavobacteriales bacterium | reverse complement strand
TCGGCAGTTTTTCTAACACCCATTACTTGGTTGTTGGTAGAAAAAGCAGAATCTAATCCACCTTTAGGATTTTGAATTAATACAATAAGTAACAACAACACACATACTATTATTACTAAAACGGTGATTAATGTAAACATCTATTTTATTTTTTGGTTTAAAATTTTAATTTGGTTTGCAAAATAAGTTCTTTTTTCTGGATTTTTCAAACTTAATTTTTGATATGTTTTTATCGCCTCTTGATAGTTGCCTTGCTCAACTTGGATAAGGGCTAGCGTTTCACTAACCAACTCCGAATCGTCAACCACACTCAAGCGAGCCATGTTTATTGGTGAGTAAAATTCGGTCTTTTTTGGTTTAATCTTTGGGTCTTCTTGTATAAACTTGTCAATTAAATCAAATTTATGCTGCTTTTCTGGTTTTTCTTCGCTTACAGAAGTTAAGCCACCTTTTTGTACTTTTTTCAACCAATCGGTAAAAGTTAATTCAGTGTTTTCGTCTAGTTCTGCTTCTGAGCCTATCACCTCTCTGTCTCTCTCCTCAAGGAGAGAACTACGCTCAATGCCTTCTTCTGACTTCTGACTTCTGACTTCTGACTTCGGTCTTCCTTCCTCAGTCTTCGGACTTCCTACTTCCAACTTTTCCAAATCTTCCAACTCATAAGTATAAGCTGAAGCAATAACTTGGTTGAGGTATTCTAATTCTAAATCAGGTATTTTAGTTTCTTTTTTCTCTGTGTTTATTTCGGCAATTGGTTCAACGAGTTCAACTTTTGGTTGTTCTTCAACTTGTGCGATGGGTTTTTCTTCTTCTACTAATTTTTCTGCAACAGCAACAGGTTCAACTTTTTGTTCTTTTTGTTGTGTCGATTGGTTTAGCAATTCATAAAGGCGTTTTCTATCCGACGAATAAATTGCACTTTTTTTCAATTGTTGTTCAAACAACAAATGGTTGGAGTTATGCAGTTGCAATGCCAATAAAATTTGTCCGCTTTGGCAATACGGAAATTCTTTAATTAACGAAACAGCATCTTGTTCAGGCATCAAGTTGATGGTGTCGGGCGAAGAGAGGTATTTTATAAAATGAGTAGTTTGCATTTTACCAACTTCCAACTGATTTGTTAAAAATATCTTGGGTTAACTGGTCGTTAATTTCTTTAATCAATCCGTCCTCGATAGAGGATAAATTTACTGAACTATCGTAATCGGTAAATCGAGTAAAATCGGTTTCAAAGCTTTGTTTTTTATCTTTGGTATTCGTAAATTTTACTTTTACGGTAATGGTTAATCGGTTTTTTGCTGCGGTTTCGTTTCCTTGTATGGCAACCGATGTTATTTGGTAGTTGGTTATTGAACCCTCAAACTGTAAATCGCCATTTGATGTAACCAAACTTAAGTTGGTTTGGGAAATAAAAATGTCTTTTAACGCTTCGCTAAATGTTTGACTGTAGTTGACATTGGCAAGCGGAGCAAAGTTTTGAAACTGTTTAACCGAAATGGTTTTTACATCTTCGGCAATAGCAGCTCCTGTAAATGAATAATTTACTTTACATGCCATTAAAGTTGTTAAAACAACCAACGCGAAAATATTTGCTACTTTTTTAATCAATTTTCTAAGTTATATTCTTTTATTTTTCGATACAAGGTTCTTTCAGAAATGCCAAGTTCTGTAGCAGCATTTTTACGTTTTCCGTTATATTTTTCTAATGCTTTAATAATAAACTCTTTTTCTTTATCGGCTAAAGATAACGATTCTTCTAGCACCTCTTCATGTTGTGTTATGTTGTCTGCCTGTTGGCGAATAATTTGAGGTTTATAAACTTGTTCTTGTTCTAAATTGTTTTCTTGTGTAACGTGTTCTGTTTTAGCATACAATTGTTGCATGCTTTTTAGTAAGTTGCTTTTGTTTTCAGTATCAATTATACTGGCATCTTGGTTGTTGATGATTCCAAAAACTAGTTTTTTTAATTCAATAACATCGTTTTTTAAATCAAAAAGTACTTTATATAAAATATCGCGTTCCGACATTTCGGCTTTGTCTGCACTATCGTATAATGTTGGTAAATTGATTGTTTTATTGGTTGGCAGATATTTAATAATGGTTTCGGCAGTAATGTTTCTACTGTTTTCAATTACGGATATTTGTTCGGCTACATTTTTTAACTGACGGATATTTCCTGGCCAACGGTAATTGGTAATTAAATCAACTGCATCTTGTTCTAAAACAATAGTAGGCATACGGTATTTTGCTGCAAAATCGGCCGAAAATTTTCTAAACAACAAATGAATATCTTCTTTTCGCTCACGTAATGGAGGTAAATGTATAGGCACTGTATTTAGTCGGTAGAACAAGTCTTCTCTAAATTTACCTTTGTTTATTGCCTCAGGAATATTTACGTTAGATGCAGCAACTATTCTAACATTTGTTTTCTGAACTTTTGATGAACCCACTTTAATAAATTCTCCTGTTTCCAATATTCTAAGCAAACGGGCTTGGGTTGGCAAGGGCAATTCGCCAACTTCGTCTAAAAAAATGGTTCCGCCATCGGCCACTTCAAAATATCCTTTACGAGCATCGTGTGCTCCTGTAAATGCACCTCTTTCGTGTCCAAAAAGTTCAGAATCAATTGTTCCTTCGGGTATTGCTCCACAGTTTACAGCAATGTATTTGTTGTGTTTTCTAGCACTTAGTTGATGGATAATTTGCGGCATAACTTCTTTTCCGGTACCACTTTCTCCGCTAATTAAAACCGATAAATCAGTAATAGCCACTTGTGTGGCAATATCTATTGCTCTGTTAAGTGCAGGAGATGAGCCAATTATTCCAAATCGTTGTTTTATTTGTTGAGCGTCCATTTAATTTTTTATTGCCCGCTGATTTTACAGATTATCGCAAATTTACAAATATCATTTTCTGCATTCATCTGATAAGTCATCAGTACATTTTATAAGTTGTTTACTTTTCTGAAAATAGATTCAGTTATATCGTCTGTATTAAAATTTACTAAAATCCCTAGTTTTAATTCTGTAATTTTTAAATAGTTTAAAATTTGTTTATGATGAATTTTTGCTAATTCTTCAACTGATTTAATTTCAATAATTACCTTATCTTCAACCAAAACATCTAATATAAAACCAACATCTAATTTATTGTTATCGTAATATACTGGAATTGCAACTTGTGATTTGACTTTTAATCCATCTTTTTGAAGTTGGTAAATTAAAGCTGCCTCATAAACAGACTCAAATAATCCTGCACCAAGTTCATTATATACCTTAAAAATTGCACCTCTAATTTTATATGAAATTTGATTCTCGGTCATATTTTTCATGCTGCTTGCAGATTCTACAGATTATAGCAATTAAACTTATTTTGCTTATCATCGATATATCACAAAAATTCATTTTTTTCAGCGTTTATCTGTGTTATCTGCGGGAATTTAAAAACTAAACAGCTTTACCAATTAATGTTCCTCCAGTACAACTATGAATATGAATGTTTACATAATCACCAATGTTATAATGTTCTTTTGGAAATACAGCTACCGTGTTTTGAGGAGTTCTTCCCTGTAATTCATCGGCTGATTTTTTAGATACCCCCTCAACCAACACTTGAAAGGTTTTTCCAACATATCCTTGGTTTCTTTCCAGCGAATGTTTGTTTTGAAGAGTAATAATTTCTGCTAATCGTCTTTTCTTTACGTCTTCTGGCACATCATCTTTCAGCTTTCGTTGAGCTAAAGTGTTTGGTCTTTCAGAGTATGAAAACATATAGCCGTAATCAAATTTTACATATTCCATCAAGGCTAATGTGTCCTGATGTTCTTCTTCAGTTTCAGAACAAAATCCAGCAATAATATCGGCAGATAGGGCAACATCAGGAACAATTCTTTTAATTGCATCAACACGTTGTTTGTACCATTCTGAGGTATAACCTCTATTCATTAATTCTAAAATTCTAGAATTTCCGCTTTGAAATGGTAAGTGAATGTAGTTGCAGATGTTGTCGTATTTAGCCATTACATGTAAAAATTCATCGGTAATGTCTTTTGGGTGAGATGTAGAAAAGCGTACACGTAACAAAGGGCTAATTAATGCCACTTGCTCCATTAATTGGGCAAAATTTACACATTTTGTTTTTTCTTCTGCTGTTAAAGTTTCGTATTCTTTTTTTAAACCTTCTTGCCCATACCATAAATATGAATCAACATTTTGCCCTAACAGAGTTACTTCTCTATAACCTCTTTCAAACAAATCTTTGGCTTCATTTAGTATGCTTTCAGGATTTCTACTTCGTTCTCTTCCACGAGTAAATGGAACAACGCAGAAGGTGCACATGTTATCACATCCTCTGGTTATCGATATAAAAGCAGTAACACCATTACTCAATAAACGAACAGGACTAATGTCGGCGTAAGTTTCTTCTTTTGATAGAATTACATTTACTGCTTTTTTGCCTTCATCGGCTTGGTTAATTAAGTTGGGTAAATCTCGGTAAGCATCAGGACCAACAACAATATCAACCAATTTTTCCTCGTCTAATAATTGCGATTTTACACGCTCTGCCATACAACCTAAAACCCCAATAATCATTTCAGGTTTTTGTTTCTTGTATTTGTTAAACGATTTTAGTCGATTACGAACAGTTAATTCAGCTTTTTCTCTAATAGAGCAGGTATTTACAAATACAACATCGGCTTCTTCAATATTTTTGGTGGTATTAAAGCCATTATCTGCTAAAATTGAGGCAACAATTTCACTGTCAGAAAAATTCATCTGACATCCATAACTTTCGATGTATAGTTTTTTCTTTCCGTCAGCACTAGGTTCAAGAATTAATGCACTACCTTGAATTGATTCATCAAAAACTTTTTTTATTTCTTCCATTTTATTTTAATAAGGAAGACAAAATTAATCAAATTATAGCTTTAATGACAAAATGACACGATTTTTATGTTGTTTGGATTTTAGGGTTAATTTTTCAATTTTTTTTATATTATATAATAATATAAATAAGCAAACCTTTTTCAATAATTTGGAAATCAACCATTTTATTTTATTTCTTTGCAAAATATTTTTTGAACATACAACTAAACTTAACCTATATATAATGATAAAAAATTTAGTTATCGTAGAGTCACCAGCTAAAGCGAAAACCATTGAAAAATTTCTTGGTAACGATTTTATGGTTAAGTCAAGTTTCGGTCACATTAGAGATTTGCACGGAAAAAATCTTTCGGTTGATATTAATAATGGATTTGAACCAGAATACATTATTCCTTCAGATAAAAAGAAACTAGTTGGAGAACTTAAAAAATTAGCAAAAGAAGCCGAAACGGTTTGGTTAGCTTCCGATGAGGACCGAGAAGGAGAGGCTATTTCATGGCATTTATTAGAAGCGTTAGAATTAAACGAAAACAAAACAAAAAGAATTGTTTTTCATGAGATTACAAAAAATGCTATAACCAAAGCGGTAGAAAATCCGCGAAAAATAGATAGAAATTTAGTTGATGCTCAGCAAGCAAGAAGAGTTTTGGATCGATTGGTGGGTTACGAACTATCTCCAGTTTTATGGAAAAAAATTAAACCATCATTATCTGCAGGTCGTGTTCAATCGGTTGCAGTACGTTTAATTGTTGAGCGAGAAAGAGAAATACAAGGTTTTGAAAGTGAATCAGCTTTTAGAGTAATTGCCAATTTTATTGTTGGTGGAAACACCATTTTAAAAGCCGAACTTCCAAAAAGATTTTCAACAAAAGCTGAAGCAGAAACTTTTTTAAATAGTTGTAAAAATGCTGAATTTGTAATTGAAGGATTAGAAACTAAACCTTCAAAAAAATCGCCAGCGGCTCCATTCACAACATCTACCTTACAACAGGAGGCAAGTAGAAAGCTTGGTTTTTCGGTTTCGCAAACCATGACAGTTGCCCAAAAATTATATGAGTCAGGTAGAATAACTTACATGAGAACTGATTCTGTTAATTTATCGGATGAAGCAATTGCTGCAGCAAAACAAGAAATTACGCAATCATTTGGGGCAGAATATTCGCAAGTAAGAAAGTTTGCAACGAAATCGAAAGGAGCTCAAGAAGCTCATGAGGCGATTCGACCAACTTATATGAATGTACACACCATTTCAGGAGACCCATCTTTATCAAGATTGTACGAATTGATTTGGAAAAGAGCTGTAGCTTCGCAAATGAGTGATGCAAAATTAGAGAAGACAACGGTTACTATTAATATTTCAACAAACAAAGAAAAATTTGTTGCAAAAGGAGAAGTACTACTTTTTGATGGATTCCTGAAGTTATATATGGAATCAACAGATGATGAAAATAACGATGATGATGAATCAATTCTTCCTCCATTAAAGCAAGGTGAAAAATTACAATTAAGAGAAATTATTGCTGCTGAAAGATTTAGTCAGCATCCTCCAAGATACACAGAGGCTAGCTTAGTTAGAAAATTGGAAGAACTCGGAATTGGTCGTCCTTCTACCTATGCACCCACCATAACAACAATTTTAAAAAGAGGATATGTAGTTAAGGAAGACAGAGAAGGTAAAGAAAGGAATTATAGTGTTCTTACGCTAAAAAATGCTCAAATTAAAGACGAAACAAAAAAAGAAAACTACGGTGCCGAAAAGAAAAAAATGTTTCCATCCGACATTGGAACAATTGTAAATGACTTTTTGGTTGAAAATTTCAACAAAGTACTAGATTACGGATTTACGGCTAAGGTTGAAGAACAGTTTGATGAAATAGCTGAAGGATTAAAGAAGTGGAATAAAATGATAGAAGAATTCTATACACCATTTCATAAAACCATAGAAAATACTATGGAGAATGCCGAAAGAGCTTCTGGAGAACGCGTTCTAGGACTAGACCCTGAATCAAAAAAAGAGGTGATTGCACGTATCGGAAAATTTGGAGCAATGATTCAAATTGGTAGAGCCGATGATGAAGATAAACCAAAATTTGCTAGCCTTCAACCAAATCAAACCATCGAAAATATAACACTTCAACAAGCGTTAGAACTATTTAAATTTCCCAAAGTTTTAGGAAATCATAACGGACAAGAAATTGTTGTTGCTGTTGGTAAGTTCGGTCCTTATGTAAAATACGACAAGCTTTTTGTATCTATTCCAAAAGATGAAGATATAAACAGTGTTAATTTACAACGTGCATTAGAATTAATTAGCATTAAAGAAAAGGCTGATGCTCCTATTGATACTTATGAAAACATGCCAGTTCAAAAAGGCGTAGGTAAATTTGGCCCATTTATTAAATGGAATAACATGTACATTAGCGTGAATCGAAAATACAATTTTGACAACCTAACATCTAAAGACATTGCTGAATTAATTGAAGAAAAAAAGAGAAAAGATATAGATAAGGTTATTTACAATTGGGAATCAGATGGAATTTCAGTACAGAAAGCACGATGGGGTAGATTTGACTTAATAAAAGGAAAAATAAAAATCGAATTACCAAAAGATATCGATATCGAATCATTCGATTTAGCTAAAGCAAAAAAACTAATTGAAGAAAAAACACCCATAAAAAAGGCAAAGAAAAAATAGAAGCACTATATTTGAGCATTAAAAAAAATTGTGTAAATGAATTTTTCTGATTTTTTCGAGCCAATTAATCTCAAACAAGGAGATTTAAATTTTAATTACTCACCCAATAATTTTGTAAGTGCTATTTCATTTTATGAAGGGCAAGAACTTTTTGATTATTCTATTGCAATTATAGGAGTAGGAGAAGAAAGAGGTAGCAGTTTTAATGCAGGAACTTCACTAGCTCCAAATCATGTAAGAAAATATTTATACCGATTAAATAAGTTAAATGGCTCTGCTAAGATTATAGATTTTGGAAATTTAAAAGTAGGTTCATCATTAAACGACACTTATTTTGCTTTAAGTTCTATTATAGAGGAATTACTAAAGCTTAATATTTTACCTATAATAATAGGAGGAAGTCAGGATTTAACCTATGCAAATTTTTTAGCATACAAAAATTTAGAGCAAACGGTTAATTTAGTTTCTATTGATTCTCACTTTAATTTAGGTGAGCCTGATGAAGAAATTAATTCTAACAACTTTTTAACAAAAATCATATTACATCAACCCAATTTTTTGTTTAACTATAGCAATATTGGTTACCAAACCTATTTTGTAGATTCTACTGAAATAGATTTAATGGGTAAATTGTTTTTCGATGTTTATAGATTAGGTCAAGTTCAGAAAAACATTGAAGATGTTGAACCTATTGTGCGTAATGCTGATATCATATCTATAGATGTATCAGCTATTCGTCAATCTGAATCACCAGGTAATGCAAATGCATCTCCTAATGGTTTTTATGGCGAACAAGCTTGTCAAATTAGTAGATATGCCGGTTTAAGCGATAAACTTACATCAATCGGATTTTATGAAGTAAATCCAGAATTCGATAATAATGGACAAACTGCTCATTTGGTAGCTCAAATGATTTGGTATTTTATTGACGGTATAAACAATAGAAAAAAGGATTTTCCAGTCGGTTCAAGAAAAACATATACCAAGTATAGAGTAAATATTCAGAATGGAGAGAATGAATTAATTTTTTACAAAAGTGATAAAAGTGAAAGATGGTGGATGGACGTTCCATACCCCTCGCATCAGAAAATAAAATATGAACGACATTTATTAGTTCCATGTTCTTATAAAGATTATCAAACAGCTTGCGATGACGAAATGCCCGACAGATGGTGGCAAACATTTCAAAAACTAGCTTGATTTTCAGTTATGAACAAGAAATTAACAATTAAAAGTTAAAAAAGTTTTTGGAGAAAAATAAATTTTATTTATCTTAGCCGACTAATGTGAGTTAATTTGTATATAAACTAAACAAAAAAACCCTTATTTAATATGAAGAAAATCATTCTTTCTTTCTCACTTTTCCTTGCAGGAGTAGGTGTTTATGCTCAGCAAGATGCTCAGTTTACCCAGAATATGTTTAATAAATTAAGTATTAACCCAGGATATGCTGGTGCTAATGGTGGAATGTGTTTTACTTTTTTAAGCAGAACTCAATGGGCTGGTTTTGAAGGACGTCCTCAAACTCACTTATTTAGTGGTGATGCTTTAATCTTTAATAAACATGGTATCGGATTAACAGTTTTTCAAGATAAATTAGGTATTGAGAGTTCGTTAGTTGCGAAATTGGCTTATTCTTATCATTTAACTTTAGGACCTGGAACATTAGGAATAGGTATTGATGCTGGTTTGTTAAGCAAATCTTTTGGTACTGATTTTATTGCGGTTGATGACCCAACTTTAGATCCTTCAATACCTAATGGAGGTACTTCTGCAAGTACTTTTGATTTAGGAATGGGTTTATACTATCGTATTCCTAACAAAATGTATGTTGGTATTTCAACATTACATTTAACTGCCTCTGAATTAAAAGATGTTGCAGATGGAGGTTCTGGTGTTGGAGCACTTAATTATGCTCAATCTCGTCACTACTATATTATGGCTGGATATGATTGGGATATTTCAGGTGGAGCACAAAAATGGGTTTTAAAACCTTCTGTATTAGCAAAAACCGATGCAGCATCTACTCAATTAGATCTTAATGCATTAGTAATGTACAATAATTTAGTATGGGGTGGCGTTTCTTATAGAATTGAAGATGCTATTGCATTTCTTGCTGGAGTTAATATTCCTCAAGTACCTGGTTTAAAAATTGGAGCTTCATACGATATTACTACATCTACTCTAAGTAATTATAGTAATGGTAGTTTAGAGTTTATGATTAAATATTGTACGGCAATATCTAAGCCACCAAAAAGAGAAGTATATCATTCAGTAAGATTTTTATAAAAAAAACGAAACCTAAAATAAAAAGTCGCGTTTAAGTGCAGTTCGTCGACAACTTTAAATCGACACTATTCTTTAAAATGAAAAACATAGAATAGTTAAAACAAGGAGGTAAAATGAAACGAATATTAATAGTACTAACAATTGTCATAGCTACTTTTTACTCATGCAGTAAAGGTAATGGCGAATTAATTGGTGTTCAAGGTAGAGAGGAGTGGTATCAACCAGATCCTTTCGGAATGTTGTTTATACCTATGGGTAGTTATAACATGGGTCCGTCAGATCAAGATGTTCCTTATGCTTTAACAGCTCAATCAAAAACAGTTTCTGTTCAAGCATTCTATATTGATCAAACAGAAATTTCAAACAACGAATATCGTCAGTTTGTTTTTTGGGTAAGAGACTCATTAGCTAGAAGAATAATGGCAGAAGAAATTGATGAAGAAGAATTTTCTATTGCAGAAAATGAATATGGTGAAGAAATTGATCCGCCAATGTTAAATTGGTATGCAAAACTAAAGTGGAATACTCCTGAAAATAGAGAAGCTTTAGAACCACTTTTTTATATTCCATCAGAAAGATTCTATAGCAGAAGAGAGTTAGATGCTCGAAAATTAATGTACGATTACTATTGGATTGATTACAAAAGAGCTGCTTTAAGAGATAGTAGAGATGCAGAAGAACATCCTTTTAGTATGGATAGATCTAAGTTTATTATGAAAGAAAAAATAAATGTTTATCCTGATACTTTAGCTTGGATACATGATTTTACATACTCTTTCAATGAGCCAATGACCAAAAATTACTTTTGGCATCCTGCTTATGATGATTATCCTGTAGTTGGTGTGTCATGGAAACAAGCTACTGCATTTTGTATCTGGAGAACACAATTGTTAGAAAGTTTCTTAATTGAAAATGGTTCAACTATCGTTAATGATTTTAGACTTCCAACTGAATCTGAGTGGGAATGGGCAGCACGAGGAGGTTTAGATTTGAGTCCTTATCCATGGGGAGGTCCTTATATTAGAAATAGTAGAGGTTGTTTCTTAGGTAACTTTAAACCAATGAGAGGAAATTATATTGATGATGGAGGTTTCCATACAGTTAAAATTAACTCGTATAACCCAAATGATTTTGGTTTATATTGTATGGCAGGAAATGTTGCCGAATGGACAAGTAATGCATTTGATGAGTCAGCTTATAACTTTGCACACGATTTAAATCAAGACTATACTTATGACGCAAAAGAAAATGACCCACCAGTATTGAAAAGAAAAGTAATCAGAGGTGGTTCATGGAAAGATGTTGGTTATTATCTTCAAACATCTACTAGAACTTATGAGTATCAAGATACTGCAAAAAGCTATATTGGATTTAGATGTGTAATGACTTACCTTGGTAGAGCTAAAGATGATAATATGTAAAATTGTAATTAATTAAAACCTATCTATATAATTAACTTTTAAAAACTAAAACTATGGGATTTGTAGAATTTTTATTTGAAACAAAAAAAGGAAAAACAATTATGGGGCTACTATATGGTATAGGCGCCGCTGTTGTAATTGTTGGTGCATTGTTTAAAATTATGCACTGGCCTGGTGCCGGTCCAATGCTTGTAATTGGTCTTGGTACTGAAGCATTAATTTTTGTAGTATCAGCTTTTGAACCAGTTCATATGGATTTGGATTGGACACTTGTTTATCCTGAGTTAGCAGGAATGGATGAAGGTCATGGACAAGGCGGACATTCCATTTCTAACAAACCTGTTACTGAACAATTAGATGATATGTTAGCTGAAGCTAAAATTGGACCAGAATTAATTGAAAGTTTAGGTCAAGGTTTAAGAAAATTAGGTGATAATGCTAATAAATTAGCTGAAATTTCTGATGCTTCTGTAGCAACAAATGATTACACAAACAGTTTAAAATCTGCTTCTCATAAAGTAAGTGAACTTGCAGATACTTATGCACAAGCTTCTCAAGCTTTAACTGGATTATCAAATGCAGCACAATCTGGTTCATCAACTGGTGAAGAATTACAAAAAATGGCATCAACGTTAGAAGCGTTAAATAAATCATACGAAGTACAATTGGCTGGTTCACAACAACAGGCACAAACCATGCATTCGATGTATGAAGGAATTAATTCTTTAATGACTAATTTATCTGATTCTGTAGAAGATACAAAACGGTATAAAGAAAATATTTCTGAATTATCAGTGAACTTAGCTAAATTGAATACTGTTTATGGCAACATGTTAACTGCTATGACTGTAAGATAATTTACTTCTATTAAGACAAAAATTTATTTAACTTATAAAATATTCTAGACTATGGCTGGAGGAAAATTGCCACCAAGGCAAAAAATGATTGCTATGATGTACCTTGTATTAACTGCACTTTTAGCAATGAATGTTTCTAAAGATATTCTTGATGCTTTTATCGTAGTAAACGATGGTATTGAAAATTCTACCGTTACATTTGCTGACAAAACTAGTATCTATTATTCTAAATTTGCTGCTGCTGCTCTTGACAGTGAAACAGCAAAACCTTTTAAAGAAAAAGCAGATAATGTAAAAAAGATGTCTGATGAACTATATGAATATATTCATAAACTAAAAAAACATTTAGTTACAGTTGTAGATAATGTTCCAGAAGGTTCTCCAGATTCTTTATATCATATTTCAAATGTACAAAGTAAGGATAATTATGATATGCCTACTTTAATTATGGGGCTTGCTGAACCAGCGAATCCAAAAGATGGTGAATTTACAGCTGTAGAATTAAGAGGTAAAATCAATAAATTCCAAGCAGATTTGCTTGATATGTTTAAAGAAAATAAGGAAGTTCAAGATTTAATGCAAAAATCTTTAGCTGTTCTTAATACTGAAGATTTTGGGGTTGTGAATGGAACAAAAGAAACTTGGGAAACAGGTAACTTTTACCATGTTCCATTAGCGGCGGTTATTACTATCCTTTCTAAAATCCAATCAGATGTTAGAACTGCTGAGGCTGAGGCTGTTTCAAAATTGTATGAAAATATTGACGCTGAAGGTGTATCATTTAGTAAAGTAGATGGGTTTGCTTATGCTAAGAAGGCATATGTTATGGATGGAGATTCTTTTGCTGCTCAAATTTTTACTGCTGCTTACAATGATTTAGATAACCCTGAAATTTTTATTGGTGGTTTTGATAGTACTGCGGTAGCAAAAGGAGAAACAGACGAAAATAAAATAATGAAAGGTACTAAAGGTGATAATTGGTCTTCTGCTAAAAATGGCGGATGGTATCAATTAAAAGATGTACAAGCAGGAAAAGGTTATCTTAAAATTAAAGAGGGTGTTGGTGTTCATGATTGGGGAGGAATTATAAAAGTAAAAACTAAAAAAGGACCAAAAATATATCCATTCAATAGTTCTTTTGAAGTTGGAAAACCTTCAACTACAGTTGCAGCCTCATCAATGAACGTGTTTTATATGGGTATTGATAATCCAGTTTCTGTTTCAGCACCTATGCCAAATTTTAAAGCGTCTGCCCCTGGTTTAAGAGCTGGTAGTGGTGCTGGACAGTATATAATGAGACCAACAGCTGTAGGTAAAGTTACCATAAATGTTACAGGAACTGACGATAGTGGTAAAACCGTTAATTTAGGTAAATCGGAGTTTAGGGTTAAGAAAATACCTAACCCTGTACCATATATTGCTGGAAAAACAGGTTCTTGTACTATGTCGAAAAGTGATCTTGCAAGTGGTGTTATACAAGCTAAAATGGAAGGATTTGAATTTGATTTAAAAGTGCAGGTTAGTTCATTTTCACTCGGAACATCAGTTTCTGGTGATTACAAAGAAGTTAATGTAAATGGTAGCCGTATGGACGGTGCAGCTCAAGCATTAATTAGTAAAGCAGCTAGAGGTCAGCGTTTTTATGTTGAGAAAATGAAGGTAAAAATGCCTGATGGAACAACTAGAGAATTAGCAAATATTAATATTAAAATTATTTAATAATAATTAATAGTAAAAGGAGGTAGATTATGCTACGTAAATTAATAATAGTTTTCTTTGTGATTTTATCTAGTTCATCTTTATTTGCACAAAATAAGGTGTTGGATAAACCATGGATTAAAGAAAACACACCGACTCGTCGGGTAGTTCCTTATACTCATGTAAGAGAAGCTGATGTGATGTGGCATAGGAGAATATGGAGAACAATTGATATGCGAGAAAAAATCAACCATCCTTTATATTATCCAATTACACCTATTCAAGATAGAAAAAGTTTATTTGATGTTTTGAAAGAAGGAATTCTTGAAGGAACAATAACTGCATATAGTGATGATGCAGGTGATGAATTTACTGTACAGTTAACTAAGGCTGAAGCCAAAAATAAAATGGGTTTTTGGAAAGAAACAAAACAATATGATGATTTTGGAGAAGAAATATTAGGTGCAGCTGATTCTACTTATGAAGAGTATGGATCAATTGATATTGTTGAATATCGATTAAAAGAAGATTGGTTTTTTGACAGAGAACGCTCTATCATGGATGTTAGAATTATTGGTCTTGCCCCAGCATTAAATATTGTTGACCCTAATACAGGTGAATCAAAAGGTAAAGCGTTATTGTTTTGGGTTTATTTTCCTGAGGCTCGCTATGTTTTTGCTAATTATGATGTTTTTAATCGTCAGAATGAAGCTGAAAAGAGAACTTATGAAGATATTTTTTGGAAACGAATGTTTAATAGCTACATAACTAAGCGATCAAATGTTTATGATAGAAGCAACAAAGACTATCTAAAAGGATTAGATTTAATTCTTGAATCGGATAACATCAAAGAAGATATGTTTAATATGGAACATGACATGTGGCATTTCTAATTTGAATTTAAAATTAATTTAAAAACCGTCTCCCATAAAGAGACGGTTTTTTGTTTAGATAAAATTTATAAATTACTTGAGTTGGAATACAAGAAATTTAATTGTAGGTATTATATTGTTCTCAACTGGAGACAAGATGAACCCTTATAGATGATATTTTGGTAATAGGGATTAAATTATAAAATAACAAAGGCGAGAAGTAATCTCGCCTTTGTTGTAATAAAAATTACTTTTTAATATTTTTAAAGACACTGGATGTTATTACTGTGCTATCTTGCATGGTTGCAGTAAATGTTCCTGTAACTCCAGTAATTGTATCTAATGCAGAAACAGTAACAGAACCATAAGCTGCTGAAACTGCACCTCCAGCTGCTGAATAATATTCTAATGATGCATCTGTCCCATTTATACTATATGTACCAGGTGTCAATGAATATATATCCAACTCAACTTGCTCAAAGGTTGTTGATGAACCTTTTTCCCAATATACTCTTACTCTATTACCATTAATAACAAATAAATTTGCTGAACCACTTTTAGTAACTGAGCCGTAATTCATACAAAATCCATCATCACCGTTGCAGGGGTCAAGCAGTGTGGGTGTAGGTGTGGGTGTAGTTGTAGGTGTTTCCGCAGTCGGTGTTGGTGTGTTTTCCTCCTTAGAACAAGAAGAAATACCTATTCCAATAACTAAAATAACGTGAGTTCGATATAATTTCATAAAT
>JABTUP010000036.1 GCA_015075325.1 Flavobacteriales bacterium | reverse complement strand
CCAAACTCTACCGAAATGACCATGCACTGTGGTCACGAAAGAGCTGGAAAAGTTGGTTTATTTGTTGCCGGATTGGCTTTTATCATTCCTGCCATCATCATTACTGGAGTGTTGGCATGGGCTTACACCACCTATGGCGAATTACCCAACATTAAACCCTTTATACAAGGAATACAACCAACTGTAATTGCCATTATTTTAGCTGCTGTAATTACATTGGGTAAAAAAGCATTAAAAACCATAGAGCTTGGTGTTATTGGCATCATTACATTGGCATTGTGTTTAGTTGGTGTAAACGAAATTATTGCACTAATTGGTGTTGGTATTTTGGGTGGATTGTACTTTAATCTCAAAAACAATACTTCAAATGCCAACAAAAAAATCGTATTCCCCTTTTTAATGATACCAGCTACTACGGCTGCTGTTACAAAAATAACTTCCGTAAAATTATTTCTTATTTTTTTAAAAGTAGGAGCTGTGTTGTATGGTAGCGGCTATGTATTGTTTGCATATTTAGATGCCGAACTGGTTACCAAAGGCTATCTAACTCAACAACAATTGATGGACGCAGTAGCTGCGGGGCAATTTACTCCTGGGCCAGTGTTATCTACAGCAACTTTTATTGGCTATCAAATTAACGGAATTTGGGGAGCTTTGGCTGCTACCACAGGTATATTTTTGCCTTCGTTTTTATTTGTTCTGCTGCTAAATCCTATCATCCCTAAATTAAGAGCATCGAAGTTTTTTGGACATTTTTTAAACGCCGTAAATGCTTCCTCAATAGCTGTAATTGCTGCTGTTTTGGTTACCATGAGCATAGAATCGATAACCAACTTAAATGCCATTATTATTTTAGCTGTAAGTCTGCTGCTCACTTTTGTAGCCAAGCTAAACGTAATGCTTATTATTGTAATTGGTGCTGTTTTAGGTTTTTTACTTCCGATGGTTATTTGATTTTCCTTTATTAATCATAAAATGCCACAGATTACACAGATTTCCGCAGATTTCTTTCGCAAAATAACCTGAAAATAACAAAATTAATCACGCCTACGGCGTGTTTTAATCTGTGTGAATTCGTGTAATCTGTGGCAAAAACTTTATATCCATATTTGATAAAAATTGTTAAATTTATCCTTTACCGATACTTTCTCCTCAATAAAAGAGTTTTGGGTACAAACTAAATTTAACGTCTATGAAATTACCCTCTATCAATTATTTGCTTGCACAAGCCAAAAATGGTGCAGTTCTTTATCCGCTCACATTACTCTTTTCATTAATAGGCGTTAGTATTGGTATTTACTTGGTAGAATACGAAAGTGTTACTACTAATACCTTTCCTTTAATCAACGTAATGCTTTGTTCAGCAATAGCTATTCCGTTGTTTTTTTGTATCGAGGTTTTTACTGATAAAAACAACTACAATAAACGCTACCGATTACTCTTTAATCTCGGAGGAGTTGTTCTTTTGGGTTTGCTTTATCTTACTTTGCCAACATCAGAACAAACCTTTAACACCTCTGTTCCTTATGTAAGGTATGCTATTTATAACTTGGCTGTTCATTTGTTGGTTTCATTTGCTCCATTTATTAAAAGCAAAGAAATTAATGGCTTTTGGCAATACAACAAATTGTTGTTTATTCGGCTAGTAACCTCAGCTCTTTATTCTGGTTTTTTGTTTGTTGGAATTATGTTGGCGTTGGCTTCCTTAAACTTATTGTTTGATGTAAAAATTCACGAAAAGCTATATGCCGAGATCTGGATTTTTATTGTAGGATTTTTTAACACCTGGTTTTTTGTTGCTGGCATGCCCAAAAACTTTAACGAGTTAGACCAAATGGAAGAATCCCCAAAAGGGTTAAAAATATTTACTCAATACATCTTATTGCCGTTATTAGGTTTATACCTTATTATTCTCTACAGTTATGGAGTTAAAATTGTGTCGCTGTGGGATTGGCCAAAAGGGATTGTTTCGTACCTAATTACCTGTGTTGCTGTGCTCGGTATTTTTAATTTTTTAATGATGTATCCATACGCAAAACTTGAAGGAAATGGCTGGATTAAATGGACAACAAAAGCCTATTACTTTATTTTAGTTCCACTGGTAGTGATGCTTTTTATTGCCATAAGTATCCGATTAAACGATTATGGCATTACGCTTAATCGCTATATTGTTTATTTGTTGGGTATTTGGTTGAGTATGGTTTGTTTGTATTTTATTATCGGAAAAACCAACATTAAATTTATACCAGTTTCGTTATTTGCTGCAATTGTGTTGATGTCGTTTGGTCCTTGGAGCATGTTTAGTGTGAGCGAAAAAAGCCAATCGAACCGACTAAAACACATTTTAGAAGAAAATAATTTTTTGAAAGATGGAAAACTAGTTAACGAACAAACTATAACTATCGACACCAACTACAATAGAGAAACTTTTGTTCCTCAAAACCAAGAATTACTAAACGATTCGTTGAAAAACGAGATAAAATCCATTTTAGATTATTTAGACGACCACCACGGCTTCAATTCAATAGACGAATTGTACACACAAGACTTTGACGAAAAAATACAACAGCACAACCTAAAAAAAGAACGTTGGCAACGAATTAACGAAGCCGAAATTTACATGCGTGCTTTAGGATTGGATTACCGACTTTATTGTACATCCGACAATGGTTATATTTCATTTTCGAGCAACTCACAAGACAAACTCATTAACATAACAGGTTATGAATACGAAACTCGAATAAACGGATATTACTACAACCGAAATGAATTCAACAAAGATGAGAATTTAGTTACTCCTTTTAGTATTGACAGCAATCGTTACGAATTTAAAACTGATTTGAAAAATGAATATTTAATTATCGTTTATAAGAATAATAAAGAATTTTCAAAGATTGATATAACTCCTTTAAAAGAGGATTTGATTAAAAAACATGGCATGGTACAGAAATACGATTTACCTCAAGAGGAGCTAACATTAATAGATTCTAGCAACACATTTAACTTTAAATTGGTGTTAGAAAACATTTCGTTTAACAACGAAAACAATAAAGTTGAATTAAACTCCTACAATGGTATAATTTATTTTAAATTGAAGACAACTAGTTAACTACCAGTTTTTCAATTTTTCTATTTCCATCAGCAATCATCTCAATCAAATAAATTCCTGAGGCAAGTTTTATTTGTTGGTTGATGTTAAAAGTATAAGTTCCTTGTTTTAAATATTGATTTTTTAGAACTGGAGCAATTTCTTTACCCAACAGGTCTTTCACTACTATTTGTAATTGTTTCACATCTTTTGTTAATTTAAAAAAGATAGCCGCATTTTCATTTGTTGGATTTGGATAAATTGAAAAACTTTTAATGTTTTCTGTTTCATCTATAGAAGTAGCTATATCAATATTAATATCGTCTAACCAAATGTTATTTCCTCCTCCATTTCGAAAATGGAACTTAAACTTTACGTTATTAAAACTACTAAGTGCCGATAAATTAATTGTATCAGTTTCCCATTGTGTATTAGTAGGAACAAAACTTGCATTGGTTGGAGGTGCTGTTGCTAATGTGCTACTAAGTTTAGCTTTTAACAACGACCAATTTTTACCACAATTTGTGGTGTAATAAACCAATAACCTATCGTTGCCTCCACTTAATTTTTTTGCATGTGCATATTTATAGGTTAAAATGTAATTGTTTGCAGTTAAATCAAACGACGGGCTTATTATTTCAGTTGTTTGAGTAGATTGATTAGAAATGTTCTGAACCATAATAGATCGGTTTCCTGTAGCAGATGTAACAGTTGTATTTTCCCAATTAAAATTGGCATTTGGAATTATCCACCAATCCGATTCAAACGAAGGCAAATCTTCGAAACTATCACTAAAAGGAGCTGTAGAATAATCTGCTAAAAAACCAGAAACATAAAGAATACTATCTTTTTGTTTAAATCCAGTTCCGTTAGTTGTACTTGGTTGATATGTTACTGAATATATTCCTTTGGTGTTATAAGTTATGGATGGGCTTTGTAAATTTGAAGTTGCTGGAGTTCCCCCATTAAATGTCCAATCCCAACTAGTTGGAGTTGCGTTAAATGAATAATCAGAAAAAATTACTTGTTCTCCTTCACATAAAAAGGTTTTATTATAATTAAAATCTGCAATTGGTGTACAAATTGGAGTTGCATCATAAGGGTCGGCAGTACCAGTATTTATTAAGTTGGTTAGGCTTACTATATAATCTCTAGCTCCAGCAGATGAATTAAGTGCAGCATGCATACGTTGTTTTTGTCCTTCAGTAAACATTAAATCACAAAAATTGTATTCCATGTAATTCTGAACATTATCAACACTACCACATGAGTTTGCAGTATCTCTGCAACCTGTTCTTCCTATTGTGTTTGGAGTATCTAAAACCTCATCATCTTCCATACAATTTGCTGGATCTTGAGGATCGTTACTATGCCCCCACAAATGGGCTAAATTCAGCCAATGTCCAACTTCATGAGTAACAGTATTTCCCAATTGCTGTGCTATTAAAACAATACCTTCCATTTCATCAGGAACTGTTCCTGGATAATAGGCATAGCCACCAGCACCAAACGAAATATTTTTGCCTTGCCAAATATTCAAATATTTTCTGGTTGGAGTATTCCATGAAGGACGAACCGAGTATGGGTCATCCATTAAGTAAGTGTGGTTACTTTTTGTTCTGGTAATTCCTTCTGTACAATTACCATCAGGGTCAATTCTTGCTAATCTGAATTCGATTTCACAATCGGCAACAATTCCGCTAAATAGAGCATGAACATTAGATATATCAGCATTTAATTTTTGGTAATCTAAATTTAATTGAGCAATTTCATATTCAATTGCTTCTTTCGTCATGTTTTCAGGCCCATCGTTATGTATTACATGCCATACAACAGGGATAATGTATGATATTGTTTTCTTTCCGTTTGTAGCATTTGTTTTGCCATAATTTTGCTTAGTCCATTCTTGAGCAAAATTATTTTGTTGCTGCATTAATGCTTTAATAATCGGATTTTTATTAATTATCTCATTATATTTTTCGCTTGTTGAGCAAGCTCTATAATCTACTCCAGGAATTTCATTTTGACCACTAAGTTGAATATAAAACAGAAAACTTATGATTAACAAACGGATTTTCATACAAAAAGGGTTTTTATAAAAAAAAGACTCGAACATAAATGTCGAGTCTTTTTTGGAAAGAATTTAATATTTATTTTACAATTAATTTTTCAACTTTTATTTTGTTATCAGCATTAAACTCAACAAAATATAATCCTGGTGCTAATTTTTTTCCTTGGTCAATACTCATGTTGTATTTACCTGAAGAGAAGAATTGACCGTTAACAATATTACTTACTTCTTTTCCTAAAACATCTTTTAATGTAATTCGAAGTGTTTTAACATCAGCAGCTAAATTAAATGTTACCACAGCACTTTCTTTAGTTGGATTTGGGTAAATACTAAAATTGTGTACTGTTTTAATTTCGTTTACAGAAGTAGGAACATCACCAAAAATATTTATATCATCGATGTACATGTTATTACCTCCGTTACTTTTGAAGTGAAATTTAAATCGAACATTCGACTGAGATGCCAAACCTGCACTTAGTGTTACCGTATTGTCTTTCCATTGGCTTGTTCCAGAAGGAGTAAACGAAACATTCGTTGCTGGTGCACTTGCCATTGAACTTGCAGATTTTATAGTAACAATTTGCCAAGTAGCACCACAATCTATTGATGAATACAAGGTTAAAATATCATTACCACCAGTTGTTTTCTTTGCATAAGCTGCCTTCCAATTAATTTTTGGATTGGTCATCGATGATAAATTGTAAGAAGGTGAAATTGCTTCTGTAATATCATTTAAAGAATTTGAAACATTATTTATTCTTAAAGAACGACTTCCTGTATATGCTGCTGTAGTTGAATTTGTCCAACCAGCGCCACTTTGGGTTTCAATTTTCCAATCGTTATTAAACGTTGTTGTGCTTTCCATACTTTCAGCAAAAGGAAGCGTATACTGTGCGTTTATTGAGCTTACAGTAATAATGTTACTTTTTGAAATTGGAGTTGCAAAACCTGCAGCATTACCTGGAGCATAAGATGCTCCATAAACGCCAGCAGTATTGTACGTAACAGTTGGATTTTGAAGGTTTGAAACATTTGGAGTTCCTCCTGTAAAAGTCCAATCCCATTGTGTTGGTGTACCATTATAGGTTCCAAAGTCTGCAAAGGTAATTGATTCACCTTCACAAATTTTTGTTTTGTTATAAGTAAAATCAACACTAATCAACTGACAGATTGGGTTTTGATCGTAAGGGTCTGCAACGCCTGTATTAGTTAAATTTAAGGCACTTACCAGTGTTTTTCTTTTACCTATATCTGATGGAGAATTTAAAGCAGCGTGCATTCTAGCTTTCTGTCCTTCGGTAAACATTAAATCACAAAAGTTATATTCCATGTAGTTTTGAACATTATCTATTGATGAACAAGAAGCTGCTGTAGATGAGCATCCTGTTTGACCGATAGTGTTAGGGGTATCAGCAACACCGTCATCACTACTACAGTTAGTTGCAACACCTGGGTCATTTGTATTACCCCAACAGTGCATTAAGTTTAACCAATGCCCAACCTCGTGGGTAACAGTATTCCCTAATTGACCTGCAATTAAAACAACACCTTCTCTGTTGTTTGGAACTACTCCTGGGTAAAAAGCATACCCACCAGCTCCACTTGCAATAGCACTACCTTGCCAAATATTTAAATAAGTTCGTGTTGATGTATTCCAAGACGGACGAATTGTTTTTGCGGTTTCGTCCATTGCATAAGTAATGGTATTTTTAGTTCTTGTAATACCTTCTGTACAATTGCCGTTTGGGTCAATTCTAGCTAATCTAAATTGAATTTGAACATCTGCTACTATTCCAAGAAATGCAGCATGAGCATTAACCCAATCTGGATTTAGTTTTTGATAATCTAAATTAAGTTGTGCAATTTCATTTTCAATTGTTGCTTTCGAAATGTTTTCCGGACCATCATTATGAATAACGTGCCATACAACAGGAATGGTGTATAAAATGGTTTTTTTACCAGTAGCTGGATTTACAGAAGTTTTTCCATAGTATTTCTCTGTCCAATCTAATGCAAATTGATGTTGTTCTTCCATCAACGCTTTTTTTGACGGGTCGTTATCTATTATTTCATTGTTTCGCTCAGCGGCAGAACAAGCTCTGTAATCAATGCCTGGTATGCCTTTTTGAGCAAATGATGTTGTTGCAAATACTGTACTCAATAGCAACGAAAAAGTAATTTTTGATTTCATATAAAAATAAGTTTAGTAAGTAAAATTACGCATAAAAACTTTTAAAAAGACGAATAATTAAATAAATGGTTGTATTCCTATCGTTTTTAATAATGTACTGTTTATAAATTAACGTAACGATGGACTGAGAAAGAATTATTAAAGTTTAGTATTGTGTTAAAAATAATAGCTCCCATGAAAAAACTAACATACATAGTTGTTGCAACAATATTAATTGGATCAATAATTTCTTGCGTTCCAGCACGTAAATACGAAGAATTAAATTCAAAATATAAAACGTGTAGTGAAGAAAATGAAAGTTTGAAAGCATCAAACAAAACACTAGAAGAACAAACAATTGAATTAACTTCATCTGTTGAACAACTTAAAAAAGCAATAGCTTCTCTTGAAAATGATACTACAATAATGGGAAATTCATTGCGATTAATGACTACCAATTACGACAATATCAATAAAACTTACCAATTGTTGTTAGATAAAAACAACGAACTGTTGTCGGGAAATAAAGTAACAACTGAAAAATTAACGAAAGATTTATTGAGAACACAAGAAGAACTTCAAGCAAAAGAAGATGCCTTAAGAACTTTAGAAGGCTCACTAACCGTGAAAGAAGAAAAGCTTAAAAAACTAACAACCGAATTGGAACTAAGAGAAAAACGTGTTAATGAGTTAGAAGCCATGATAAGCAGAAAAGATTCGTTGGTTACAGCTTTAAAAAATAAAGTTAAAGATGCTTTGCTTGGTTTTGAAAACAATGGTTTAACAATTGAGCAAAAAAATGGAAAAGTATATGTTTCGTTAGACGAAAGCTTATTGTTTTCTTCGGGAAGTTATGCGGTTGGAACAAAAGGAGTTGATGTATTGAAAAAACTAGCAAAAGTATTGGAGCAAAATCAAGATATTAATATTTTGGTTGAAGGACATACAGACAATGTTCCGCTAAATGGAAAAGGTGATGTTGCCGATAATTGGGATTTAAGTGTAAAACGTGCAACTTCGGTAGTTAAAATTATTACCACCAACAGTTCGGTAAATCCAAAACGATTAACAGCCGCTGGAAGAGGAGAATATATTCCGTTAGACATGACCAATACCGCCGATGGAAGAAAGAAAAACAGACGAACAGAAATTATTCTATCACCTAAACTAGATGAGTTGTTGCAATTGTTAGAGAGTAATTGATTGTCTTCACATAAATCTTGATTTAAAAAAATCTTAAAAATCCATTCTTAGGTTGCTTGAAGCTAAAATAATTCAATTGCATCAAGTTCAAATTAATTACCTTTGCTGCCTAAAATAAATTTATGATTAAATCAATGACTGGTTTCGGCAAAGCTACAGCCGAAATAAATGGCAAAAAATTTAGTATCGAAATTAAAACCTTAAACAGTAAACAAGCCGATGTTTCTGTTCGTATGCCATCTTTATTTAAAGAAAAAGAATTTGCTATTCGTTCGTTGATTAATCAAGAATTGGAGCGTGGAAAAATCGATTTTTCGCTAGGTTTTGAAACACTTGGCGAAACCAACAACTTTTCGGTAAACAAAGATTTATTCAAAAAATACTATAACGAATTGGCTGTTATGGCTAATGAGTTAGGGCAAAACGGTGTCGATTTATTTACTATTGTTTCTCGTATGCCCGATGTGTTTAAAACCGATAAACAAGAACTAGAAGAAACAGAATGGCAAAAAGTAAACGAACTAATTATTGAAGCCATTAATGCTACCAATAATTTTAGAATTACTGAAGGAGAAACATTACAACAAGAATTATTACAGCGAACAGCCAATATTCTATCATTACTTAAACAAGTAGATGTATTTGAGCCAAAAAGATTAGAAGTGGTGAAAGAACGAATTGCTACACACTTAGCTGAGGCTATAGGGAAAGAAAACATTAACAAAGACCGTTTTGAACAAGAACTGATTTTTTATATCGAAAAATTTGATGTAACAGAAGAAAAAACTCGCTTAACCACTCACTGTAATTATTTTATAGAAACCATTAAAAACAACCTTTCAGAAGGAAGAAAACTGGGTTTTATTACCCAAGAAATGGGAAGAGAAATAAACACACTAGGTTCTAAAGCAAACAATGTTGATATTCAAATGTTGGTAGTGCAAATGAAAGATGAATTAGAAAAAATTAAAGAACAAACGCTTAATGTATTATAAATAAGTTGGAAGTCTGAAGTTAGAAGACCGAAGACTGTGAACTGAATACTGAATACTGACAACTGATTATGACTGGTAAATGCATCATACTTTGTGCCCCTTCTGGTGCTGGAAAAACATCCATAACTAAATATTTGTTGCAACAAAATTTAGGATTGGAGTTTTCTGTATCAGCATGCACACGAGCAAAACGACCAAACGAAGCAGATGGTGTAGATTACTATTTTTTAACTGTTGAAGAATTTAAAAACAAAGTAAAAACAGACGATTTTATTGAATGGGAAGAAGTTTATGCCAACAACTTTTACGGCACACTTAAAAGTGAAATTGAACGAATTTGGAATAGTGGTAAACATGTTATTTTTGATGTAGATGTAAAAGGCGGATTAAACCTATCGAAATATTTTGGGAAAAATGCCTTGGCTGTTTTTATTAAACCACCTTCTATTAACGAATTAGAAAAACGATTAAGAAACAGAGGTACTGAAAGCGAAGAAACCATTCAAAGACGAATAAACAAAGCTACCGAAGAAATGACTTACGAACCAAAATTTGATGTTTCGGTAGAAAATAATCAGTTGGAAATTGCTCAACAAGAGGTTTGTTCTATCGTAAAATCCTTTCTAAACTCCTAACAATGAATATTGGCCTATATTTCGGAACATTTAACCCCATACATATTGGTCATTTAATTATTGCCAATTACATGGTTGAATTTACCGATTTAGATCAAGTTTGGTTAGTAGTTACCCCTCAAAACCCACTTAAAAAAAAATCAACTTTATTAGCCGATTACCACCGTTTAGCAATGGTTGAACTCGCTGTGGAGCAAAATGAAAAACTAAAAGCCTCAACTATTGAATTTAACTTACAAAAGCCATCATACACCATAAATACACTTGCCTATATAAAAGAAAAGTATCCAAAACATCAATTTAGTTTAATAATGGGAGAAGACAACCTACGAACTTTACATCATTGGAAAAACTACGAGCAAATTATCGACAACCATAAAATTTATATTTATCCAAGAGCATTAACCGAGCAGGAAAAAACAGCATCAACAAGTGAGGAAATAGTTGAAAACAACTTGCAACACCACAAAAATGTTGTTTTCTGCGATGCACCTGTAATGAAAGTTTCATCAAGTTTTATTAGAGATGCAATCAAAAACAAAAAGGATGTTCGTTATTTGCTTAGCGAACCAGTACATCAATATGTTGAGAAAATGAATTTCTATAAAAAATAACCTGCAGCAATACCTAAGCACAACATAGTAAAATAAAGTTCTGCCAGCCATTCGCGTTTAATCTGATTAAAAAAGTTTGCCAACAATACCGAAAATGGTACAGAAAGAAGAACATAAAGAGCCAAAATGTTATTAGAATTAAACAAGATTGTTGTCAGTAAAAAAACGGTTAACAGAAAAATTATGATGTAGAGTTTTCTAGTTTTAACTACTTCCCTAAATAGGTTTAGAAACAAACTCGCAACAGCAAAAACCAATAAAACAATTAATACTCCAAGGTAATAAAAATAGGTTTGCGAAAAAGAAGTTGCTTCGAAAACAGTATCGTTAATAATCCAATCAATAAAACTTACTTTAAGCAATTGATCAGTTAAATAAATGTATGATATAAAATAAACAAAGGGCAATAACGCACCAAAAAGTGAAATAAAGTAATCTTTTACATTTGGCGTTCTTAAATAAGATAAAACAATCCACAACAGAGGAAATAAAACCAAAAGAGGAGAAAAAATTAAAGAACCTACCCCAATTAGTAACCCCGAATTAAATAAAAAAGATTTTGCATGAGTTAATGTATAAAGTTTAAAAAAGAAAAATAAAACTCCTAAAACAAAAAAGTTAACCAAAATAATTGGATTAAAGGATAAAAACAAGCTGGCTGCAGCGTTTAAAACCACGTAAAACAAACCCACCAAATGTGAATTACCTTTAATTAATTTTTCCTCATTAATAATATAATTTAAAAAAACAGCTTGTAATCCAACCAAAACAGATGCAACAAAAACTTGAAAGGATTGCATTTTTAACAACCAAGCACCAAAAAAATTAAATAAAGAATAATAAGGAATATTAATTTTTACTGATACAAAATAACCCGGAATCCATAGTAAAATAGAGAGCAAGAGAATAAAAACATTCGCAATTACTTGATTGGTTTTAAAAATTCTAATTACCATGCTGTAATATTAATTAAAATAAGTTTTTAAAAATTAAAGATTAGTTTTACATTTGCTCTTCAAAAATAATATTATGACAAATTTTATTTACTGGTTAGGCGATGTTTTTAATGCATTTTTTAATGTATTTGAAAAACTAGGAAATGTTCCTAATTACTTTTTTATAGTTGTTGGTTTTTTGGGTTTGTTTTACTGGTTAAACATGCAAAAAAAATTCAACAAAAAAGCTCAAGAGCAAAACACATTAAGATAATCTATTAATTTTAGATTATTTGTTTAACTACCTAGCAACATCTTGTTAGGTAATTATCATTTTTTAGCGTTTAATTTAGGTCAAACAATAAAAAAATTAATTTATTAACAAATAAATTGTTTATAATGTTGTTGAATTAGAAAATTAGTCCTAAATTCGCAGCCCCAATTTAAGGGACATTGTATTTAATATATTGATTAAAAGCATAATAACGTGAACACATTAAGTTACAAAACAATCTCAGCAAATAGTGCTACAGTTAATAAAAACTGGGTACTTGTTGATGCACAAGGAGAAACATTAGGTAGATTGGCTAGTAAAGTAGCAAACCTAATAAGAGGTAAACACAAAACAAATTTCACACCTCACGTAGATTGTGGAGATTATGTTATTGTTATTAACGCAGAAAAAGTTACTTTAACAGGTAACAAGTTCGAAGATAAAGAGTACATCTCTCATACTGGTTATCCAGGCGGACAAAGAGTTGCTAAACCTAGTCAATTAATGGCTAAAAAACCAACCTTTATGGTAGAAAAAGCTGTAAAAGGGATGTTGCCAAAAAACAAATTAGGAAGCGAAATGTTCCGTAATTTACATGTATATGCTGGTAACCAACATCCACATGAAGCACAAAAACCACAACAATTAAAATTAACTGAGATTAAATAATACGCATGGAATTAGTTAACGCAACAGGAAGAAGAAAAACAGCCGTAGCAAGAGTTTATCTTACTAAAGGCAAAGGAAATATTGTAGTAAACAAAAAAGACTACAAAGTATTTTTTCCAACAACAGTTTTACAAGGTAAAGTTCAACAAGCTTTTGTTGCTACTTCATCAGTAGATAACTACGATGTAAAAGTAAACGTATATGGTGGTGGAATTACTGGACAAGCTGAAGCTGTAAGACATGCTATTTCAAGAGCATTAGTTAAAGTAAGTGCTGAAAACAAACCTTTGTTAAAAGTTACTAGCTTATTAACTAGAGACCCTAGAATGGTTGAACGTAAAAAACCAGGTCGTCCAAAAGCTCGTAAAAAATTCCAGTTTAGTAAACGTTAGTATATTTTTTGGAGTAAATCCAAATCTATTATAAACCTATTGTTTAGTATCTAAATTTCTGAGACTTGGTTTTAACCAACTACTTAGGAATTGAGTTATTAAAGAATGTAAACAATAAAAAAAATGTCAAAAGTAACTTTTCAAGAATTATTAGAAGCAGGTGTACATTTTGGTCACCTAAAAAGAAAATGGAATCCTAAAATGGCTCCTTACATTTTTATGGAGCGTAACGGAATTCACATTATCGATTTACACAAAACATTAGTTAAATTAGATGAAGCATCTCAAGCTTTACAGCAAATTGCAAAATCTGGTAAAAAAATAATGTTTGTTGCAACAAAAAAACAAGCAAAAGAAATCGTTTCAGAAAAAATCAAAAACATTAACATGCCTTACGTTACCGAAAGATGGCCAGGTGGTATGTTAACTAACTTTGTTACCATTAGAAAAGCAGTTAGAAAAATGTCTTCTATCGACAAAATGTTAGAAGATGGAACAATGGCTACTTTATCTAAAAGAGAGCGTTTACAAATTGCTCGTCAAAGAGAAAAATTAGAAAAAAACTTAGGTAGTATTGCTGATTTAACTAGATTGCCAGCAGCTGTTTTTGTTGTAGATATCATGAAAGAACATATTGCTATTGCTGAAGCAAAAAAATTAGGTATCCCTACTTTTGCAATTGTTGATACCAACTCTGATCCAACTTTAGTTGACTTCCCAATTCCAGCTAACGATGATGCTTCAAAATCTATCGAAAAAATTATCGATATCTTATGTGCTTCAATTACTGAAGGTTTAGCTGAAAGAAAACAAGATAGAGAGAAAATCAAAGACAAAGACGAGAAAAAAGAAACTTCTAAAGAAGAAGTAATCGAAGAATAATATTTTAGTATAACATTATAAAAAACATAAAGTAACATGTCAAACATTACAGCAGCAGACGTTAATAAACTACGTCAAACAACAGGTGCAGGAATGATGGATTGTAAAAAAGCCTTAGTAGAAGCTGAAGGCGATTTCGAAAAAGCCATTGACATCCTTAGAAAAAAAGGTCAAAAAGTAGCAGCTAACAGAAGTGATAGAGATGCAAAAGAAGGTTTAGTGCTTGCTAAAACTACTGCTGATGGTAAAAAAGCAGTAATGGTTGTAGTAAACTGCGAAACTGATTTCGTTGCAAAAAATGATGATTTTAATGCATTTGCTACAAGAATTTTGGACGTTGCAATGGAAAAAAATCCAACTAGCATCGACGAATTAAAAGCATTAAGTTTTAACGGAAATGGTTTAACCATTGCTGATAAAATAACAGAACAAACTGGTGTTATTGGTGAAAAAATTGATGTTTCTGGTTACGAAGTGGTAACTGGCGAATTAACAGTAGCTTACAATCACCCAGGAAATAAATTAGCATCTATTGTTAGCTTAAACAAAGCTGGCGGTTCAGTTGCTGATGCAGCAAAACAAGTTGCTATGCAAATTGCTGCTATGGATCCAATTGCAATTGACGAAACTCAAGTTCCTGAAGCTGTTGTAGCTAGAGAAATGGAAATTGGTAGAGACCAAGCATTGCAAGAAGGAAAACCAGCTGAAATGGTTGATAAAATTGCTGAAGGTAAAGTAAAAAAATACTTAAAAGAAAATACCTTATTAAACCAACCTTCAATTAAAGACAACAAAAAAACAGTTGCTCAAACTCTACAAGAAGTTGAAAGCGGACTAACAGTTGTTGGCTTTAAGCGAATTATGTTAGGTTAATATAAATATTATTAAAAAAAAGAGAAGCTAGCTTCTCTTTTTTTTTGACTAAAACTTTTTAAAAATGGCTTTTAAAAGAATTCTTCTAAAACTTAGTGGCGAATCGCTAATGGGTGATAAACAATTTGGTATCGACAACAACCGATTAAATACCTATGCAAAAGAAATTAAAGAATTGGTACAACAAGGTGTAGAGGTAGCTATTGTTATTGGTGGAGGAAATATTTTTAGAGGAATTCAGGCAGAGCAGGGAGGTATGGAACGTACGCAAGGCGATTACATGGGAATGTTAGCAACCGTTATCAACAGCATGGCTTTACAATCGGCACTTGAGGCGGTTGATGTAAAAACACGTTTGCAAACTGCTATTGAAATGAAAGAAATTGCCGAACCTTTTATTAAACGTAGAGCTGTTCGACATTTAGAAAAAGGAAGAGTGGTAATATTTGGTGCAGGAACTGGAAACCCTTACTTTACTACCGATACCGCAGCAAGTTTAAGAGCTATAGAAATTGAAGCTGATGTAATTTTAAAAGGAACAAGAGTGGACGGAATTTATACTGCCGACCCAGAAAAAGACAGCAATGCCGAAAAATATGACACTATTACGTTTGACGAAGTGTACAAAAAACGATTGAATGTGATGGACATGACAGCATTTACGCTTTGTAAAGAAAACCAACTCCCTATCATTGTGTTTGATATGGATACACCTGGAAATCTTAAAAAAGTTGTTAACCAAGATGCTTCGATCGGAACACTGGTTGAAGGATAAAATTTGTTATTTTTGAAAAAATAATATCTCATGAACGAAGAATTACAATTTGTATTAGACAGCACAAAAGAAGCCATGCAGGCTGCAATTGAGCATTTAGATAAACAATTACAAAAAATACGTGCCGGAAAAGCCAGCCCAATGATGCTTAGCGGTGTTATGGTTGATTATTACGGAGCAAAAACTCCTCTTGCACAAGTTGCCAATGTAAATACCCTTGATGGTAGAACCATTACGGTTCAGGCATGGGAAAAAAACATGATTGGACCAATTGAAAAAGCTATTATTGACTCCAACTTAGGATTAAACCCACAAAACAATGGCGAGCAGATAATGATTAACGTGCCAATGCTTACCGAAGAACGTAGAAAAGATTTGTGTAAACAAGCTAGGTCAGAAGGTGAGCACGCTAAAGTGGGTATCAGAAATGCACGAAAAGATGCCAACGACGAAGTTAAAAAAATGCAAAAAGACGGCTTAAGCGAAGATGTTGCCAAAGGTGCTGAGGCAGATGTACAAAAACTAACCGATAACCACATTGCTAAAGTAGATGCACTAATCGAAGCTAAAGAAAAAGATATTATGACGGTTTAAAAAAACCTTTAATTTAAAAATCCAGTTTTAAACTGGATTTTTTGTTTCTAACATTTTCATTAAGCAGAAAAACCAACACAT